>DATBMR010000194.1:0-11036 GCA_036554745.1 Binatia bacterium
ACTGTTAGGCCGTCCGGCTCAGCTTTGTTGAACATGTAGTTTGCCGCCAACAGGCTTCCGGCCCCCTCCATGTTTTCCACGACGATCGAGGGATTGCCGGGGATATACCGGCCGATGTAGCGCGCCACGGCGCGAGTGTAGGTGTCATAGCCGCCTCCGGGCGCGTAACCGACAATGAAGCGTAAAGTTTTGCCTTTATAAAAATCCTCCGCGGCTACGGGTCTTAGCAGAGCCGTGCAGAACAGCGCTAAGCCAATCACGAGAATGAACGGAACGTGTTTTTTCATAACCTTCGTCTCCTGTCGCTGCTGCCAGATTTCAGATTCTTGCGCATCCATTCTGGATGCCCCTCTGCCACCAACTTTCTTCTAGGAAACTTTTCCCGGCTCTGTGCTCAGAAACCGGAGCTTTCTTATCCCCTTTGCTATTTCTTGCTTATCGCGTCTGAGCCATACAGCTTGGCGAGAAATCCGCTCTTCTTCAGGTTCTCGACAAAGCGGAGATCGACGAAGTCCTCCGCTCTGGCTTTCGCGGCTTTGGCATCCCAAGTCGCTTGCACAGCCAGGGTGTCTCTCAATCCCTCGATAGTGGGATAGAGGTCCTCTTCGAGAAGTTCCGCGTATGCCACCCAGGAACCTTCGAGCACGTGCGGTTTCGCCCCGCGGGTATATTTCGCCATGATTCGAATCGATTCTTGTTTGTTGGTTTTGAAGAAATGCACCGCGCTCGCCATCGCTTTGACTACCTTGTCAACCGTTTCGGGACGCTCGCGGATCATCTTTCCGGACGTGACCGTGCAGCTAAATTGAAACGGAATCTGAAGCTTTGCCATGTCGATAATCAGTTTCATGCCGGCGCTTTCGCCTTGGATTTTTCCCGGCTCGGTCACCATCGTAAAATCGGTTTGTCCGTTGATCACCGCCGCGACGCGTGCGGGCGAACCGCCGACCATGACCGCTTTGATATCTTTGTACTCAATGCCGAATTTGCGTAGGGCCAACCGGACAGCGAAGTCCGCGGATGTGCCGGGTATGTGGGTGGCCAGAGTTCGACCCTTGAGGTCCTCCGGCGATTTAATGTTCGGTCTGCCGATGATGTAGTAGGGCAGCGTATTGACGAGGCTATCGATGATAACAACATCGCCGCCGGCGAGTTTGCCGTTGATCGCCGAAGTGCCAACGGCGCCGGTAAAGTTCAGATCTCCGGCGACTAAACTTTGGATGCCTCGAGTGCTGCCGTTGATGAAAATCAGCTCCACGTCGAGTCCATGTTTTTTGTAGAAACCCGCTTCCTTGGCGATCCAATAAGGAGCGGAAGACCCCGGCGAGTCCGAGATATAGGCCATGTGAATTTGCTCGGCGTGCGCCTGGGTGAGCGGTACGAACAGCAGCGCTGCAAGCAGCACGGTTGAAATTGTCTGGCCTAACGAAATTATCCTCTGCATCGAGACCTCCTTCTGCGGTTGTTTAGATCTCAACTAACTCAGCATGCCCGTACCTCGTACTCGGAAATCGCGCCTAATCGCCGCGCAAAACATATGTGTTGCGCCGTCCGTGGCCGACGTTCACGTCCCTGAGCAGCACCACTTGGCGTTTAAAACGCGCCAATATCGTGTAACCGCCAGGCGGTAGTTGAATGTAAAACCAAGGTGCGCCAAGCACAATTTTCTCGGCATGGCGGCCGTCGTTGGCGCCGATAATCACAAACGCCGGAGTCGTCAGGGTACCGGCACGGCGTGCAAAAATGAGTTTGAGGTTGTAGCTCTGGGCGGCATGCTCGATGAAGCGCTGTTCATCGAAATTGATACCGCCGTTCAAGTACGGATAACCGGCCGCGGTTCTACCGCGAATTAGGCTAGACTCGGGAAAATCAGGCGTAAAAGCGGTAGCCAACCCCGATAGAAAACTCACGCTCAGAATGGCCGCGAAACCCGCTTGCAGTCTCCAGTAGCGAAAAAACTTGATCGATGTTCGTATCGTCATAGTTTTCCACGCTCGCGGCCAAAGCCACGGCTCTATACGGATCCGCCGGGTGGAGCCGCGCCGTGCAAACGCTTTTGCAGCTGCCGGCGCGTCATGATTTGCGTGCCTTCAATCGGATGTTCGAGCAGTTGTCGGAGAAAGCGGTTGGTTTGCTTGCCCAACCGATCCACGAGGACGATGATTTCCATCGAACGGTTGAGATCGCGCAGGTTGAAGATCGTCTCGGCGACGTTGATCAAAGAACCCCGCGATACCACCACAGTCTTATCAAAGAGTTCATGACGCGCATGATCGAGCGCCGCCTCATCATCATTCACTTTCACCACCTGGCATCCCGCCGCTTGTAGCCGCTTTTCGAGGATATGGTTGTTGTCGCTGCCAACCAGCATGATTTTGCCGCCTTTGGTATGCGCGTTGTTTTCCGACGACATCGCTACCTACCCGTTTAGCGCCGGAACATTGCGTAACACGCGTGCTGTGCTGCGTCGCGAGTTGTCAGCCTACCTACGGCTATTCGTACACTCCTCGTCGAGCCATTCCTGGCCAACGAGGCCGCTTGACTGCAGCACGGCAGCAATATCCGAAGTCCGATTCTTAGGAACTGGACCTCAGCTCAGGGCAAACTCGATCTCTTTTGCGTGCGCTCCAGTTTTTAGTTTACCCAGGGCGGTGTTAGACCGTTTACAGAACAAAGTGACACTAATCTTCCGATCAGATGGTGACACGGTTGTGTTTTACCCGGTACTGATAGCGCAGCGGTTCACGAATGCGTTTGCGGGGATTTTTCTGAGACTCGTGATTAACCCGCCACTGCATCAACCCCAGCCGCAAATAGTTTGGATTGATGTTGAGGACCTCGCAGATTTGTTCGAAGGAATACGGCGACGAGCTATCGCGGCTGCAGATCCAGGCGTCAGCTTCGGCGAAAAGATTGCGCCGCCGCCGGCCGTTGGCGCCGAGATACTTCTGAAAACACTCGATGGCATCCGTCAAAACGGCGAACATGAGTTTCTCTTCCGGCCCTAAATGGGATTTTTCTCGAAAAACTTTGAAGTACTGATGCGAGGTGAGTATGTCCGGCTCGAAATACGAACTCAGCGGAATTGGCCGTTCCTGTACCGCTCGTCTGTCCAGCATGCCTTGCTCTCCTCCCGAGGAGGGCATGAGCAAGATCCAAACCATCTATGACATTTGGAGCAGTTCCAAAGACTTAGAGGAAAGACGGAGGGGTTTTTGAGGGCTGGCTAGAACGGAGGGGCCGGTTTTTTACACAATGGCGATTGGTTCAGTTCGATGTGTAATCAATTTTCCCACGACTTTTCGGCTGCGAAAAACGAAAGCTCAAAACCTGAAACATTCTCGTAACTTAAAAAATCGACACCAAAAAATGGATGCGCATAAAGTATACACTAGACCAAGTCGTGTTTTTTCAGTTTATTGTAGAGTGCGCGCCGACTAATACCGAGGATACGTGCTGCTTGCTTCTTATTGCCCCCGACATGGCTTAGGGTAAGGCGGATCAGCTCCGTTTCAACGGCGTCCAGTGATGTTCCAACCCGGAAAGAACAAGCCGGCAAGTCGTCGCCTTCTGCCTTGGCGACTGCTTCTCGGATCCGCTCCGGGATAAACTCTGGCTTGAGCTCTTTGCCGTCGAGCATCAGTAGCGCTGTTTGAATGACGTTTTTGAGTTCGCGCACATTGCCCGGCCATGGATAGCGCCGCAGCAGGCGATACGTTTCCGGCGAAACTCGTTCGATTTCTTTGCCGTAAACGGCGGCAAACTGAGAGAGAAAATGATCCGTTAAGACGGTGATGGCGCCAGGCGGCCGCTCGCGCAACGGCGGCACTCGGATGTGAAATACATTGAGACGATAGAAAAGATCCTCGCGAAATCGTTTTGCATTGACGCTCTTTTCTAAATCTTCGTTGGTTGCAGCGATGATGCGAACATCGATACCGATGTGTTTAACTCCCCCAACGCGGCGAAACGACTTCTCCTCCAACACCCGGAGTAGGCTGACTTGGGTCTTTTCATCCATGGTGGCGATTTCGTCAAGAAATACTGTGCCGCCATCAGCTTGCTCAAAGATTCCCGGGCGAAACTCCTGGGCACCGGTGTAAGCGCCGCGCTCGTGACCGAATAGCTCGCTCGCGATCAACTCGCGCGCCATCGCACCCGTATTGAGCGCGATGTAAGGCTTGTCTTTGCGGCGACTTTTCTTGTGAATGGCGGCGGCGACCAGGTCTTTCCCCGTACCCGTCTCGCCGGTAATTAGAACCGGGATGTCTACCGCAGCCGCCTCGACAATGCGTCGAATAACCGCACGCATGGGTAGGCTGATCGCAATGATCCCTTCAAATTCAATGGGAAGTGGAACGTTCGAACTATCGGAGGGGCTCTGCTTGAGTTCCACGCCATCTTTGGAAGATGTCGTCATAGCGATACCGACCGTGTATAGCGTTTCCGTCTGGCGTGGGGGGACCATGCCCTTATTTTCGGCGCAACGCAAGGGGATATTTTGGGATTTTTTAAAAGGTGAATCGCGAAGCAGGATGCCGCCAACAGGAGGTAGCGGAGCGGTGACGTACACCGAGAAAGCGCGACGCATACCTTGCGAGCGACTGGCAGGGCTCTGATGGCGCTGCTGAGGCAAACTAAGGAGGGCACCGCCCGACCGGTCCCGCAGGATGCCATTGATCAGGAAAGCGCCGGCCCCTTTGCCCCTCAACCCAGGCTGTGTCTCTTTAACTTATTATAGAGCGCCCGCCGGCTGATCCCGAGAACGTGGGCAGCCAGCTTCTTGTTGCCGCGGAAGCGTAGTAGGGTTTTCTGGATCAGTTCCTTCTCCACGGAATCGAGCGTGGTACCGATACGAAACGAACACGCGAAATCTTTGCCGTGATCGCTGTTGTTGATGACGTCACGTATGCGTTGGGGAATGAAATCGGGCGTGAGCTCTCTGCCTTCAACCATCAAGATCGCGGTCTGGATGACATTCTTCAACTCCCGCACGTTTCCCGGCCACGGGTATTTTCTGAGCAGCCGATAAGTTTCAGGAGAAACGCGATCAACGTTCTTGTGATACACGGCAGCAAAACGCGAGAGGAAATGATCGGTTAGAACGCTGATGGCGGCGCGTCGCTCGCGCAGCGGCGGGACGGTGATATGAAAAACGTTCAGGCGATAGAACAAATCCTCGCGGAAACGTTTTTCAGCGACTTTTTTTTCCAGGTTTTCGTTGGTTGCGGCAATGATCCTCACGTCCGTCGCGATATTGCGGACGCCGCCTACGCGGCGAAACGTTTTTTCTTCCAGGACCCGCAGCAAGCTGATTTGGGTCTTCTCATCCATCGTTGCGATTTCATCCAAAAAGACCGTGCCGCCATCCGCCTGCTCGAAAATTCCCGCGCGTGCATCTTGAGCGCCGGTAAACGCGCCTCGCTCATGACCAAAAATCTCGCTGGCAATCAGTTCCGGCGCCATGGCACCTGTGTTGACCGCAATATACGGCCTGCTTGCGCGCCCGCTCCGCTTATGAATCGCCGCCGCAATGAGATCTTTGCCGGTGCCGGTCTCACCGGTGATCAACACCGGAATATCCACCGTGGCTGCGTCGACGATACGTCGAATCACCGCACGCATCGGCAAACTAACCGCGATGATCCCTTCGAACTCGATCGGCAAGCTGATTTCGCTCGCGTGCGGCTGCGACACTTCTTCCCCCAGCTCGAAAGGAAGGTGGTTCTCCACCAATGACACCAACTCTTCGTCTGCGATGGGTTGCTCCTTGACGCAAAGATCGCGGCAGAAAAATGACTGACCAGCGGTGTCTCCTTCGCCTATGAGCACGATGGTTCTCGTATCAGGAGCTTGCTCTGTCAGACGTAATATTTTTGCATTGATTTCTGCCGCTGCTTTTGGAACTGTTGCGGCATTCCAAATGATCAGGTCAAATTTATGATTCGCCAGTTTTTCGAGCGCCGCTTCAATGCGCTCAACCGACTTCACCTTGACATCGCCGGCGAGCTGACATTGTAGTAGCGCTCGGGTGCGACCTTCCTTTTCAATCACAAGTACGCGAGCCATCAGTAACCCTCGGATGCCAAATGTCCGTGTTGACTGATTGACATACTCTTAAAGTCGTAGGTCGTCAACTGATAAATGCCGCAAAATTGAGAATTTTTCTGCCCTGCTCCGACGGCAAGTGAGTCCTGCTTATAGATGCTAACTAAAGGTATTGAATATGATTCATTAAATAGGCTGCATCCTCAATGGGAGAATCCCAAGCTGATCGTTATGTACTACTACTACTTTAGTCGTATTACAGCACGCTGCGGAAAAGTTGGACTTGTGAAGCTTGATTGATAAATAAACCCGGTAGTGTCCTGAAACCAAAGTTCGTAACAAATGCAACGTATGGCAGCGGCTGGGGAAGGGGAGATTTTTACCGAACGCTACAGAAATTATTCAACGAACTTCGGATACACCACACTAGGCACAGTTACAGATTTTGCCCGTCATGGCTCGTGGGCAGGGGCGAGCGGTAACGTGATTCGCCAGGCAGCACGTGCCCGACAAAAATACATTGATCTCAGAAGGTAATTTCTGGTATTTATTGGGGAATGTCAAAATCGCTACTGGAGCGGCTGGAGGCTACAGCCGCTCCAGAGCATTAAGAGCACCGTGAGAACCAGCCAGCGTAAGGAGTCGCCGTTGGCCACTTCCTGATTGCGGCGCCCTGACGACTGCGGCGAGGCTTGAGGGGAAGGGGAAGTAGTAGAACCCCTTCCCCACCGCAGTCAAACGAACTAGAACGTATATCTCCAGTTCAGGAATACATCGAGCCAGTCGCCGCCTTTGCCAACACGGCAACCGCCGCTGTTGATATCGTTCGTGCTGCAGACATCCAGATTGTGCGCCGCCTGGTTGCGCTGATTATTCAGGTTCGACGCATCGTACCACAGCACGCTCATGCCGACACTCATCCGCGGCCGGATGAAATACCACAGATCCCACTCATTCAGAATGATGCGATTGCGATGGAACTGTGGCAAGTGGCCACCGGCACAAGGGATGCCGGTGTTGCCGTTACAACCGACCGAGACATCCGTGCGCTCCCAGTGATAGCCCGCTAGCACCGACCCCGCGGTGTTAACCGAGCCGGTCAAGAACCCCTTGGGGCTCCACACAAACAGATCGTGACCGAACAGGAAGACCTGACCTTTCTTTTGGCCGCGCGAGGTCGTGGCGTTTATAATACTGCCTGGGCCGGCGCCGCCGCCGTCTTCACTTCTCTGCCAGATGTACATGGTGCGGAATGTATATGGGCCGATCGACCAAACAAAACCCGGACCCTGCTGAATGTGAAGACCATCGCCGATCGAGTTGCTGCCGCTGTCAAATAGAGTCGTTCTGCCGTTGCCGCGGGCATTATCCCGGACTCGGTAGCGCGAGCAACCATTTGTTACCGCTCGCCCGTCCACATTACAAAACCAGGCACCATACTCGAACAGCATGCCGCGGAGCCACTTATTCTTGAGCTGGGAGAACGGCTGGACGCTCAGATAAGCGTTGAAATCTTTTCTGTCGGTATTCACCTGCGAGCCGGCATCACCTTCGGCATACGCGGCCGATCCCAATTGGAAACGACTGATCCGCCCCGGAATGCCGATGCCAGAAAGCGAGCGGTCATCCCAGGTGAAGCTCACGCCGTAAGTCGCCGCGCCGGTGTTGAAGCCCTGGTTCGCGGTAAATAAATCATATTCGGCCTGCGCGCCGACTGCACCCGAGCCCTGGCGCGAGCGACTCCCCGGACCCGAGTTGGTGGTGTCCATGCCGAACCCCACCAAGGGAAGCCACGGATTAAGCTGTTCGGTATCGAGCCAAATCATGCCGCGCTGCAGATCCGAGAGGCCGCCGAAACCGTCGAGGTCGAGACGCCAGTCGATCATCCAGAGGCAGTTGCTTAGGCAGAGATAAAATTCTGGTCGGAAGCGCCGCCCTTCCAACTCGCCGTTGCTTCTGCCCACCTGGTCGCGGCCGTCGAGAAAATACATGCGGAAGTGCGACTCGAACGAGTGGCGGAAAGACCAGGACTTGTCCGCTGCTTCGATCTGGACGCCGTTACCCGGACGATAACTGAACGTCGGCAGCGCCGCGGCAGCCACCGTCGCCTCTTTCTTAAGCTCGATCTGCTCTTCCTTTAACTGTGTTAGCTCCGCCTCGAGCGCCTTGATTTTGTCATCGACATTGTCTGATCGCGCCGTCGATGCGACCATCAATAACAACATCAATGCGCTGCCCAACGCAGCCCCCTTTGATTTGAACCCCATCTTTTTACCTCCCTTTTTTTTGGTCACAAATTGATGCTTTTTTTGGCGAAAGCTTGGGTGCGGCGGCGTACGCGCTTCTGTCAGTCAATAGTCAGCAAAATTTCAAGTAAAAATTGAGATACGGAGTATTTTCGACGCGTTAAGAGCAACTGGCGTGCCCAACCGCAAAAGTTTCTCTATCGATAAATTTTCCTGGTACTTAAGCGGCCTAGAACGATGAGACTCAAAGTGGCTTCTGAAAAAGTGTGACCATCATGCACACGAAATCGTTTGCGTGTGCAGGTTGTTCGCACAAGCAACCGGTGGAGAATCGTCGCCGCGGCGGGCAAACCGATCGCCCAGTGAGCCATTCAATCTAATCTGCGGTTGGAATTACTTGCAGAGGTGACAGACCCATTGTAGAAGCTTGCGATGGATCAGTATCTCGAATTTTTATCCCTCAGTTTGCTTGGATTCCTTGCCGGCGGTTACGGCGCTCTTATCGGCGCCGGCGGCGGCTTTGTTCTTGTTCCCGCGTTGCTCTTAATCTACCCCGGCGAAGCGCCGGAGACGATTACCAGCATTTCGTTGGTTGTGGTCTTCTTCAACGCCGTTTCGGCAACACTGGCTTACGCACGGTCCGGACAGGTCCAGTTCAAGTGGGGAGTTATCTTTGCGATTGCAACGATCCCAGGAGCAATTGCCGGCGCGCTCGCGACCACAGCCATAAGCCGCTCGCGGTTTAACTTGATTTTTGGTGTGTTGTTAATCGTCATGGCGATCTTTTTGGTGCTCAGCGGGAGAAAGCCTGCGTCAGCTCAGGGGCCGTTGGTCGGCGATCGAAAGGCCACGTTGACTCTCGATTACCGCACCATGATCGTCGGCGGAGGTTCGAGCATCGTGTTTGGATTTCTGTCGAGTTTTTTGGGGATCGGCGGTGGCTTCCTATACATGCCAGCCTTGGTCTACCTGCTCAAATTTCCTGTTCACACTGCCGCCGCCACGTCATTATTTGTTTTGACCATCACCGCCTTCGCCGGTAGCTTGACGCACATCGCGGCCGGCTTATTTCAGCATGGCGTTCGACGCGCCTTCGCTCTATCGGTCGGCGCAGTCGCTGGCGCCCAACTGGCTGCGAGACTTTCGCATCGCGTCCGGGCCGATTGGATCATTCGTAGCTTGGCTCTCGCTCTCGGTTTGGTTGGGCTCCGGCTCGTCATGTCCTTGTGATCAATTAGCCCTGGTAAAGACCCGCCTGCCTCCTTCGGTCAACACTCTGAGTCGTACGAAATAGGGCGGTTTGTAAACAGTGAAAGGTCTCTCGAAAGCCTTCCGCAGCGCACCCAGCGCGTCAACTGCTAAGGCACAGAAGAGGTCGGGGCCAACCGCGCGGCTGGAAAAGCACTCGAAGAGTGGAGTATCGGCACGATACGGTGAATCAACTCACCGATTATTTCCGTGTAAGCTTGACGCATCGGTGCATCATGGAAGACCCGGTGCGCCGGCATTTCGAAATGGAGACTTTTCTTCGGCCGGCGGAGAATACCCTGTTCTTTAGCGACACGCGCGCGGAAAGTGACTTTATCGATCGGCTCGATCGCCATATTGACGACCAGCATGTCAGCGCGCCCGCGCAACAAGCGCTGGCGGATTTCCGTGTAAGCTGTTTTGATCAGTGCTGCCTCATCGGGCGAAATTCCGACGGTAGCCACGTCGATATTGTCGTCCTGACCGTTCTGATGGACATCAATATAAAGATCGAGCGGCCCTGCCGCAGCTTTGAACACGGCATCTCGAAAACATTGGTAGACTTCGCGTGCCCGGTCCGTCGCCCGTTCCTGCTCGGGTCCGCTGTGCGGATATAGTTTTTCTGTGGGTCGATTGACATTGATGCGCCAGCCGCCAGCCTCGGTTGGGGAAAACCCTTTCGCCGCAACAACGGCGATCGAAGTTCGATAGCCGAGCTGTTGGGCGAACTCGGCAGTTTGGTTATCGAAGCTTCCATGCGGCGCACCGATCACGATCCCAGAAATTTTCTTTGTTGACGGTATCGACTCTATACGGCCATAGCGCATCAGTTGAATTTCCATCTCCGGTAGCTGCGATGGATTGCGCACGACGATCCTGAGCGCTTGAACAACCCACTCCGTCAAAGCTTTAGTGTAAATTTGCCTGGTCGCGGCTGTGCCGCTCATTTTCGGCAGTCGGAGAATCATGCCTCTTTTTGCCAGCAGCAAAACGCCATGATTCTTGACTCCGGTTACGTTCCAGGACACCTCATCCAAGGGGTTGAGCGCAATTTCGACTTTCGCTATTGCACTATTCTCGCCGGCGCGGTCGCGAATGCGAATGAAAGCAGCCTTTAACGCCATGACCTGCTCGAAGGTCAGCCCGGCGGTCGCCACTTCAAGGCGCCTTGGATGATTCTTCGGGCTCGCGGTTCGAACACCGACATAAAATTTTACCGGGCCGTCAACCGCGTGTTGCACCAGCTGTCGAAATTGCGGATAGACGCTGCCCGGTCGACGCGACGCCGTGCTGCTGACCGTCACTGGGGACATGTGCACCAACGGCTGCGCGACGGGTATTCGCTTGGATCTAAAACCGTAGGCAATGACCAGACCTGCCCCGGTTTCGTCGCTGAGTGCTCGGGCGATTTCGACCGCCTCTGGTTCTGCCGATCCTTGTGTTGCACCAATAACCACGCCCTCGCCCCGGTGATCTGATTGGCGAACCTCGATA
>DATBMR010000282.1:0-3916 GCA_036554745.1 Binatia bacterium
CCGAGGAGATCCTCTGAAAAAGAGAACCCTGGCGATCGGTCGGTAGGGTTGGCGTGACGCGCGGTTGAAGCAGGGCGTAGCCCTCAACTACGCGGCCGACACGGGGGTCGAACCGAGGTTGGTTGAGCGGATGCGCCATCGTGCCGACCAATCGGCAAGCGGCCCCCCTTGGCAACCGCGTGTCGGCATCCAGGGTGATGACGTAGCGGACATCAGAAGGCACAATAGGTGCATTACCGGCCGCCGGCACGAAGGTGGTGTCTGGCGCGCCGCGCAGCAACCGATTCAGTTCATGAAGTTTTCCACGTTTGCGCTCCCAGCCGATCCACTTGCGCTCGCTCTCATTCCATAGGCGCCGCCGGTGGAAAAGGAGAAATCGCTCGCTGCCATCTGCGGCGAGTCCATGATGGCGGTTCAATTGCGCGATACCGGCGACCGCCGCGGCCAGCAGTTCATCGTCTCCCGGCATGCTTTCCTCGGCAGCGTCCGTCCAGTCGGAGAGGAGCGCGAATTGAAGATCGCCATCTGAATTGGCTAGATAATGCACTTCCAGCCGCTCGATCTGCTCCGCAATCTGATCGTGTTCCACCAGGAGCATTGGGACGACAACCAGGGTCCGTAGATCCGCCGGCACTCCATCACGGAGCGCGAGCCTGGGCAGCACCCGCGGCCCGAGCAACTCCGTGACCTCGCGGTTGACTAATGCAACCGCCAAATCCGAGGCCGGCACGAGAGCGACCAGGCTAGTGAATAACAGCCCCGCGACCCCAACTTCCGCGGCGCCGGAATAGAGCAGGAACAAAGTCAGAATGAAACCGCTGACGATCGCGATCGTTGCAAGATACCGAGACGTCGCGTTCGTGAGATAGGCGCGGCGAAGCCACGTCTTGATCGGCATGCGAAAACCGAGCTCCTGCTCAAAGGCCACACGGCCGCTTGCGATAAGATAATAGCCGGGGTCGGCGCGGCGGCCGGCGGCCGGCTCAGCGGCCTCTTGCGCTGTGCCGCGGGAGCGTTTCGCGTGAGCAACCGCCCGTCGGGCAACTTCACTCTCATCGTGCGCGGAGCCACGCGAAAGTTCTTCGATCGCACCCCGGTAACGATCTCGTGTCACGAAGTCCGGCGCGGCAAAGCCGGTGTCGGTCCAGAGTATGGAATCGACAAGACTGACGCTCTCGAAGAATTCCGCCCAGTCGAAGGCGGAAATCAGGCGCATACTCGTGATCACGTTGCGCACGGTTACGTTCATGGCTGCCTGCTGCTGGTGCTCGAGCCTGACAATCTCATCCGTCGTCGTGGCTTGGGCCTCCAGCTGTCGCTCGAGCCAATGAAGAGCCGGCGTGATCACGGGGTCCTGATCGCGAAGCCGCTGCACGAGCTGTACGGCAAAAGCCGGCGCCAGCGGGGCGCCCTCGAACTGCCGCAGGATCGTCGCCGCAGGACCGATTGAACGGTTGACAAGGTCCAGCAGGCGGTCGGCCAGCGCGTCGGCTTCTTGGCGTGCGGCCCGGTCATGCACGATGCGCTCCGCCAGGCGGCGAAGATTCTCCACGAGCACCACGCGCAACGTAATGGCGACCGCCCAGAGCTCGCCGATCGTCAACGGCTGCACACGCTGGTAGGCACGCACGAAGCGCCGCAGCATTTCCGGGTCAAACCTGCTGTCGGTATGAGCGACGAACGCCCAAGCCAGCCCGTAGACACGCGGATAACCCTGGAGGTGACCCTCCGCCAGCTTGGGCAGTTCTCGGTAATAACCCGATGGCAGGTCGTCGTGGATCTCGCGCAGCTGTTCGTCGACGATGTGATAATTGTCGACCAGCCATTCCGCCGCAGGGGTAATGACGCGCTCCTCCCGAATCGCCCGGGCAATTGCACGATACGATTCGAGAAGCACTCGGCCGTTGTCGAGCACGCGCGGCAACAATGGACGACCTTTGCGCGGCGTCGTCGTGACGCGCTGAGCCACAGCGAGACTTTCGCCGTGCTGCTCGAGCCGCTCGCTGCTGAAGAGTTCGGCACGAATCGGTTCTTCGAGCTGCGGAAGGGCGATGGCACCCGAGTGCTTTTTACGCACTAGGTTCCGAAGAATTAGCAATTTCAATCCATATACCTCAACGTCATCCTGGCGGGTCCGGCGCATACACAGGCTATCAAGTTCAGCAGTCGTGAGGAACACGTAGTGCCTAGGAAGATGCAACAAACAAGCCGACGGCCAAGCGCGTTCTCCTAACAAGAAAAATCACGCGCCAAGTTTTTGATTTGGAGTTGCGTGTTCTTGCGATGATATAGGTTCTTAAATTTCTCATTCTTGTGGCCCATGCCGGAGCTTGATTCCCCGCGCGCCGGTGGATCGTTTTCGCGGCTCGATGTGAAAGTCTAAAGAGCGAAAGCCAATCAGTTTTTCTGTCTTTCGTCGAGCACGCGAGACAATTCACTCAGCATGCCCGGCAGATGCATTATCCACAGTTCGCGAAAAGCTTCTCCGCATCCGCGGCGGAGGAAACCGAGCGTGCGGTTGCCTGGTTAAAACAATACCGACCTTGGCCGGTAAGCTGCGGAGGTGCCAGGAAAAGCGAGGCGTCAAAGGAGCAAAGTAGTTGGTGACAGGATCTAAACGAGGAAGGTCATTGGGCCGGCGGGTTGATGGAGCGGATCTCTAAAGAGGGAAAGAAAGATTGTCACGAAAATCGCGAGATGCTCATGCACAGCGATGCGTCCGCGGGATCACTCGCTTAGTAAAAACGCCTGGTTGTTCACACCAGGGGAAGTTGCAGCATTATTCGGTATGCCCATGCTCGAAGGCACCGCAAAGATCACCCAAAATGATCTGTTAATTCGATCAAGCACGGGCCACAGTTTTTCTATCCGCCTAATATGTCCCGCTTTTCCTCCTGATAAGCCTGCTTTTCGGCTTCCGTATCGGTTTTGACCGAATCACGGCCAGCCACGATGAACTCCTTGCCTCTTTTTGCAAGCTCGTCGGCAGCTTCGCGAAGCTTTGCCGCTTGTTGATTAAGATAATCGAGACTTTTTCTGCTGCGCTCGCGAAGCAAATCGCGCGTCTCCTTGCGCGCGAGCTGCGCAGATATCAGGCCGCCAATGATGCCAAGGCCGAATCCCAACACTAGATAAGACAATTTCCCGAGCTCTCTCGTTTGCATGATCTCCCTTTCCTTTCATTTTGGGTCAAGGCGGTGCCTGCGTTAAAGAGTTCCGTCGCATGAAAATACAAACACCGAAAGGCGCTCGATACAAGGCTCCCCCTGGTTATCAGCTCTTGATTGACTGTTTAATCATGGCCAGGATTTCTTCGCCAAGATACGGCTTCTTCTGCCTCCATTCCAACGCCGGTATCGGCTACGCTGATGTAGACATACTGTTCTGCCGTGGCTCCGGTAAAATGTTGGCGCAGTCCGTCACCCGAAGTTGTTCGACTCTGCACAAGAATCTTGCCGCCGTTCGGCATCGCGTCCTGCGCGTTGATGCAGAAATTGAGTATGGCTTGATATATGAGACCGCGTCGCGCCGAAAAACCACGTTATGGCTCAGGTCTAAAAAATCACTATTGAGTGACCGCGATGCCCTTTAATACTCGAGAAACAAAGTGCACACTTAAATCTAGCTGCGATCGATCGTAAGGGAGGTAAGCCATGCTCAAACGAATTATCGCGCAGGAGGCTCAGGACGTATCGCCCTCGAATCAACATTGGTTGAACGTGGACGCTTTGGCGCAGGTCGAGGTAACCTCGGAGGACGCGGCGCATCCCATCGAATCGGGATTGCTAACCGGGACCGAAACGGGTTGGCGAGCCGCGCAACCGGGACCACAGACAGTGCGCCTTGTGTTTGATCAGCCGCAGAGCATCAAGCGTGTGCATTTGGAGTTTCACGAAGATGAGTTGGAGCGCACTCA
>DATBMR010000116.1:0-6285 GCA_036554745.1 Binatia bacterium
CTAAATTGGAAAAACTGTCGCGAGTCATTTAGTGCTGCAGACTTACTTCACCGATTTTCGCGCCTACATCGAAGAGCTCGAAAAACGCGGCAAGCTCTATCGCTGGAAGCGCGCAATCAACAAAGACACCGAGCTGATGCCGCTGATGCGCTTGCAGTACCGCGGAATTCAGGACGATCAGAGGAAAGCATTTCTATTTGAAAACGTGATCGACAACCGCGGGCGGCAACATGCCATTCGTGTGGTCACCGGCATGTATGGCTCCTCGCGCGACATCGCAACTCTAGGCCTGGGTTGTGACGAACCGTCAGAAATTTACGAAAAATGGCGTCACGCGCTGGCCAAGCCGCTCGAGCCGCGCCCCGTCGGCAGTTCGCCGGTACAGGAAGTCGTTTACGCGGGAGAGACGCTAAAAAAATTCGGCATTATGAATTTGCCCGCGCCGGTGGAAGAGCCGGGCTTCAGCGGCGGCATTCGCGCCACAGGTCCCTTCATCACCCGGGACCGCGAAACCGGCGTGCGCAACGTCGGCATGTACAGCGCTCATTTCAGGGGGGAAGACAAGCTGATCGCCGGCATCGCGCCGACGCATCATGCGATGCTTTATCATCATCGCGGCGCGGTCGAGCGCCGGGAGCCGCTGCCGGTCGCCGTCGTCCTGGGCGCGCTGCCGGATATCAACTTTGTGTCCGCCGCCAATCTTCCTTACGGCGTCGACGAGCTTGCGGTCGCGGGCGGCATCCGTGGGCGTCCTGTGGACGTGGTTCCCTGTAAGACGATTCCGCTTGAGGTGCCGGCTGATGCAGAAATTATCATCGAAGGCGAAATTTCCGTCGATCGCAAGGAGCGCGGCGAGCCGTTCAGCGACTATCCCGGTTATCTCATGGTCGAACGGGAGTTGCGCGCGGTGATCGAGGTCAAAGCGATCACCATGAGACGCGACGCGATCTTCGCGGCAATCCTGGTCGGACTGCCGCCGAGCGAGTCCAACGGCATGTCCCGCACTTGCAGGGAGATGATGCTCTACAATCACCTGCGCTACGCTTGCGCGATTCCGGAAGTCCTCGAAGTCAGTTGCCCGGAAATGGGCGGCGGTTGGAACTGGTGGGTCATCCGCATGCAAAAAACCCATCCGAGCAAGCCGAAGCAGGCGCTTTACGCGGCCGCCGGCATGGACCCGACGAGCAAGATGATCATCGCGGTCGACGAAGACATCGATCCGAAAGATCCGGACATGGTGATGTGGGCGATGAGCTTTGCCATGCAGCCGCATCAGGACGCCGAGATCATTACCGGGAGGGTTCCGCTGCTCGATCCTTCGGCGCACTCGTTAATGCGCGGGCGCGAAGAGCGCAGTTTCCCCGGCGCGGTAGGTTGTTCCGGGTTGCTGATCGACGCCACGCGCAAGGGGCCGTTTCCACCGATTGGGTTGCCGAAGAAATCGTACATGGAGAACGCGCTCAAAATCTGGCAGCACGAAGAGCTGCCCAGCCTCAGTCTCAAAACTCCCTGGTACGGCTATCCTTTGGGACTCTGGGATGACGAAGACGACCGATTGGCCGAGTCGGTTGCGCGCGGCGAGTATTTTCAGTCCAAAACAACGAAAGGACAATGACGGTGGCGAGGCGAGAGACCAGCTACGAGAAGTGGTTGAAGGAAGAGGGGATTCCGGTGGAGCAGGGCTACGGTGTCGAAGACGTGACCACGCTGCCGCGCGAGCCGTGGCGGCGCACCGGTGGCATCGGCGCCTACATCGATCTCAAGGGCATGGAAGGGTTCACCGGCATGTACGTGTGCGAAATCCCGCCCGGCGCCGCACTCCATCCGGAAAATCATCTGTACGAGGAATTGATTTACATCATCAAAGGAGTCGGAGCGACCGAGATCTGGTCGCCTGGGGATGATCGGCGCAAAATGCACTTCGAATGGCAACAGGGCAGTCTGTTCGCGGTGCCGCTCAACACCCGACATCGCATGATCAACGGCAGCAAGGAGCCGGCCTTCTGTCTCGCGGTGACCAGCGCGCCGCTGATGATCGACCTGCTACACAACATCCCATTCGTGATGGGCAGCGATTACAAGTTTGCCGACCGGTTCGATGCCGAGAAAGATTATTTTGTTCCGACCAATGACCGCAAAGAGATCGGCGGGTTCATCAATTGGGAAACCAATTTCATCGCCGATGCGCGGGGCGCGCTGGTCGATCCCTCGGAAGCCAAAGGGTTCGGCGTGAAGATCACTTCTTTCGATATGGGCGGGAGCACCCTGGTGGGTCACATCGCCGAGTGGCCGGTTGGACGCTACCATAAAGCGCATTTTCATCAGGGCGGAGCGATTCTGTTGATCCTGCGCTCACAAGGCTACACGCTCATGTGGCCGCCAGAGGCAGGCATCCGACCTTATCAGTCCGACCACGCCGAACAGGTCGTTAAGGTGGATTGGCGTGAAGGCAGTGTCTTCAGTCCGCCGAGCGGATGGTTCCATCAGCATTTCAACACCGGCAGTGAAAAGGCGCGCCAACTCGCGTTTCGCTATAGCGGGCAATCGGGAAAATATCTGCTCGGTTGTTGGCGCGCGATCAATAAGGAAGGTGTCCGCACCAGCATTCGTGACGGCGGCACGATGATCGAATACGAGGATGAAGATCCGCAGATCCGCCGCGACTTCGAAGCGGCAATCGAGAAAATCGGCGTACCGATGGAAATGCCGCAGTTCGAATACGCAAACTTGTGATGGCGAGAGCGCACGTGCGCTTGGGTTGCCGCTATGACGGGTTAACGAGCTGAGTGTTAAGCCACGGTTTAGATGGAGATCCCCATCGAGCGAATCGGTGCGCGCCCGAAGCGGTTGACACTTTTGGAGGCGATCATGTTTGTCACGCAACTGTTTCTGCTGGTTTTTAGCTGGTTGTTTGTCCTCCCCGTTCACGCGGAGGACATGCCAAGCAGCGCCGACTGGGAAAAGATCGTCGCGCAGGCAAAAAAGGAGGGGAAGGTCGTCGTCTCGATTCCGACCAGCGCCGAGCTGCGGAAGGAATTCGATACTGGTTTCAGAAAGGCCTATCCCGGCATCGACCTGGAGCTCAGCGCCGCACGCGGATCTGCCAACATCAACAAGATTGTCAAAGAACAAGGGGCCGGGGTGCACACCTTCGATCTCCATGTCGGCGGCACGACATCGATCATCACCGGACTGCTGGCCAATCAATTTCTCGATCCAGTGATGCCCGCAATGATTCTCCCCGCAGTCAGGGATCCAAAGCAATGGTGGGGTGACCACATCTGGGCGGACAACGCAAAACGCTACGTTTACAGTTTCACCGCCTACATGACGGAAACGATCTGGTACAACACGACGTTGGTCAACGCCGAAGAGATCAATTCATGGGAGAGCCTGCTGGACCCGAAATGGAAAGGAAAAATGGTGATCTTGGATCCGCGCTCTCCGGGTTCGGGCGAATCGAATTGGGCATTTCTCTTGAGAATCAAAGGAGAACCGTTTTTAGCAAAGCTTGCGGCTCAAGAAATGACGGTCGGGCGAAATCTGCGCCAGCTCGGTGAGGCCGTGGCGCGCGGCAAGTCCGCGATTTCCATCGGCGTGTCTTACTACACTTATTCGCCGTTCATCAAAGCCGGCCTACCGGTCAAATCGATCTCGAATATCAAAGAGGGCTACTACGCGGGAACCGGCAGCGGCAACCTGGCGGTCTTGAAGAATGCACCTCATCCTAATGCCGCCAAAGTCTTTGTCAATTGGCTGCTGTCGAGAGACGGGCAGACCGCGTTCACGAAAGCGCTCGGACAACCGACCCGCCGTCTTGACGTCGACACTAAGTGGACCAAGGATTTTGGCCATCCTTCCGCCAAGGATGTTCTTACGCCGGAAAGATTCGACGAACTCGAGAACGGCTCGGAAGAGGTGGTGGTCAAATTTCGCAAGCCCGCCATGATCCTGGCGGAAAAAATGTTCCAGTAGATTGGATTAGGTCATGGCTGCCAGGAGCTCTGTAGGTATGCGGGAGAGTTTGCTGATCGCGTCATCGCTAGTGTTTTGGCTAAGCGTCGGTGTTGTCTTCGCTCAATCCCAGCCTGCCGAGTGGGATAGGATCGTCGAAGCCGCCAAAAGGGAAGGCAAGGTCGTTGCTTCGATCCCGCCGAGTCCCGAACTGCGCAAGGGAATGGAGATCGCCTTTACTCGCCGCTACGGCATCGGTGTCGAGTTCGTACCGGCGCGCGGCGGCGCCATCGTCCAGCGCATGGTGAGCGAAGCGAAAAGCGGTGTGCATTACTTTGATCTGCACATCGGCGGTACCGAGTCGGTGGTGAGCGCCATGCTGCCCGAAAACGTGCTTGAGCCGGTGGAGCCGTTCTTTGTTCTGCCGGAAGTAAGAGATTCCAAACAGTGGTGGGGCGGACATATCTGGATCGATAATGCCAAACGCCTCATCTACAACTTCTGCGCCTATCAAACAATGAGCCTGTGGAGCAATCCCAACGAGTACAAACCCTCTGAGTTCAAATCCTTCGACGACTTGCTCAGTCCCAAGTTGCACGGCCGGATCGGCATCAGCGATCCCAGGACACCTGGGTCGGGTGCCTCCATGTGGTCGTACATGCATTACGTTAAGGGCGAAGAGTATCTCAAGCGGCTGGTCGCGCAAAAGCTCTTTATCACACGCGATCTTCGTTTGCTGGCGGAGAACCTGGTGAAGGGCAGGATCGCGTTGACCTCCGGCATCGGTTATACGGAGTTCGGCCCGTTCATCAAGGCCAAACTTCCGGTAGTTCCGTTGCCCGTGCCGAAAGAAGGGCTCTATGCCAGCGGCGGCTACGGTCACTTGGTCGTTCTCAAGAACCATCCTCATCCCAACGCTACGAAGGTGTTTGTTAATTGGCTGCTTGGGCGCGACGGCCAAGAAATTTTTGCACGAGCTATGGGCCACGGTACCCGGCGCCTGGACATCGACACGAAATGGCTCAAGTCCTATGGCGTTATTCCCGCGAAGGACGGCTTAACGATCGAACAATTTCACCAGATGGAAAATCAATCCGAAGACAAGATTTACAGGATCCGGGCGCCCGCGGCGGCGATGGCGCGGAAGCTTTTGGGGTGAGGCGAATGGATGGGCTATTGGAGTACTGGGTCAGTGAAAGTAATGGAGTCTTGAGGATGAAATCATCGCTCGATCACTCCAACACTCCTGCACTCCAACTTTCTTGAGCAGTAAGGGCGTCCGGCATGGCCTTCGATGATCTACGCGCTTGGATCGACGACCTCGAGGAAAGAAACGACCTCCAGCGCATTAGAGCGCAAGTCGATTGGGACGAAGAGATCGGCGCGATTACCCGCGAGGTTTCCAGTCAGTCGGGTCCCGCGCTGCTTTTCGAGAACATCACCGATCACAAAAATACTTTCTGCCGGCGCTTGTTCACCAACGGCACCGGCACGCGTGAGCGGGTCTGCCGCTTTATCGGCGTGTCTGAGTCGACCTCTTATCGCGACATGGTCGCGGTCTTCAAAGATCGCTTCTCCCGCCCGGTGAAGCCGATCACCGTCGCTACAGGTCCGGTCAAACAAAATCGCATTGCCGGGACCGACATCGACCTGTTTCAACTGCCTGTGCCGAAATGGAATCCGCTCGATGGCGGCCGCTACATTATGACATCGGCCACGGTCGTCACGCGCGACCCCGATAGCGGCGTACTCAACGGCGGTACCTATCGGGGCATGATCACTGCCAAGAACACGATCGGTGTTTTGTTGGCGATGACCCAGGGTTGGGGCAAACACTTCAGCAAGTATAAAAGCCGCGGACAGGAGATGCCGGTGGCGGTCGTGATTGGCTGGGATCAGACGCTGTTCTTGGCGGCATCGACGCCGGTTAACTATCCCGAATATGAAATGGCCGGCTCGCTGCGCGGCGCGCCGGTCGAGTTGGTCAGATGCGAGCTGAGCGATCTGCTGGTCCCGGCGAGCGCGGAGATTGTGCTCGAAGGATTCGTCTCGGCCGACCCGAGCACATTTACCGTGGAGGGACCGTTCAGTGAGTATCCGGGTTATTATGGCGGCAGCAAATCGCCCAAACACGCCATCCGCGTCGAGAGCATCACGCATCGCGACGATCCGATCTTTCACGGCTGTCTCACCGGTGCGAGCCCGGGTCGAACCAACGAAGGGACGACCTGGACGCCCGCCACTTTCTCGGCCATGGCTTGGCAGTATCTGGAGCACGCCGGTGTGCCAAACGTGACCGGCGTATGGCGCGGCAAATGGCCGGAAACCATA
>DATBMR010000286.1:0-21004 GCA_036554745.1 Binatia bacterium
TCAAGGATCATCGCCCTCGCTCGCCGCTCCCGGCGCCAGATGACTCACGTCGCCCCAAGTGAGCAAAATCCAATTGTCTTCCTCACGCGCAAAAAGGTTCAGGCCGGCGTTGACGAACTCGAACCGGCGGGGCGCGTCGAGCGGAATCGCCAACGTGTGGCGAAAAAAACCGCTCACGACGCCGCCGTGGGTCACCACGACAATCTGCTCGCCGCGATGCTTTGCGGCCAGTGCGTTTAGATAGGCGACATTGCGCTCCACTTGCTGCCGCATGCTCTCGCCGCCAGGTATGACGTAGTCGGGACCGAGCGTACGGAACTGGGTTCGCTCTTGGGGATACTTGGCCATGATCTCTTCGGCAGTTAGTCCCTGAAAAATTCCGAGATGACGCTCACGCAGGCGCGGGTCGGTTACAATCTCATGACCCGTGACATCAGCGATCGCCATCGCGGTTTGAACCGCGCGCCCAAGATCGCTGCTATAGAGCGCCGTAAATCGCTCCCGCGCCAGCCGCTGCGCCAACGCGCTCGCCTGGGCGACCCCCTTCTCCGTGAGCGCACTGTCAAGATGTCCCTGTCGAACTCCGGCAATATTCCATTCGGTCTGGCCATGGCGAACGATGATGACATGGGTGCGTTGCATAAAAGACGGCCGTGCCTACTTAGCAGGTGGCGGAAAATGCCTGTATCAAATCTTCTCAGCAATCTGTTAGTCTCATAGCGGACGGAACAAAGTCAACCATTGCAACGAGCGATGACTCTCGACTGAGTGTTCGGTGTTGACAACTTCCGCACCGCTAACCTAAAAATTAACAAACTTTCTGAGGGAGGTCTGCTCATGCGCGCCAAGATCCGTCACGTTGCGATGTACACTCATAAGCACTCCGTCGTGGACAATTTTTATCGAACCGTATTCGGTATGCGGCGCATGACCACCAATACGCTTGACGAAACCGGCAAGCAGAACGCCGAGCGCGGCCACATCAGCGATGGCGTTATTGGCCTGGCGATTCTGTCGCGTTACGCGGGCATGCAGTCGGGTATGGATCACTACGGCTTTGAGGTCGATGATATCAAGGAGATTGTCCGGCGGATGGAACAATTTTATCCGAAAACGTTGATCGCCAAAGGCCTGGATTACGTTCCCTTTGCGGGGCTGCGGAGCTACGACCCTGCCGGCGCGCAGTTCGATATCGCCCAGGCCCACATCGCCAACGTCCGCGAGGGCTACAACGAAGCCGGCTGGGAACAGCCCCGTTGGATCAATCACATTGCCATCCGCGCCGACAACCCATCGCAGGTCGCCGAGTTCTACGAAAAGGTCTTCGAGCTCAAAGAGGCAGAAACTTATCGCGACGACGGCTCGATCTGCATGACCGACGGCAAGGTAAAGCTGCTTCTGCGCCCGCGGGACAGCAGCCTTTATCGCGGCTTGCGCGAAGGGCTTGACCACATGGGCTTCAAAGTCGAGAGCGTCGACCGCGTCAAGGAAGACTTGAAAACCCTCGCCAACGCCATGCCCGAATCGATGGATGGCAAGTTGGGAGTGGGCGGTAACGGTAGGAAGAACGAGGAAGATTTTCGCCGCTGCTGTTTAGGTCAGCACTTTATCGCCGACCCCGACGGCGTGTTGGTTGATATGGCGGAGTGACACCTCCGGGCGCCCGGCCGAGTATCGTGTCTTAATTGACAATCTGCGGCCGCGGCGGCTCAACGGCTCAATTGAGCGTGCGCGACGGCGCTTCGCTGTCGGGATCGACAGGTCCTGCACCGAGGTTGAGCAAGTTGATCAGCATCGTCTCGCGGTCTTTTAAGTCACGAGCTTCAAGCAACGCTTGCTTTTCCGCTGGGTGGAACGGCAAAGATACCGCCAGCAGGTTGATCAACTCCAGATCGGAAAACTTTTCCGCTTGTTTTAGATGCACCTGCATGCCGTGAGCCTTGCCATAGTTGGAAAGCGCACCCACCACCTGGGCTCGGTTGCACCGGAAGCCCTCTTCCATAGTTGTGTCGGAAAACTCGTGGTAGCTCGCTTTGACGCGCCGGTAGCCGCGCCGCAGCTCGAGTTCTTCACTAAAGCGGAAACGATTGACGCCCTTAAGCTGGAGGAAAAAGCGCCCATCCGGCAATTTTTCACATTGCTCGATATAGCCGGCGCACCCGACCTTGTACAATACCGGAGCGGTGTTGTCGGCGCCGGGTTGGGGCCCGCGATTGTCGTTTTGCGGCGTGAACGGCTGGATCATGCCGAAGACCCTGCCGGTTTCAAGAGCGTCTTCGACCATGGCGCGATAGCGCGGCTCGAAAATCTGAAGCGGCAACACCGTGCCCGGCAGCAACATCACTCCGGTTAACGGAAATACCGGCAAGATCTCAGGCAAGGGCACTTGTGGTACGGTCATCGTCATGACTTTCCCTCATGGTCTCTTTTCTTATAGGGGAATGGACAAGGCGGGTCAAGTTGGATTCGCAGACAACGCGCCGATTCGACCTCTTGCGCTCTGCGCAACTGGTATTCTAGTTTGGTCGTTATCGAACAAATTCTGGAAAGAATCTCTTGAGGTGGACCTACGATGGCGGAATTTACGCCTATGAATGTCGAGCGCGCACGCGAATTTTTGACCAGACACCATTGGGCAATTTTGGCAACACGCCGAAAGAACGGCGACCTGCAGATGTCACCGGTCACGGTCGGACTGAATAGCGACGGTCATGCGATCATCAGCAGCCGCGAAACCGCTTACAAGGTCAACAACTTGCGGCGTGATGGGCGCGCCGCGCTGTGCGCGATTACGCCGACGTTCCACGGCGAAGGTTGGGTCCAGGTTAATGGCTTGGCGGAGATTGTCTCGCTGCCACGCGCCTTCGATATGCTGGTTTACTTGCAACGCCAGGTTTATGGCGAGCACAAGAACTGGTCGGAGTTTCATGAGCGAATGATCCGGGAAAAGCGGGTGATCATTCGCATCGATATTGAAAGCGTCGGACCAAAGGTCCGGGGTTAAAACTGCCATGTCTGCCGTCGTCGGCGCTCGCGCCGCAAGATTCTGGCTCGCTACGTTGATTCTCTACGTGGTATCGTTTTCGCCGCACTTGCCGCTTGGGGCCGCGGAAAATGACCAGCTTGAAGCCGGCAAACTCCTCGTCGCCACCGACGAGTTATTGGATCCGCGCTTCTTTGAATCGGTCATCTATTTGGTCAAGCACGACGCCGAAGGGACGGTGGGTCTGATCATTAACCGCCCGGTGGCGAAGGGTTCGATCGACGATCTCCTGAAAGGGTTTGGCGCGGAACCGAGCGGGTCGCAGCTCGAAGTTATCATTCATTATGGCGGACCGGTGAGCAGCGGGCACGGTTTTTTGCTGCATAGCGACGACAAGACGCTCGACAAATCGATCAAAGCTCCCCATGGCCTCGCCATGACTTCCGACATTAGAATGATTCAAGCGATCGCCACCGGGACGGGACCGCGGCATTTTCTCTTTGCCCTGGGATACGCTGGCTGGGCGCCGGGGCAACTTGAGGATGAAGTCAAAGCAAATTCGTGGTTGGTTGTTCCGTCGGATAATACATTGGTCTTCGGCACCGATCCCGGCGAGAAGCGGCGCCGGGCCATGGACAAACGGCAGATACGGCTCTGACACTCGCGACGATTTTATCGACTGCGCCAAGCCAGGGAGAAAATATGAAGCTGACGATTGACAAGGCGTCGATCATTGTCGATGGCGCGCTCGCATATGCCCGCGCCAATAAAATTCGCCCCCTTTGCGTCGCCGTGCTCGACGACGGCGGTCATGTAAAGGCGCTCAAGCGTGATGATGGCGCGAGTATGATGAGGCCAACCATCGCAATCAGCAAAGCCTGGGGCGCGATCGGTATGGGTGAATCAAGCCGCCACCTTGGCGAGCGGTTGAAAAACAACCCCGCCTTTCTTGGCGCGCTCTCAGACATGAGCGGAGGCAAAGTCGTACCGGTTGCCGGCGGCGTGTTGATCCTGGAGGGAGATGCCATCGTCGGCGCGGCTGGCGCCAGCGGTGCCAGCGCAGACGAAGACGAAGCCGCTGTCGTGGCGGGCATTAAAGCGGCGGGCTTGGAATATAAAATCTAGCCGAAGTCATTAGGTCCGGTTCGTGGGAGATCGAAAGCGAATAACGGCGTCAAAAGAATTTTTAAGCCGGGTGACGTCATGCTCGCCAACGACACCACCGGTAAAGTTAATCGTTCGCAGTAATCGGCAACGAGCCGCATATCTTCATGACCGTGCCGTTGGCGGACTGATTCATTCACATCTTAATATTCGACCGCTGGAACGATTGGAGCCACCGCAACTATTCCAATCGTTGCAAGCTTCCAGTTGTTCCAATACATTCAATATTGGTAATTTCAACCGAGGAGTAACCATGTTGCGTATCGCCGTCCCTGATCTGGTTTCCAATTCCTACTTTCCGGCGATCGCCGCGGTCGAGTTGGGATTTTTCAAGAACGCAGGATACGATGCCAGCATCGATCTCTTGTTTCCTATCCCCAAAACTTTTGAAGCACTGCGGGATGGAGAGCTCGATTTCGTCGTCGGCTCGGCGCATGCCACTTTGCTCGCCTTTCCGGAATGGCAAGGCGCCAAACTGCTCGCCGCGGTCGGCCAGCATACCTACTGGTTTCTCGTCATCCGCAGCGATCTCAATCCGCAGCGAGGCGATCTAAGCGTCACCAAGGGGCTGCGCATCGGCGCTGCGCCCGGGGTTAACCTGAGCTTGCAACGCCTGTTGGTCGAAGCCGGCATCGACCCGGAAAAAAATAACGTCCAAATCATGCCGATTCCCGGCGCGGCCGGACCCAACGTCTCCTTCGGGCTTTCAGCGGCAAAGGCACTCGAGGAAGGCAAGCTCGACGGTTTTTGGGCGAACGGCATGGGCTGTGAAGTGGCGGTGCGCCGAGGTGTTGGAACGATGGTGCTCGATGTCCGGCGCGGCGACGGACCGCCGGCGGCAAGAGATTACACATTTTCGGCTTTGGTGACGACCGAAAAACGCATCAATGACCAACCGGAATCGGTGTATGCAGCAATCCGTGCGCTGATGAAGGCGCACAAGGCCTTGAAGGAGGACGTGGGTCTTGCCACCCGCGTCGGTAAAAAGCGTTTCCCGCAGGCAGAAGCAGATCTCATCGCTGAATTAGTCCGCCGGGACCTTCCTTACTATGACGCCGTTATCCCGGAAGCCAAAGTTGTCAGCATGAATCGTTTCGCACACGATATCGGGTTGCTTGCGGGTTCCGTTCCCTATGACCGCGTCGTCGCGACCGAGTTCAGCCATTTATGGAATGAGCCGGTCTGACTAATTGGACTCAAAACGGATGCATCCGAAATTCAACGTCCGTCCGTTGAATCGTTCGCTCGCGGAGCTGCAGTTCCTGGCCAAGTGCGGCGCCGAGCAAGTCGCGTTTTACGATGATGCCCTGCTCTACCGAGCCGGGCAAATTCTCAAGCCGTTTTTAATCGAAACATTGCGCCGGGATTTGTCGGTCAATTTCCATACGCCCAACGCGCTCAATGCGCGCTTTATCACCCCGGAACTGGCGGATCTGATGGTCCGCGCCGGTTTTAAAAGCTTTTATTTAGGTTTTGAAAGCACCGCGTTTTCCTGGCAGAAAAAAACCGGTGGCAAAGTTTATTCGGATGAACTTGCGCGGGCCGTGGAAAATCTCCTTCGCGCCGGCGCCGATCCCCGCCTCCTCTTTGCCTATCTTATCGTCGGCCATCCCAACCGCGATGAACAAGCGGTTGAGAGCTCCATGTATTACGCCCATGGGCTCGGTATCCGTGTGATGCTTTCGGAATTCTCGCCGCTTCCGGGAACCCCAGACGGCGAGATGTGCCGCCGCTGGATCGACATAGACGAGCCGCTGCGGCATAATAAGACTGCATTTGTCATTGATAGGCTTGGTATTGCCGAGATCAACCGGCTAAAGACGTTGGCCAGCCGGTTGAACCAACGGGTCGAGGCAGCCGCCAATCGCGCGCCAGCTAACCAAGCCACCGCTCAGCCCCCATCGGCAATAACCGAGGCGGGATTTTAGTTTGGAACCTTTTCTTGAAAAAGCTGTCTAAAATTAAGGAATTGGTGGTGGCCCCTGACTCGTTTAGCGACGCCGAATGCGTTCGGCGCATCCAGCGGGGGGAGACGGAGACCTTCGAAATCCTGGTGCGGCGTCATGAGAAAGCGATCTTCAACCTGCTTTACCGCATGCTCGGCGACTACGATGACGCTGCCGAAACCGCTCAAGAAGTATTTTTATCGGCGTACCGCGCCATTAATCAGTTTCGCGGCGATGCGAATTTCTCCACTTGGCTCTATCGCATCGCGCTCAACCACGCGGCCACGCGACGCAAGAGCACAAGTTCACGGCAGCATCGGCTCGTGCCGATCGAGGACACCGATTTGGTCAACGATGTCGATCTCGGACCGGCCGAGTCGTTGGAAAAAAAAGAAATTCGCGAGCGCGTGCAACGCGCGCTAAATGACCTGGAACCGGAAGACGCAATGGTCATCCTTTTGCGCGACCTGCAAGATACCGCCTACGAAGATATTGCACGGGTGCTCAAGGTTCCTGTCGGCACGGTAAAATCTCGGCTACATCGAGCACGCCAAGCTCTCAAGGCGCGGCTCGCGGCCTATGTCTTTGCCGGAAGGAAGGCAGTATGACTTGTCAAGAAGTCCAAAAGCAGCTCTCGGCATTTCTCGACGAGTCGCTGGACGCGATTCGGATGAAGGGGATCGAGACCCACCTGAATTCTTGTCTCGCGTGCCGCACCGAAGCTAACAGTTTATCGGATTGCGTTCGGCGGGTTGCCGAGTTACCGCTGGTCGAACCGCCGGCAGGATTTGCCCAGCGCGTCATGGCCCGGGTACGGGAAATCGAGGTCGAGCCCCAGGGTTGGCGAAGTTTTATCGCTTCATTCAAAAGGACAGTGCCGATCCAAGCCGCAGCTGTCGTAATGATTGCCGTCCTCGCGGTGCTAGTCTATCAACGGGAAAATCAACTCGCTGAAAACGAGTCATCCCGCCAGGCCACCCCGCCGGTCGAGCCGAAAACAGATTTGATCACTGCTACAGCTGAGCCGACGCGCGTACCCGCCAAGCCTGAAACCGAGCGCGCTCCCGTCGCGCAACAAGATTTCGCGCGCGCACGCCAGGAGCAGCCGGTCCGGAATACACTTTCGGCGACCGGCCAAGCAACGCCCTCGGCAGCGACCGTTGAAGACTCCAAAATGGAGAGCAGAATCGCTACGCCACGGCGTCCCACGATTCAGGCTCAGGAAGTCGCTACTGGCAGAGAATCTTTCCACCCGGGCGCGGACGCGTTTGGCTTCGGCGCGCCGATTGGCGCTCTAAGCCGAGCGCCGACGCGCAGTGCACCGCTTGCCTCTCCGGAGAGAATTTTTTCGCCGCTGAGCGAGCCGATTGCGGATATCGAATTCATCGTTAGACGCCGCTCGTTCGAAAGCCGCGATCAAGCAAAGGACGAGGCGAGCGGCGATCCACCTAAACGCTCCGAAGCCGATGCGGCGATCGCGTCCGCCGTCGCTAGACGCGCCGTTCCCGCTCCGGCTTCGCCAAGTTCAATCGTCGAGCTGAGATGGTTCGGAGTTTCGTCCGATCGCTATGAGCAGTTTCGTAAAGAGCTCACCGCCGAAGCCCATATCGATTCCGAGAGGTCGTTGAGCGGCGTCGACAAGGAATACCCGTCAAAAACTCCTCGTGAACTGCTGATTAAAGTCATTATTCTCCCGTCGGAACGTTAAACACTCCGACTGTTTCCGTAACCGGCACGCGGCACGGCATTGAGCGGCCTGATTTAACCAACGAATAGGGTGAACTTAGCGCCGTTTAGGTTGGCCAGCGGTTTGGGGGATAACAAGCGTCGATCGCTGGAGAGAACTCGCTGGGCGATCTCCCAGTTCACCGGCGGCAATGGACTCAGTTGACGAATCTGCTCCAGGGTAAAATAGTCGGCACGATCGACTTCGCGCGCGTCCGCGGTCGGTTCGCCACTGATCGGTCTTAACAGCAGAACGACATAAATACCGTTGCCGGTCTCGGGATCGTAGCGGCTACGCAGACCAAGAACGGCTTCGACCTCGGCCGTAACGCCGGCTTCCTCTTGAACCTCGCGCACAACCGCTTGTTCGATAGTTTCGTCAGGCTCGAGAAATCCACCCGGGAGCTGCCAATTGCCGCGCCCGTGCCGCGAAGCCCGGCGAACCAGCAGCAATCGGTTCTCTCGCACCACCGCGCCACCGACGCCAATGTTGTAGCCCGTGTTGTAGCGGTCAGGTATAGCCATCAAGAGACCCTGATCTGAATCTCCCTTCGATTTTTACAGATCTTTTCTGAGCTCACCCGAGCCGGTTCCACACTCCGGCGCATCGCCTGCTCTTCATTCGGGCCTAAAATCTCCTCAAATGTCCTCGAAAATACCGAAAGAGTCAACCGAACACACCGAGGAAGGATCCGGCATCGGTTCAGCGCCGCTGATTCCGCTTAGCGCCCACGGCGACCTATCTCCCGCCGAGCGATTCTAACTCTTGCCAACGCTGATAACTCGCTTCAAGCGCCAGTTTCACTATCTCCAAACGTTCCAATGTCGCGGTGATCTGGTCGCTTCCTTGGCGATAAAAACCCCCATCGCCCAGACGCGCATGCAACTCGGATTGCTCCTCCTCGAGCGCTTCGATTTTTCCCGGCAGCGTTTCCAGTTCGCGCTGTTCCTTGTAGGTGAGCTTGCGCGGCGCCGTGCCGTTGCGGTTGGTTTCTGGTGCCGGCGGCAACGGTTTCAAGCTTCGTCGCGTCGGCGCCGCTGGCCGCGCTTCCGGCATTTGTCGTTGGTAACGTTCCCAGTCGTCATAGCCGCCGGCGTACTCGCTGAATTCACCGTCGCCTTCGAACACCAACGTGCTGGTGACGACGTTGTCCAAAAACATCCGGTCATGGCTGACTAGCAGGAGCGTTCCTTCGTATTCGGCCAACAGTTCTTCCAAAAGTTCGAGCGTCTCGACATCGAGATCGTTGGTCGGCTCGTCGAGGACCATCATGTTCGCCGACTGGGTGAAGATTTTCGCCAGCAGCAGGCGATTGCGCTCCCCGCCGGAGAGCGCCTTGACCGGCGAGTCGATGCGCTCGGGCGGAAAGAGGAAATCTTTCAGATAGCCGATCACGTGACGGGAGCGCCCGCGCACGGTGACATAGTCGCCGTCGCTCATATTCTCGCGCACGGTTCTTTCGGGATCGAGCATGCGGCGGTGCTGATCAAAATAAGCGACTTGCAAGCGTGTGCCGAGCACGACCTCGCCGCTCGTGGGTTCAAGCTCGCCAATGATGAGCCGAAGCAACGTGCTCTTGCCGGAACCGTTGGGACCGATAATGCCGACCCGATCGCCGCGCAGGATACGGGTCGAAAGATTTCGAATAATCGTGTTTTCACCGTAGCGAAAACTCACGTTGCGGACATCTACGACGAGCCTGCCGGAAAGAACTCCGGCATCCAGGCCGAAACGCGCTTTCCCTTGAGCTTGCAGCCGCCGGGCCTTTTCTTCACGCATCGCCTGCAAGGCGCGCACGCGACCTTCGTTGCGTGTTCGCCTCGCCTTAATTCCCTGGCGGATCCACGCCTCCTCTTCGGCAAGCCGCTTGTCGAACTTCGCGCTCGCGCGCTCCTCGATTTCTAAAAGCTCATCCTTCTTTCGAAGATACTCGTCAAAATTCCCGGGAAAAGATGTGAGTCGGCCGCGGTCGAGCTCGACGATTCGGGTGGCGAGGCGGCGGACGAGGGTGCGGTCATGGGTGATGAACATGAGCGCGCCATGATAGTTGAGCAGATATTTCTCCAGCCAGCCGATCGCGTTGATATCAAGATGGTTGGTCGGTTCGTCCAGTAGCAAAACATCCGGTGCGCTTACCAGGGCGCGCGCCAGCATAACCTGACGCCGTGTACCGCCGGAGCAATCGGCCAGGCGCTTGTCTTTTGGCAGGGTCAATCGAGTAAGAACCGTCTCAACTTGTTGTTTGATGTTCCAGCCGTCCCGAATTTCAATACGCGATTGCAATTGCGCCAGTCGCTGCAATAAAACAGGGTCAGCCGCCGCTCCCTGTGCAACCTGGTGGTATTCGGTTAATAGCGCTCCCACTTCGCCCAAACCGCTGGCAACAACTTCGAATGCGGTCTGTGCGGTATCCGGAGGCACTTCCTGTTCCAAATGAGCGACCCGCAGCGTCTCAGCGCGCCAAATATCTCCCTCGTCCGGCACGGCGGCGCCTGTGATAACGCGGAACAGGGTGGTTTTGCCGGTACCGTTCCGGCCCACCAAGCAGACGCGCTCGCCGGCCTCAATCTCAAAATTTACGCGCGCGAGCAACGGCACATGGCCGTATGCCAGGGATACATCGTCGAGGCGAAGCAGTGGCATATTTAATCGCTTTAAGCTGGGCTTGAAATGATGATGAAAGTTACCGAGTTTCGCAGCAATGCTTAGGTTCGCGTCGCTACCGCCTCCCGGCAATCAGGATTTGGCAAATGAGACGATCATGCCGAATCCGTTTCGGTGCCTGTTCAGCGGCCGGCGTACATCTTACGTTGGGCCAATCATCAGAATGCGGCGACTCGCCGCATGGCTCGTGCCGCTAAGCTGGTAAAACGCGCCGGCTGCGTTAATTTTACATCATACGCAAGTTTGATTCGGCTACAAGTCTGGGGCGTCTGCCGTCCCGCCGCTTACGCCACTCGAGCTGCGAGTTGCGAGACTCGGCCAATCAGAACGGTGAAGTTGTGAAGGGGTCTGGTACTGAGTGGCTGCGGAAGTCGGTCGCCGCCCGGTCTGACTAACCTGATTTCCCGGAGGGCCATCGCACTGGCGGCTCGGGCAGCGCAGCGACCGCTAGATCTAGCCCAATGACTTCCCGCTCGCGCCGAACTTTTACCGGAACAACCTTGCCGATCGGCATCCGCGAGATCCAAAGCGGTAACTCCAGCGCATCCGTTACGTTCTTGCCACCGAGTTCCAGAATAACATCGCCGACCTTCACCCCGCCGCGTTCGGCGGGGCCGCCCGGCGTGATGCCGGCTACTAGCGCTCCTTCAGGTTTTTCAAGACCAAGCGTTTCAGCCAACGTCGGAGTAATTTCCTGGACTGCAAGGCCGGCCCAGGCGCGCGTTACCTTGCCGCTGGTCTCCAACTGCGGCAGTATTTCCTTGATCAAGTTGATCGGCGTAGCGAAACTAATGCCGAGGTTGCCGCCCCCTTGACTGACGATCGCCTTACTGATGCCGACGACTTTGCCGTCATAGTTAATCAAGGGGCCGCCCGAGCTGCCGGGATTGAGGTTTACGTCGGTTTGGATCAAGCGATCATAAGCATCGCCCAAGTGTCGGCCTTTGGCGCTCACGATTCCAGAGCTAACGCTGCTCTCGAGACCGAAAGGATTGCCAACCGCCATGACCCATTCACCGACCTGCAAACGGTCCGAATCACCTAGCGGCAGCGTCGGCAGCGTTCCGGTCGCCGCGATTCTGATCATGGCCACATCCATGTGCGGGTCTTTGCCGATGAGCTTGGCTTCAAATTCTCGTTTGTCAAACAATCTGACCGTGATCTTGCTGAAGCCTTCGATGACGTGCGCATTGGTTAAAATGACGCCGTTGTCAGCAATGATAAAACCCGAGCCCTGGCTACGATGAGCGGACGAGCCGCCCGCACCGGGCACTTCGAACTGTCGTCCCGGCATCGCACCGGGCTCCTCCAGTGGAACTTGCTCGGCGGTGCCAGTCTCAGCCAACAGCGCCGAAATACTCACCACCGCCGGCTGCAAGTGTTTCGCGAGTACGACGAAATTCGGCAAGCTCCTGGTGCCGGCGGTGGGTTGCCCTCTGAGATTCTCGCGGGCATGGCTCTGTGCGCCGCTTTGGTCGCAGGCCTGCAACGAACTCAGTAGCAAACCGACGAGCAAATAGCGCATAAGGTTCGTCATGGGTTTCCTTCCTGGCGAGAAGGTTGTGGTCATCGCGCGGCACACAACCGGCCATTGGAAATCTGCGCAAGCTTTGTGCCAATCCTACGCATTTCTTATCCACGGCTAGGATCAATACTAAACGCGCCAATCTCGCTTGGCAGCTGCTGAAAGGAAGGTATTTTCCGACAAGTTGGCATCCAAACTCCTGCAAAATCAAAGACCAACGACCTGTTTCAAAGAAGATCACTTGCGTCCCTAAATAGTCGCTCTTCCGGCCTTCTGTAACGTTTCCTTCTGCCAGCCGTCGAAACGTCCGGAAAGGAGATTTCTCATGAAAAAGGCCAAACAGGTTATTTCCGGCGCCGCGCTTTTCGCATCTGTTTTCGCGTTAGCTACGCCGGCGTTTGCCGACTGGCGTGATCGCAATCATGCACGCGAGTACCGCGGAGACTTACGTGATTTGCGCAACGCCCGGAGAGAGTTACGCCAGGATTTACGGCGGGGCGCAGGGCCCGGCGAGATTGCCCGAGATCGTGCCGCCATTGCGCGCGAACGTAGAGAACTAAGACAGCATCGATTCGGCTGGAACGACCGTGACCGCCGGTCGCGTTACGCACGATACCGCTACGACAATGACCGCAATCGGCACTGGAACCGTTGGGATCGACGTGACCAGGGCCGGCATCGAGGATGGTGGCGTTAAATCGGCTCGAACCGCGAATGGCGGAGATTCCTGCACCGTCAGTTCGTGGCGGTGCGGGAATCTTCCCCGGTATTTGTCCGCCTCTTGTTTTTGCCTGCTGAACCGACCACAATGACGGCAGGTGGACCTTCCGCTTGCCTCTGTACCCCAAAGCCAGTCACCCATTAGCTCTTCGCGCGCTTCAGCGTGTCCACCGGAGGGGAGTTAAGATTTTATGTGGTGCCGGTCCTATCGCAATCACGCGATCATGGCTTTCCCGAGTTTTGACACAGCCACCAATCTCTGGGCTCCACAGGCTAACATTAGCTGGGTAAGCGGAACGAAACGTACATCCGAATTCGTCCGCTTCCCAAAGCGCGTCTTTACCGAAGCTGAAGCCGCGGCATGCGCTCTTACGGCCGGTCAATCTTGGGTGGATCGCCGCCTGAAGAATCTTGGCGCTGAAGCGGCTTGCGACGTGGAGCAAGGTCATGGGCCGCGCCGGCGCGAGGAATTGCGCGGCTCACGAAGCTCGAAACGGAAGCTTACTTTCGATCAGTTCAAGTCTTGCTTGGGTCGGTCCGATCCGAACGTCAGCGAACAGCAGCTGCGAAAAAGCTATGCGGCTCTGCAACAACTCCGCAAGCGTCAACATTGCTCATGGGCGAACCTCATGATCAAGATCAGAAACTCACAGGCGCAAGTCGGTCCAGGTGATGCCGCTCGACTCACAAAATCGTCCTACCCTCCGCTTACGGAGCGCGACTGGCGCAGGATCATCTAGTTCTTGATCCGCAGAGCAAGCAGCGGGTCAGTCTACGCCCGCAGCGCCGGTAGCACTTCTTCCCCCAAGCGTTCCAGTTGTTCATCCCAGTCGCGGAAACGAAGCCGCAGATCGAAGACAATCTGATCGGCTCCGGCGTTTGCATAAGCGCGGCATTCACGAACAATATCGGCCGGCGAGCCAGCCAACACGATCCCGCGGCTCGGTTCGGCACCTTGCAAACCGTTCGTCACCCACGAGGTAAGGCGCTGGGACTCTTCCATGATCGCCGCGAGATGAATTCCGTCTAGAGCGGCGGACAGATCCTTCCCCACCGTGGTCAGCGGCATGACGGCAGTTTCGATCATCGGTCTGGCCGCCTCGCGGCAGAGCTTGCGCAGGTATACGATACGCTCGGAAAACGTCGGCAAAGTAATGCGTGCTGGAAGCCAACCGTCACCGTAGTCGGCGGCGCGCCGGCATGCCGCCGCGGTGCCACCGCCGATCCAAACCGGTATTCTTCGCTTTGGTACCGGCTTGAGGGAGACGCTTTCGAAGCGAAATAATTCATCCGCAAGCGACACCGATTCGCCGCTCCAGAGTCGCCGACAGATTTCGACATTGGTCCTAGCCAACCTAGCGCGATCTTGCAAAGCCGTCGGCCGTCCCGCTGCAGCGAACTCATGAGCAAAACCTCCCAGCCCCAGACCAAGGATCAGGCGGCCGTTTGCGATCGCGCTCAAGCCCGCGAAGCATTGCGCGAGGTGAATCGGGTGCCGATGACAGATCACCATCGCGGTGCCCAGGGTAATTTTCTTGGTCACCGAGGCGACGGCCGACAATAGCATCAGGCTTTCGAGATGAGTGTTGTCATGCCCTTCGATCTCGTGCGGTTTGAAGACCAAGTGATCGCGGGCCCACAGCGAATAAAAACCGTAGGCTTCCGCGCGCTGGGCGCCGTACACACATTTTTCGATCGATGCGGCAGCGCCAAAGTGCGGCAACAATAATCCGAACTTGAGGGTTTTTTCCATGAACCGGTTGACCACCTGAGGTAACGACAGAAAGGAGCAAACGGACCCGACCGATTAGAATTCCACAGTATATTCTTGGCCGCCGTCGTTCTTGCACCGACCGAGTCCGCGCGCGCTATACGAGGAGCCAATCAAGAAGCACTGCATGGAAGTCCGCCTGTCCCCTTGCAAGTCAGCGATCCAATAAAACAGCGGCCCGCTGACGGCGTTGCGAGACTGGTTCGCCGCTGGGTTAAAGCTTTCGCCGTAAACCACGTCCAACAGCGCATTGGAGGAGCTGCCCAGTGGACCCCACAGGCCGTTTCCATAGGCAGATAAGTCAGGACCAACGGCCTCAATCGAACCGCGACCAAAAGTCTTGCGGTAGCCGTCGAGAAAATTCTCGCGAGGCACCGCCGCAAGCTTTCCTGCCAGTACTTCGCCATCGTCAGCAAATACCTGAATGAAGCCACCTCCTTCTTGGCCAAACCGCCATTCTCCATCGAGCTTCTCACCGTCGCGCGCGTGCAGGGTCAGCCTGTACGCACATGAGGTGAGGAATAACGCAAGGAGCGCTACCACGATTACAAACACGCGCCCGCTTCTCATGAATGACCCGCTCAGATCCTGCGAGCCTAACATTGACGCCGTGCCAAGTACACCAGTCAGCGAGTGAAGTGTTCCCGCGCGTAACGCTGATTTCGCTGGCAAGACCCGATACCTGCGAACACGGCCGGCGTGGGGCAGAAAACCGACAACAACAACGTACCGCGAAGTGGCGGGCTGGCGTCAATTCGGAAAGAGGCTGGGATTATTTGCGGCGTGCCCGTCGCGTGCGCGAACGCACGGTCAACTCGCGCAACTTGCTAGCCGACAGAATCTCGCGGATCATTTGCCCGTCGCCCAGTTCATAGTCGACGAAAACGGCTTCCTTCGTCCACGAGATCGTGAACTTATGAGGCTCCACTCTGTCCAAATGTTTTCCCACGGTACGCAAGAGCTGCGAGACCTTCATGGTTCCAGTTGCCTGAGCCGAGAAGCGCCGGCGCCGTTTCTTTCGACCCTGGGCATCCAGCCAGGAGATGTAAGCTTGATCGTAATGTAACGCCCCATCCTCGCCGACCAGGCGCGCGCGTTTGCGCTCGTGAGCCGGCGATTCCCATACTTTTTCAGTAAGACTCTTTTTGGAGTTTAGTTTCGCAATGTCCGGAAGCGAGTCGCTGCGCACGATATAGTTGCGCCCGTTCCTCTCCATCACAAAGACGACCACTCCGAGGGATTCCAACGATTGGCCGATCGCTCTTAGAGATTTGGTATGGGGCATTGATGATTCCTTGTAACTAAACCGTCATTTGTCTGCCGGATGCGGTTCCTATTCAAGTCGGTGTATTTTATGCGCGCATCGATTTTCGTTCAACCAAGTTGCGAGCGGCCGGCGCCGCCGCTGTGTCACTTTATTGTTGAACCACCGCTTGAGAAGACACGTTGCCAACGGCGCGCCTTTTCCGGCAGATTAGAGATATTTAGCGGCGTTAATAGGCCGAGTTGGTTCGGTGCGATCAGGTGGATGCGATCAACTTGGAGTTCTTGGGATTCGAACGCCAGCGGCGGTGCATCCATACCCACTGCTCCGGAGCGGTACGAATGACGCTTTCCAATCGCGCTGTCAGCAAGGCGGTGAGAGCCGTGATATCGCGTTGATGATCGCCGCTCCGTGCAAAGGCTACCCGTTCGACTGTGATCTTGTGCCGTTTGCCGCGCCGATGATGCCAGCAAAAAATCACCGGCGCGCCGGTGCGCAATGCTAACGCGGCGGGCGTCGTTGGAGTAAATGCCGGCCGGCCAAAAAAGGGCACGTAATCCCCGGCAGTTTTTGTGTCTTGATCGATTAAGAAGGCCATCAAATAATTGCTGCGCAATGCGCGCAGGATTGCCTTGCCGCTGTTCTGATCGCGCCAGATAATTCTTAGACCGTGATACGAGCGCCACTCGTCCAACCAGCGGGTAACGCGCGGATCATAGGAAGGCTTGGCGATCGTCGCAATCGGATATCCCGCAGCGGCGATCGCCTGTCCGAGAATCTCCCAATTGCCGACGTGGCCCGAAATAACCACCGCACCTTTGCCTTCCGCAAGCGCTTCATCGAAAACCCGCCGCGCGTCGGCCCCCAGGTCTGGGACGGATTGATGTAGTCGGGACAGCTCCCAGATCGATTCAGAAAAATGAACGAACATGCGCCTGGTTGTTTTTACCGGATCGAGGTACGGTAAAGTCATGCGCAAATGCTCGCGCGCCCGACGAGCTTCACGGCGGAAAAGATAGGGCGACAAACAACCCATTAGGCGCAAAAAACCGCGGAGCGGCAGCCGTTGAACGACAATCAAGCCGCCGCGCATCAACAAGTACAAAAACGTGTTTTTGGTTCGTTGATGCCACGGCCCTCTCAGCGCCGGCACTTTGGCAGGTTGGAACATAAACCGTGGTCGACTCGGTTATTAAACTGCTTAGTAAGCTTGACCCTAGAAGATACCGTGAATTGGCACCTCGGGCAAGCAACTATTTCGTGCTGTTTGACGATCCCAGGCGGAAACTCCGGAAGACTAAAGATGGCGCCATTCACTGAAGGTTGCCGCCTGTCCATAAGGAACGCCGGATTCATCGAACAGATTCCAGACCGTCGCCCTTTCGATCAAAAAGCGGCGTCCGCTTTTGGCGACGCGAATGCCGCGATAGTCGTCGATATAGCCTCGACTGGATACCTCCGACAATAGTCGCGCGCGCTCCGCTCGCTCGGGGACTTCAGCGGTCAGCCGCGAAGGCATAGCCGTCAGTTCTGTCCAGTCAACCTCAAAAAGTTGCAGGGCGGTCCGGTTGGCGTAGTTTAAGATCGGATCGGGTGCGGTGTCGTGGGATAGTACGGCATACGGCGCGTTGAATAATGCCCGCGCCTGCGCCGTGGCCGACCAACTTGGCTCAACGAGATTTCTGCCGGTCCAGTGCCGAAAGCACACCAGTAATCGCGCAACATGATGCTCAAGGTAGCGATTTGCGGCACACGGTAACGCCGCTCGCCGGTCGTGTTGGTCGGACACTCGGTAGCTCCCGCCGCCGCTCATTCCCAGCCATAGAGCCGCTTCGCATTGTCACCGAGCAATTTTTGCTTTGACGCGGCGGAAATATCCGTGCGCCCGCGGATGGTCGCGACCACATAGGGAAACATGCCGTCCCAATGCGGGTAATCGGAGGCGAAGATGAGCTTGTCATCGCCGATTCTCTCGATCACGACGGGTAACGTGCTCTCTTCCGGCTCGGCGGCGAAGAACCAGTTGCCGTGGGTGATATATTCACTTGGCTTCGCCTTGAGGAGCGGAGCCTCGCATTGCCGTTTTTCCCACTCCTCGTCCATTCGGTCCATCCAGTAAGGCACCCACCCACAGCCGCACTCAAGAAAAGCGATGCGCAATTTGGCAAATCTTTCGGGCACGCCACCATACATGAGCGCCGCGCAATCGATCAACGTCTCCACCGGGCGGGCGACGGTGTGGGCAAACAAGAACGTGTCAAAGCGAACTTCTCCGGCGGGTCCTTGACGGGAGTTGTGGACGAGCAGCGGCGCGTTAAGCCTCTCGAGCTCTTCGTAGATGGGCCAAAAGGTGGGAGCGCCAAGGTGGTCTTTAAGACCGAAGGAGGCGATCGCTACTCCCGCGAGGCCCAGTTCGGCGATTGCACGATTCGCTTCTGCAACCGCCGCCGTCACGTGTTGGAATGGTACCAGAGCAACGCCCGCGAACCGGGGACTCTCCTTGCAGACGCTCGCAATCCAGTCATTGTAGCCGCGGCAGAACGCGGCGGCGTATTCTTTTTCCGGACTTTGTGTAATACCAAAGGCGCTGGTCGGAAACAGCACCGAGATATCGATCCCTTCCTGGTCCATATCGCTTAGCCTTTTCGCTACGTCGGTTTCGCGCATGCCGAGCTTGCCGTACAAGCTGCTGTCCCATTTGTCGCGCGCGACGAGCGTTCCCTGGCGTCGCCGGTAAGGCTCTTCCATGAACGCGCGAATCTCAACGTCGCGGTCCCGCACGTGACCGTCGGCATCGATGACTTTCGCTTCTCCCATGATGGTGTTCATTCGCTGCGAGCAGAACGTCTGCGCGGCGCCCTTAGGATTCGCTGCCGCGCAAAGAAACTGCGATGGGGTTTGCCGATACAGCGCCTGTATCCTTGGCGGCTGGCGCTTAAGACGATTTCACGGCTATACCCTTCCATTCCCTCGCCGTTTAATCGACCCCGGGCTCCGCCGCCGCATTCATACCGGCGATAAAACCCTGGGTAGTGCAACGTCCCAAACCGTGTTGGTTGAACCCCCCCGCCGACTCACCTGCACAATACAGACCTGAAATCACCGCGCCGTTCATGTCGATCACTTGGCATTTGCCGTTGATTCTCAGGCCCGAGCGCGTGTCATGGACATTGGGTGTAGCCCACGCCGCATAAAACGGCGGCGTTTGAATTTTATACTTGGGTGTGGGTTTACCAAAGTCGCTGTCTTTGCCCGCGTCAACAAAAGAGTTGTATCTCTCCACCGTCACCTGCAATGTTTCCCCCCTCATCGGTTTGGCCTGGTATTCGTTCTTGATCGCCGCCGCAAGTTCCGCGAGCGTGTTCGCGCTGAAAAAATATCCATCGGAATCGACGTGCGGCGGGGTCACTTTCCACCCTTCGCGTTTCACCGCGTCGGCGTCGAAGATCGCCCAGATCGGACCCGCGGAATAGTCGGGCGGCGCGGAATATTCATTCATCGCTACGGCAGCATTAAAAAAATTGTACTTTGTTGGGTTGTACTCGATCTTTTCGTTATTGCGATAGTCGTTAGGCGTGTACGGATTGATCTCGTTGTAGACATTGCCATGCGGGTAATCGCCTTTGGTCTCGTCATAGAATCGTTTGCCGACCTGGTTGACCAAAATCAAATCATGCCAATCCTTGACGCTCAATCCGGTGGAACGGACGAGCGGAAAGATCGGATTTTCGAGCTCCCAGGTCATGTAGTTCCATTTTGTCGCCAATACCCGTTGCGTGCGGATATTATCGCCGTTTTCTAGGGTCTGGTTCACCAATCCCCACAGCGATGCGCCAACCGCCATGGCGGCGAGTTCACCGCTCGCGTCCTGATAGCTGTACGGCTCGCCGGCAACGGTGAGGACGTCGGTCAATCTCGGGTCGAACATGCGGCGAAAATTCACGTTGCCGGTCATACCGCCGGTGGCGAGGATCACCGCTTTTTTCGCGCGCACCCTCATGGTCGACGCTGTGCTCTCGATATTACCGTCTGCGCGGAAGCTCTTCAGCGGTGTCGACTGGCCCGGCATGATGCGGGGCGTGTATTCCGTCGTGACGCCTATGACCTTTCCCGAAGTCTGTCGCTCACGAATGATGCCGGTCATTTTGTAGTTGAGCAGAAACTTGACTCCTTTCGCGCGGGCACTATTTTCCAGGGGCCGGATGACGCCGGTTCCGGGTCGATTATTAGGGCTTTCGTATCCCGGCCCCTTGGTCCAAAACGCGTGGTTTTCACGCGGCGCGGAATTGCCTATATTATGTCCCCCTTGATTGTCCGGTGGGATGTCTTTGAACTTGACGCCATTTTCCAGGAGAAATTCGAAAGTCGGCGCGCAGTGATCGGCGAACGCCCGCATGACCGCGCGGTCGTTATAGCGGTAATCGGGCCAGCCGTTGGGCTGGACGATCGTCCAATCCGTAAGATCCGAAAAGACGATGTCCGGCGAATCGTGGATGCCGTATTTCTTTTGCGCGCTGGTGCCGCCGCCAAGCGGTACGTTGCCGCCGCTTATAATCGCATGGCCGCCAATATCGTAGTTGGCCTCCACTACTATGACAGACGCCCCGCCATCAGCCGCTTTGACAGCCGCGGGAAGCCCGGCCGCGCCCGAACCGATAACCACAACATCTGCTTCCAGGTCCCAACTCTGCTTGTTTGTTGCTGCTTGTGCCATCCGTAATTTCCTCCGCTGAAAATTGTCAAATGTAGAATCGCTTACAACCCCGTGCGCAAAAATACAAGCCTAGCGGCTTTGGGCCAAAAACGCGGATCGGAGAACGACTTTGCTAAACTGGCGCGCTCCGTGAACCATCGATCGCAAACGCATCGCCAAAAACCAAGAGCCGACGCAAACGGTTTCGGGTGGGCGGGCGCGGCGTATCGGTGAGGCAACGGTTAACGTTCCGCCAGCTCACGCATGGACGTGAAGCGCGGACTTTGACTACGAAGCGTGGGGGAATCGATATCTAGTCCCCGCTGGGGACAAGGTGGGGAGAAGAAGCGGCGACTGGCAAACAGTCGGGGCGCCGCTTAATCGACTTTCACTTTCTTTTTATCTGGACGGGCCGCTGTGACTTCATTCGCATTCTCTGAGCTTTCTGTCGATTTTTGGCGCTGTTCATTTTCGCGCGCCTTGATCGCGTTTAGTCGCTCGCGGAACCAAGTTTTCTCGGGCCATCGCCAGTTTTGATTGTGTTCCAT
>DATBMR010000019.1:0-2788 GCA_036554745.1 Binatia bacterium
TCTGGCGGCGGCACGGGTGCAGTACCAGACACTGCGCAAGCAAACGTTCATCGTGCGATCCCATTCTTCTTCGGTGATATCGAAAATCGTCTTGTGGTCCGTCCAGGCGGCATTATTCACGAGAATGTCGACACCGCCGACTTGCTTCACGACGTTTTGAACCATGCTCTCCACCGAGGACGCCGAAGCGACATCGCAAACCACCGCGATCGCCTTGCCCGGGGTTTTGGCGTTGATATCGTTCGCGACCTTGCTGCCACGCCCCTCATCCAAATCCACGACCGCGACTTTTGCTCCCTCTTGAACATATAGTTTGCAGATCTCCTCGCCGATATTGCGCCCCGCACCGGTCACGATGGCGACTTGGTTTGGCAGCCTCATAGAACCTCCACTGACAAATCTTTCCCGCTGCATAACAGATGCCTGGACAAAGGTCCAGCTGGACAGTCGATGTGAAGACGCCGCGGCGAACAGTGGCGTACGCTGCGGAAATGCGATCAGCGCACGGACAGGAAGCGCAAAGCAAATTGAGAAGAAGTGGAAGGTGAGCGTCAAACGCGCTCGATCAGAGGCGAACTTTCTCTGTATAGAGATCCTTCAGAAATTTACTGCCCTTGAGCTCATCAAAAAATTTGGGCTCGACGATATCGGACGGCGTCAATTTTTTCGTACGCTCGTCGACCGCGGCGCCGACATCCATAAACGCTTGAATGGCTTCGTTGTTTAATTCCGGCAGCGGCCGGAGCTGCGCCGAGAAAGCGTCGTACATGGCGTCCACTCCAGAGCCCTGAGTGCCTGGGAAGTATTTTTTCAGAATGTTCAGACTTTCGCTCCGCTTGGAGACAAAATACTGGATTGCGTTGGCGTACCCCTTCATGAAACGCCGTACCAGCTCTTCTTCTTTCTTGATAAACGAGCGGGTAGTCATCAACAGGTCGGTCATGATCGGAACCGTCTTCATGTCGATAATCTTGATCCCCAGCTTACGCGCCTCGGCGGCGACATCCTGGCGAAGCGGCACGCCCTGGACCAAATCCTTGGTCAACGCCAACGCTCTGGCCGGCGTAAGACCGGCGGCGACCATCTCAACGTCCTTGGCCGGATCCAAACCGGCGCGTCGCAGCAGCACCCTCGCCACCAGGTCGGACCTGGCGCCGAGCGCCGACACGCCGACCTTTTTCCCCTTGAGATCCTTCATCGACGAGACGCCCGAGCCCACCCCCATGCCATACTGGTCGAAGCTCACGTGGCTACCGATCAACGTGACGTCAGCGCCGTTGGCGAGCGGCTGCAGCACGGCCAGTGGACTCCCGAAACCGATGAGCAAATCGACACCGAGCAGCGACTGAACCCCTGCCGAGAGTGTATCGCGAATCGGCAGCTCTTCGACCTCGATACCGTTCTTTTTGAACAGGCCAGCATCCACCCCGATGTACGCGACCGCGGTACCGACCTCCCAGCCGGCATAGGCCAGCCGTACTTTTCTCGTACTCTGGGCCCAAGCGGGTAGGACGGCAACCATGACGGCGATTGCGGCGCTCCCAAGAATGAACCGGAATCGGTACTTTGAGTTCATCATGTCTCATCATAGCCCACAATATTTTTTGCGCAAAGGGGTTCCAGATTCTTCAACAAAAGTCGGCCCGCCGGTTGGAATTTATTGTTGGTTCGAAAACCCGCTGTCATTTTCCGCGCTCCAGGTGAGTAACGCCGCCACTGTGGAAACTCTGATTTGCAACGATGGGATATTTACTCTAGGATGAAGCGTCTTCATGCCCGCTGAAATTCCTTCTTATTCGGAGGATCGTTCCAATGGCCACGATGATCACTAACGACTGCATCAACTGCGGTGCGTGCGAACCCGAGTGCCCCAACAACGCGATCTCGTTGGGACCCACGGTCTTCATTATCGATCCGAAGCTTTGCACCGAGTGCGTCGGTTTTCACGACTACGAGGCGTGCGCCGCAGTTTGTCCGGTCGACGTTTGCGTCACTGACCCGAACAATATCGAAACAGAAGAAGTGCTGATCGCGCGGGCGCGGGCGCTGCACCCCGAAACCAATTTCCCCGACAATTTCGAATCGCGCTTCCGCAAAGGGCAAGGCCAAGCGGCCGCGGCGACACCGACGAGCGGTCCGGCCCGTGCAGCTGTGCAAGCCGCGGGCGCGACACCGGCTCCGACGGTGGCGACTCCGGCTGCGCCCGCTCCCGCTAGCGGCATCGCGGAAGCGGAAGTCAAGTACGTCGAACTGCCGGCAATCGATTCCTGGGACATTCCGTTGCACTGCTTCAAGTGCAACGAAGTTCACGTCGAAAATGTCAAAAACTTCGCCATCGGCAACGTGATCTTTTGTCCAAACTGCAACAAGTCGATGGTCGTGCGCGACAACCTGAACTATCATATCCGCACCCTGCTCAAGGACTCTTACGAGAAATGGGAGAAACAGCGATCGGCGTTCGCCGCCCATCGTGCGCAGGAGCTCGCCGAGTTTATCGAGCGGCGGAAAAAGGAAGCGCAAGCGTTTGAGACCCACCAGAAGCGCGAGCTCGAAAACCTACGGCGGCAACTCGACACCATCGGCGAAAATTACGATGCCGCCGGTAAACCGTTCAAGAAAGGCTCGCGCTTCGCTTGGGGTTGATTCCCGCTCCTGATGCTCTATTCCTGGCTCCACCTCATCGCCCTGATTGCCTATCTCGGAGCGGTCGTCGGCTTTTGGCTCATGCTGCTACCGTCGGTCACCGTGCTCGATAAGCATGACGACAAACTACGGCTGCTCGCCCGCG
>DATBMR010000089.1:0-2743 GCA_036554745.1 Binatia bacterium
GCAATCGACGCCCGATTTATTCTTTTTATGCCAAGACCATGCCCATCGGCGTGCGTGCGAGGAAAAAAGGAGAAAACCCCGGAGCGTCTCGGAATCGAGACAGTTCGATTGTGTCAGGTTCGCAGTTTTTAACTTGGCGGCTATAGACTCTGCGGGTCGGAGGCGAGCGTCTTGAAACGTGTCAACAGTTCAGCACGCTTTCTACGCCGGCTGCGGATGGCGCGCATCCTCCGCAAGCACTCATGGACAAAGTCACCGCCGGAGAAAACATTTCGATCGTGGACTTGCGCCAGCCCATCGATATCGAGGCGTTTCCTCAGATGATCCCGGGCGCCGCTTCGTATAGTTCATTGGGTCTGGTTGGCGGCGTCCATCGTCAATTTCAGCGTCGGCGTGTTCGTCGCCGGTTACTCCGTGCTGACCGAGCCCGCTGTCCACGTCGTCGTTCGGAGTGCCGGCCGGAGTCGCCTGGTTCCTCTCCCGCCGATTTCGCAAGCACCCCAATTAGCCCGACCGCCAGTCATTTTCATGTTTTCGCAATTGCGAAAACATGATAGTGAAGCGCCGTGGAAGAAGACAGCTACAGGCAATCACGGCTCTGCCGCGTGCTCGGCAATCCGGTCGCGTTCGCCGTTGTCGAACTGCTCGCCGAGAACAAGGAACTAAATCCAGGCGAGATCGCCCGCAGAAGCGTACCGCGCGTGAGCAATGTGCTGGCAGCGCTTCGACTGGCCGAGGTGGTGCGATACGAGAGCGACGGAAAGCATAATTATTACCGCCTCAAACATCCCGGTGACATCCGCCAACTTCTCGCCTCCCTCTCCCGCTTCGTCAAGGCTGCTTCGAAGGTCCCCGCTCGCGGCCGCTAGTCGCGCTTACCTTTTCATGTTTTCGCAATTGCGAAAACGTGGGGGCTCCTGCGAATCCCACTAGAGGCCATCACCTCTCAGGCTAGATTCTACAGCGGCAAGTCCCTGCGGGTCATCGGCACAACCGGCACGAGCCTGGGGAGTTCCGAGCAACCGCATGCCATCGAGTTCGACTCCCAGGGCCTGCTGATCGCCGCCGACCATTTACAACGACCGAATTCAGATCCCGACGAAGGGGGAAAAGTATCTCGCTGAGTGGTGGGAGTTCAGCCGCGTGAGCGGGCTCGCGTGAAGACGGCAAGATCATTCTCTCCGTGCCGTCGCTTCGTCGAATGCCAGTAGCGAATGCATTAGTGAAGTCTTCTGTCGGGAAAGCATTATTGCCGACACCGACTGCGACCTAAATGGAGCGGCCATCGGGAAATCGCCTCAGCCAGCCATGTCGTATAGCGAATGCCCGACCCGCTGATCCGTCCGGAGCGGTCAGAGCCCGCTTACCCAGACAAACCGAGCCCTTCTTGGCGAGTCCTGGTCTGATTATGAAAGAGATGTTGTCGCGGTTAAAAAACGGCCTGAGCCATTTCTCGTCTAAGGCCGGAGTTTGTATTTTCGCTCGATCTCCTCGACGTAGCCGCTCTTGACCACCTTGGTCAGGATACGTTGATCCAGAAGTTCCTCGACATTGAACTTGGTGATCTTGGGATCGCGTAGCGCGATCACGTCCTGAGCGGTTTTCAGACCGTTAACGGTGACAAAGGTATAGGGCGTCAGATCCTCGAGCAAAAATTTATAGCCGAGCTCGGCGAGCTTACGGTCCGTCTTGAGATGTTTTTGCAGGACGGCTACGCCGCGCTCTTTCTGCGCGCGCATGATCGCGCTGGCCTCGATGAGCGCTTTGATGAAGTTCTCCACGGTCTGCGGATTCTTCTGAATAAACGCCTCCGAGGACATCAACGGGCTTGAAGGTAGAGCGATCTTGCCCAAGTCGAACAGAACTTTGACCCCCAGCCCCTGCAGCCGCGCTGACTGCAAGCGATCCAACGCCGCGCCATCGATGATGCCGCTCGCCAAAGATTGGGCGATCACCGTGCTGTCGCCGATCGCCTGAATATTGATATTGTCTTTTTGCGGGTCGAGACCCATCTCGCGCAGCGATAGCATGGTGAGGCTCCAGAGCAGACCGCTGAAGTCCTGCACGCCGATTTTTTTGCCGCGCAGATCGCTCGGCTTGGTGATCGACGGCGCCACCAGAAAATCGTAGGACGCCCGCTCGGCGAACAACGAGAGGATGATTTTGAGCTTGGCCCCCTGCGCGGCCGCCGTGAGCATACTCGACGCGCTGCCTCGGACGAACTGCACCTCGTTGGAGACCAGAGCCGTGACCTGGAGAGGAGCGCTGCGCACGGCGACGAGGTCCGCTTCCAGTCCGTGCCTGGCAAAAACCCCTTCATCCTTGGCGAGCCAAACCGGCGTGCCTGTCGCCGCCACCCCGGAGTAAGCGATTCTAATCGTTTCCGCGCCGGCCGGCGCGACAAACAAAACCAGAACTAAAGGGATCCAGAATTTTGCAGCGACCATGGGATTGCCCTCCCTGCACACAGAGAAAAACATGCATGCTGATGGATCTGCGCAATTCGCCTTACCAATCAACGCAGCCACTTCTAACACACCGATCGTCGTACTATCAATCAATAAAACCTTATCCTTTTTCGCTTAACGCCGCCCTCGCCTCCCTCTCCCGCTTCGTGAAGGCTGCTAGCACGATCGCCGCCCCGACCGCTAGTTGCTCTTATATTTTTCATGTTTTCGCAATTACGAAAACATGGAGGTTCCCCCCGAATCCAATTAGAGGCCATCACCTCAGTTCCGGGCTA
>DATBMR010000098.1:0-16030 GCA_036554745.1 Binatia bacterium
GCCACCTATGTCGGCCGAGTTCGCGAGGATCATTCCGTGGCCAATGGGCTTAATCTATGGGTGGTATCCGACAACCTGCGCAAGGGCGCCGCGCTCAACGCCGTTCAAATTGCGGAGATTTTGATCCGCGACTACATTTAGAGCCTGCAGCCGGAGAGGCACAGCGCGGGAGAGCCGCAACCAAGGAAATTTTTAACCGCAAAGAGCGCAGTGGTGCAAAGGCATTGCGCAGGATACTGCGCAATGGAGAGAGACCTATTCTCGACACGCCTCGGGCGAACCGCGAGGGGCTGCGCCGGTCGTCCTCTGCGGCTCGGCGGTGAAATTACCTCGCAGGAACCAGACTGAACCAAGCCATACTGGTGTGAACGTCAAACTCACCGTCGAATACGACGGCACGAAATATTCCGGCTGGCAGTTCCAGCCGAATGGCGAGTCGATTCAAGCCGTTCTGGAGCGGGCGGTTTCGACTTTCTTAGGAACTTCCACGCGTCTCACCGGCTCTGGGCGCACCGACGCCGGCGTCCATGCTCTCGGTCAGGTGGTTAATTTCTTCTCGGACAAAGAATTTACCGCGCACCGTCTGCGCCGCGGCTTAAACGCGCTCACGCCATTCGACATCACGATCAAGGAGGTCGAGATCGTCCCCGATGGGTTCGACGCGCGCCGAGATGCGCGCAGCCGCATCTACGAGTACCACATCCTCAATCGGCCAACCCCCTCACCGTTCTATTTGAATCGCGCCTGGCATGTGCACGAGCCCTTGGATATCAATGCCGTGCGCGAGGCGATTTCCTGCTTGATCGGCGAACATGATTTTTCCTCGTTTCGCGCCGCTGGCTGCGACGCTGCCCACGCGGTTCGAAAGATTTACGCCAATTCGTTCGAACAGCGCGGCGATTTGCTCGTCTACACTATCGAGGCGACCGCGTTCCTCCGCCACATGGTGCGCAACATCGTCGGCACACTCGTCGAAGTCGGGTGCGGTATGCGTACGGCGCAATCGTTGCATGCTTTGCTTGACGCGCGCGACCGCACCCGAGCCGGCCCGACGGCACCGCCGCACGGACTGTATCTAGTCGAAGTGAAGTATTAACCCGATCATATCGGAAGGCCGATAGCGGCCAGTTATTTGACACCACTTGACGATTTCCATATATCACGGACGGTAAAACAATTGCGCGCAGCTAACGAGGAGGTTTGGCGGGTTATGATGCCGCAGCATGATAATTTTTACGACGTTTATTCGAAAGCCAAGAAGATCAAGATCCGCTGGCCCAACCGCGCACGGATGGCGATTGCGCTGGCGGGCAATCTTGAAGCCTGGACGGAAATTCCCGATCCGAAGCACCGCCGCACCCACCACGTCGGCGGCTCCAATCCAATCAAGGAAGACGATGTCGTGTCGCGCTACGATTGCCGCACGGCCAGCGAAAACGATTACGGCGGCAGAACCGGAGTGTGGCGCATTCTTCGCATCCTCGATAAGTATGGCGTGAAAGCGTCTTTTAACACCAATGCGCTGTGCATTCAGCGTTATCCCGCCGCGGTGAGGGCGGTGCACGAACGCGGACACGAGATTGTCGGTCACTCATACGCAGAAGACATTCAGTTGACGCAGCTCACCGAAGCACAGGAACGCGATGAAATCCGAACGTGCGCGAAAATGTTTGAGGACTTCATTGGCGTGCGACCGAGCGGCTGGTTGACTTCCGGGATGCGCCATACCGAACGGACGCTGGGCATCCTCGCGGACGAGGGATTTGCCTGGCATGGCGACGCCGTCAATGACGACAATCCCTATCCGGTTAGCATTAATGGCAAAACCATGATTGTGGTACCGTACAAGAACGCCGTCAGCGGGCTCAACGATACGGGCATGTACCGCCGCGGCATTACGGCTCGCGACGTTTACAATTCCTTCAAGGATGAATTCGATCTGTTGTACGAAGAATCGGCCGAGGAGCCAAAGATGCTGACTTTGGCCATGCATTGCCAGATGGCATTTCCGGCAACCGGCAAAGTTTACGACGAGTGCATCAAATACGCCAAGTCGTTTCCTGATCTATGGTTTGCGAAACGATGCGAGATCGTCGATTGGGTAAAGCAGAACTGTTTATAAAGGAGTAGTGGAGTGGTGGAGCAATCGGTTCCGAAACGAATGACGTTCCCCAACACTCCAGTACTCCAAAACTCCATTACTCCAATTTTCTTCGAAGGAGTCTTCCATGTGCGACACAGCCGATGAGGGCGTTGGCATCCGTGATTCCATGCCGCAAGCGGCGCGATTGCAGAACCGCGCGCTGCGCACGGCGGATATTTCCGCATTGATGCCCTTCGCCCGCACGCTGGTAAACTCACGCGAGAACCGGGACAGCCACATTGGCTTTGTTGGATACGACAAGACGAAAGCCGGCAACAAGATCCTCATCGCCATCGACCGTGAATACGATCTGGATGTGCCTCACGCGGTCGCTGCGGCGCTGCGCGAGAAGGGTGCTCACGTCGATATTCTGGTCGCCGACATGGGCGCTCCCGATCGAATTTTCGATTATACCGACGAAGTCGAAGTGATCATGCGACGCGAACCTTGGGACAAAAACCCGCGGCGCTGGGAAGGCATGCCTTACATCGAAGATTTCGCGCTGCGCGGCGGCTACGACCTGTTGATTCACGGCAAAGGCGGGCCGATCCCCAAGACCGAGTTTCGTTACGAGCAGATCCCGTGGTTACGCGCCGAGCACTTTCTGCAAAAGTCGACGACCTATCCGCTCGACCTCCATCTGCTCATCAACAAGAAAACCTGGGATCCGATTTGGCAGCACGGCCGCGGCGGGCGCGCCCGATTGACCGATGCCGAGGGCACCGACATCGCCTGGACCTACTGGGAGGAGTACTACGACGGCACGCGCTACGGCTTTTCATCGACGCCGCGCAACGGGCATCTGTTTGGCCATCCGGTGCCGCCGATCATCGCCAAGGAAGACGCAGCCGGTGTGGTGGCGGGAACGACCAGCCACTTTTCTAAGGCGTTTCCGCAAGTCAAAGTCGAGCTCGAAGGCGGACAGATTGTCAAAATCAGCGGCGGCGCTGCTTACGGCGACGCGTGGCGCGATCTTCTTGAAGAAAGCCGGCGCACCCAATACCCATGCTTTCCGCGGCCCGGCCTGTTTTATCTTTGGGAAGTCGCCATCGGCACCAATCCCAAAATTAGGCGGCCAAGCGGCATCGAGCAACATTCATCCGGCGGGTTCGAGTGGGAGCGTCGCCGCTCCGGGGTCATTCATATGGGCTTTGGCACGCTGTGGCGGTCGGCCGAAGAGCAGTGGGCGGGCGAGAACGGCATTCTCTACGGTCATCTGCATATCCATCTCTTGTTTCCGACTTTCACGATCACCACCAAGGGCGGCCGGGAGCACACCATCATTCGCGAGGGTCGGCTCACGGCGCTGGATGATCCCGAGGTGCGCCGGCTTGCCGAGAATTACGGGGATCCGCAGGATCTTCTGCGTGAAGACTGGATTCCACAGATCCCCGGCATCACCTCTGCCGGTTCTTACGAAGACTACGCGCGCAATCCAGGAAGGTGGATCTACGGGCAGACGCCATAATGCCGTCTTCGTGGGCGTGAACGTAGCCGTGATTTAATTACAAGCGCCATCTCGATAGTGCCGTGGTCACGGTAGGCTGAGGCTCTAAGGCAAACGTCTAGCGTTTCGCGGCATTTCACGTCCGCCCGGCACTTGAAGTCGTGGGATGCGGCCGATATTATCGCCGCGAAGGAGATTTTGATGGCGGGACGGACGCTATACGACAAGATCTGGGAATCTCATACCGTTGGGATACTGCCGACCGGACAGACTCAACTTTTCATCGGCTTACACCTGATTCACGAGATTACTACGGCGCCGGCTTTCGACATGCTCCGAGAAAAAGGTCTGGACGTGGCATTCCGCGACCGCACTTTTGCGACCGTCGATCATATTGTTCCGACTGATTTGCGCCAGCGGCCGTTTCTTGATCGCGAAGCGGAAGAGCTGACTCAGGCACTCGAGAAAAATGTTGCGCAGTTTGGCGTCGAGTTTTTTGGTTTGGATAGCATGAATCAGGGGATTGTCCACGTGATCGGTCCGCAACTCGGGCTCACCCAACCGGGAATGACCTTAGCCTGCGGTGACAGCCACACGAGTACTCATGGTGCCTTCGGCTGTTTGGCATTCGGCATCGGCACCAGCCAGGTGCGCGACGTGCTGGCGACCCAAACGCTGGCGATGGACAAGCTCAAAGTGCGCCGGATCAACATCATTGGCGTGCTCGGTACCGGCGTTTACGCCAAAGACGTGATCCTCTACATCATTCGACGGCTTGGTGTTAGCGGCGGTAAAGGCTTCGCTTATGAGTACGGCGGTTCAGTGATCGACCGGATGAACATGGAAGAACGCATGACGGTCTGCAACATGAGCATCGAGGGGGGTGCGCTGGCGGGATACGTTAATCCAGACGAGACGACTTACGACTATCTCAAAGGCCGGCCCTATGCGCCGAAAGGCGCCGCGTTCGACCGTGCGGTGACGTATTGGAAGTCGGTCGCCTCTGACGCCGACGCCCGGTTCGACGACGTGGTCAACTATCAGGCCAGCGAAATCGAACCGACAGTGACTTGGGGCATTAATCCCGGGCAGTCTGTCGGTATTTCCGAAAGGCTGCCCATCCCAGCGGACTATGCCGATCCCGACAGTGCGAAGAAAGCCTACGAACATATGGGCTGGCAGCCCGGTGCACCGATTCTTGGGACGCCGATCAACGTCGCCTTTATCGGCTCGTGTACCAACGGTCGGCTGGCTGATTTGCGCGCCGCAGCCAAGATTGCACAAGGTCGCAAGGTCAGACCCGACGTGCGTGCCTTGGTTGTTCCCGGATCGGCCGAGGTCAAAAAACTCGCCGAGCAGGAAGGGCTGCACGAAATATTTCAAGCAGCCGGATTCCAATGGCGCGAGGCCGGTTGCTCCATGTGCTTGGCGATGAATCCCGACAAGCTCAATGGCCGCGAAATATCGGCGTCTTCCTCCAACCGTAACTTCATCGGCCGGCAGGGCAGCCCCCAGGGACGGACGTTGCTGATGAGCCCAGCCATGGTGGCGGCGGCGGCGCTCAATGGCAAGGTCGTCGATGTCCGCGAGTACGAGTAGCGAGGAGAATATGAGCGCTATTGTGAAAATCACTCGAGTTCAAGGCACGGCGGTGCCCTTACGGGGTAACGACATCGATACCGATCGGATTATTCCGGCCCGCTACTTAAAAGAGGTGACCTTTGCGCGCATGGGCGAATACCCTTTTTTCGATGAACGGTACGACGCTGCTGGGCGGAAAAAAGACCATCCGTTCAACGATCCTGAATACAAGGGCGCGGCGATTCTGTTCGTCAACAAAAATTTCGGTTGCGGTTCTTCGCGCGAGCATGCGCCCCAGGCGCTGCATCGTTTTGGCATCAAGGCGATCGTCGGCGAGTCGTTCGCCGCGATTTTCGCCGGCAACTGCACGATGATGGGGGTGCCGACCGTCACGGTTAGCGCCGGCGAGATCCAACAACTAATGAAGAGCGTCGAGGAGAATCCGCGCACGCAGTACACCGTCGATTTGGAAAGCAAGACGCTCTCCTATGACGACAAGAAGATCGCGATCGATTTGCCGGACACCTACCGCAGGGCGCTTACGACCGGGTCGTGGGATTCTACCGCGATATTGCGCGCCAATCTTGAACAAGTGAAAAAAACCGCGGCGAGGCTTCCCTACCTGGCGGGATTCTCCAATTGACGCGTACTCGCTATGACCGTTTTCGATCACCACCGACTCAAGACGCTGGGGCATGGCTGAAAAAATCGTGTCCATGCATGCCGCTTATCGCAGCGGAAAAGACGTTGTCGACGGTTTTCTGTCACGGCCGATGGTCGCCAAAGAAAGGCCGGCCATCGGCGGCAGCAAAGTCGGTCGTGAAAACGGCCAAGTGGCTGGCTGAAACAAGCTTTGGCATAAAGAATCAGTTAAACGGGCGGAACCAGGAGAAAAGCCATGGCGAACAAATGGGACGAACGCAAAAAGGCACAGGAAGACGAATATTTCGTCAAGAAAGAGCGCGAATTGATCGCGAAGATGAAAGCGAAGCAAGAAGCCGAGACGAAAGACACCGCCAAAGCCGTTTCTTACATGAAGTGTCCGAAGTGCGGCGAGCCTCTCAAGGAGCGCAGCTTTCAAAAAGTTGTCATCGATCAGTGCACCGGCTGTCACGGGATCTGGCTCGACGCCGGCGAGCTGGAACAGGTGGCGGAAAAAGAAGGCAGCGGGTGGCTGGGGCGGTTCTGGCAGAAAAATGCCTAAACCGAAGGGTCAGAGATCATGAAAACGCAAACTCGCCTATGGTTGTTAGCCGTGATGGTCGTTCTCGCGCCCGCGGCGGCGCTCCATCCGCCCGTTGCCCGAGCGCAAGAAGGCAAAATCGTTCCGTACGTGCCGACGCCTCAGGAAGTCGTCGACCGGATGCTCGAACTCGCCGAAGTCAAGAAGGGCGATGTCGTTTATGACCTCGGCTCGGGTGATGGCCGTATCGTCGTCACCGCGGCGAAGAAATATGGCGTCAAAGCGATCGGTTTCGAGATCGATCCCGAGCGTATCAAGGAATCGCGGGAGAACATCAAAAAAGCCGGCGTCGGCCATTTGGTAGAAATTCGCCAGCAAGATATCAGGACCGTTGATCTTTCTGGGGCGAACGTCCTGACCATGTATCTCTTGCCGGAAGTCAATCTGATGGTTCGCCCGAATATTTGGAAAATGATGAAGCCTGGTTCGCGCATCGTTTCTCATGATTTCGATATGGGAGATTGGAAGCCGGCAAAGACGGAGCACATTAAAGACGGGTCGAATTGGGACCACACGCTCTATCTCTGGCGCATCGACGCAAGCAAGAAATAGGCGGTTTGGCGGCGCTGGCCGCATCTTGGCTCCGTTTTTCGATCACCCGCCTCATCGTGGTTTCCGTTACCGGTGAAAGTTTCGAGCTTGCCGCTTAGTTCATTTCAGGCTTTCTGGTTACCACCTGGGTTTGATTCGGAAGGGACTATGAAAATCCGATTTCGTGTCATTGCACTCGCGCTGGCGGCGCAGTTTTTAAGTGTCGCCGGAATGGCGGCCGAGATCAAAATCGGCGTTGCCGAGGCATTGACCGGAAACGCTTCGCAGTACGGCGTTTCGATCCGCAAAGGCTTCGAACTCGCCATGAGCGAAGTCAATTCAAACGGCGGCATCAACGGCGCAAAAGTGTCGCTGGTCATCGAAGACGAGCAGGGCAGAAAAGAAGAGGCGATCAACGTCTTTAAAAAGCTCATCTTTCGAGACAAGGTCCTCATGCTGTTCGGGCCGACGCTGTCCAACTCGGCACAGGCTTCGGATCCGGTGGCCCAATCTGCCAAAGTCGTTGTGTTCGGCACTTCGAACACCGCAGACGGCATTACTTCGATCGGTAATTATGTCTTCCGTAACTCCGTCACCGAGGCCGACATTCTGCCGGTAACGCTGAAAGTCGCCGCGCAAAAAACCGGCGTGAAAACAGTCGCGGTGTTCTACGGCAACGACGATATTTTCACAAAGAGCGGCTACGATAACTTCGTCAAGGCGTTGCAGGCGCTTAAAATTCCGATCACGACGACGGAAACCTTCGCCAAGGGGGACGTTGATTTCAAGCCGCAGCTCACCAAGATGAAGGCAAGCAATCCGGATGCGATCGTGCTCTCGGCGCTGGTTGCGGAGGGGGCGCCGATCATGGTGCAGGCCCGCCAACTTGGGATCACCTTACCGTTCATCGGCGGCAATGGCATGAACTCGCCACGTGTGTTCGATCTTGCCAAAAACAACTCTGATAATTTATGGGTCGGCAGCCCCTGGTCGGTGGAAAACCCCGCGACCGAGAACAAGCGTTTCATCGCGGCTTACCAAAAAGCCCATGGCACATTGCCGGACCAGTTTGCCGCGCAGGCTTACGATGGCATGTACATCGTGGCGCAAGCGCTCAAGAAAATAAAGCTGACCGGCAAGCTCGAGGCGGACCGCAGAACTTTGCGCGATGTCTTGCCGTCCGTCCAGTGGACCGGCGCCACGGGTCCCTTTAAGTTTCGCCAGGTAATCGGCCGAGACGGCAAGCCCGCGGGTTATGACGCCGTCCAGACCGCGATCGTGATGGTGACGAGGAACAACAAGTACGTCATTCAAAAATAACCCATGCTCGCGCAACAATTCGTCAACGCGATCTCGTTGGGCGGCGTCTATGCTCTTTTTGCGCTCGGTTTTACTCTTGTCTTCGGCGTTTTGAATGTCGTCAATCTGGCGCACGGAGCGGTTTTTATGGTGGGCGCTTATGCCGCTCTGCAGGCGGTCCTATATTTTCACGCGGCCTTACCGGTCGCGATATTGGTCGCGGTATTGTGCAGCGCCGGTCTCGGTTGGTTCGTCGATAAACTGATCTTCGCGCCGCTACGCGCGCGGCATGCGCCACACTTGGCACCGATGGTTGCAACCATCGGTCTGACGATTGTTTTGACCAGCCTCTTCGAAGGGTTCTTCGGGCCCGAAAATCTGCGCTTCCCGGCGGAAATCCTGCCATCCCACGCACTGAATGTGGCGGGCGTTCGGCTCACCTGGCTGGAGCTCGAGATTGTTTTATTGGTTTTTCTACTGATGGCCGTGCTCCTTTGGGGTTTGCAACGAACTCGCGCTGGCCGCGCGCTACGTGGATTGGCTGAGTCGACCAAGGCTGCGGCGCTCCTGGGCGTCAACGTTGAGGCGTTATTCCGCGCCACGTCGGTCGTTGCGTCATTACTCGGCGGTGTCGCGGGGGTGTTGATCGCGCTCTATACCAATGCCGTCTTCCCCCATATGGGTCAGCCGATGCTGCACAAGGGAATCGCGGTGGTCATTCTCGGCGGCATGGGAGATATCCGGGGCGCTTTACTCGGCGGCTTCTTTCTCGGTTTCGCCGAGGTCTTTTCAGTAGCCTACATCGGATCGAACATGCGCGATGCGGTAGCGTTCGGTTTGCTGTTCATCGTACTGTTGTTGCGCCCGGAAGGTTTGTTCGGTCGAGCCGCGCAACGGCGCGCGTGAGCGCTGCGGGCGAACGGCCAAGCTCGCCAATTGCATGGAATGGCTTGAGAGTAGTTGGGCGACGTACGGTACGCTTGTGCTTTCGCTCGGCACGAACGTTCTGCTCGCGTTATCGATCTATTTGACGTTGGCCTGCGGTATGCTCACGGTTGCCAATGCGGCATTCATGGGCATCGGGGCCTATACCGCCGGGCTACTAACCGTTCATGCCGTCTTACCTTTCCATGTTGCACTACTGTTCGGTTCGTTGCTGCCGGCGCTGATCGCTTTGCTGATCGGACGCCCGACGCTGCGCCTTTCCGGCGTCTATCTCGCCATGGCGACGCTCGCGTTCGGTGAGGTTGTCCGTATTCTGATTCTCAACGCCGAAGGGATCACCGGTGGCGCGCTCGGCCTCAACGGAATTCCGCAACTCACCCACTGGTTCGACGTGGCGCTTGCTGTCCTCCTGACGGTTTACGTTTTGCTGCGTCTGGCGCGCTCGCGGATCGGCCGCGTCATGTCCGCCATCTGCCAGGACGAGATCGCCACCGAGCTCATGGGACTTAACGTCCGCGCGTACAAACAATTTGTGTTCGTTTTTGGCGCCGCTCTTGCGGGTTTGGCCGGCGGGCTCAATGCACACTTTACTTTTTTCATCAGCCCCAACGAATATGGCTTCGAGCGCGCGGTGGAAATCCTCGCCATGGGAGTCCTGGGCGGCACCAGCAGCCCATGGGGCGCGGTGATCGGCGGTGCTTTGATCACATTGCTGCCTGAGTTGTTACGCGGCTTAGGTCATTACCGGCCACTGATCAACGGCGTCATCTTGGTCATCATTATCCTCTATGCACCGCGCGGCATCTGGGATCTGTTGGGCGCGCGGCGGGCTTCCGCTTCGATTCGCGCAGCCAGGTGACTCATGCTCAGGCTTTCGTCGGTATCAAAAAATTTCGGCGGGTTGCAGGTACTTCATGACGTGAGCTTGACGATTCCTGCGCGCGGTATTTTCGGTTTGATCGGCCCCAACGGCGCCGGCAAAACTACGGTATTCAATCTTGTCACCGGTCTATTAGCGCCGAGCGAAGGATTCATCGAGTTCCACGGCGAGCGTCTGAACGGGATGACGCCCCACCGCGTGACTCGCTGCGGAATCGCGCGCACGTTCCAAAATATCCGTGTTTTCAAAGCGATGACGCTGATCGAAAACGTCGCGGTCGCACTCGGCGGCCGAGCGCGCTACGGCGCCCTGAGCGCGCTGTTGCCGACTGCGCGTTATCGTGAGAATGAGCGGCTTGAGGCGGAAATGGCCCGCGAGTTGCTCGCCAAGGTGGGATTGGCCGGCAGTGCCGAGAGTCTCGCGGGAACGCTCTCCTACGGCGAGCAGCGCCGTCTGGAAATCGCGCGGGCGCTGGCCACGGAGCCAAAATTGCTGCTACTGGACGAACCCACGGCGGGCATGAACAGTGCGGAAAAACAGCAAATCATGGACGAGATCGTTAAGCTCGATGAAAGTGGCTTAAGTATTTTGATCATCGAACATGATATGCGCTTCATCATGGGGCTTTGTCGTGAGATCACCGTTTTGAACTTCGGCAGCGTGATTGCACGCGGTACGCCGGACGAAATTCGCGCCAGCACTGCGGTCATCGAAGCCTATCTGGGCCGGGAGGAATAACGACACGTTTATGAGCGCCGTCTTGGAAGTGAGCGGTCTCCGGGTTCACTATGACATGATCGAGGCGGTCAAGGGGATTGACTTGAAAATCACCGCAGGGCAAATTACGGCGCTTCTGGGCGCTAACGGCGCCGGCAAGTCGACCACACTGTTGACGCTTTCCGGTCTGCTGCGTCCGAGTGCAGGATCGATTGTTTTCAACGGCGTTGAACTGCGTAATTTGCCGCCCCATCAAATTGTCGAGCTTGGCGTCATACAGGTACCCGAAGGTAGGGAGATCCTTACGACTTTGTCGGTGCGAGAGAATTTGCTGCTCGGCGCCTACCGGCGCCGGGATCGGGAAGAGATCGCCAAAGACCTGCAACAGGCGTTGACCCTCTTTCCACGCCTGCGAGAACGCTTGGACGGCCTGGCCGGCAACCTCTCCGGCGGCGAACAGCAGATGTTGGCAATCGCACGCGCGCTCATGGCGCGGCCGCGGTTATTGCTGTTGGATGAGCCGTCTATGGGCCTGGCGCCGCTCTTGGTGCAGGAGATTTTTAGGACTCTGCGCTCTTTGAAAGATCTCGGCTTGACAATCCTTCTAGTGGAACAGAACGTTCGGCAAGCGCTGCGAATTGCTCATTTTGCCTACGTCTTGGAAAATGGCCGAGTGGTACTTGATGGTCCGAGCGCAGAATTGCTGGATAGTCCCAAAGTGGTGGACGCCTACCTGGGCGCGTAAGGTTCAGTCACGCAAAACGGTCGGCTTTGTTTTTTCGATCCGGCGCGTACCGAGTACAGTTGTTCGAAGACGACTCGCTGATTCATCGGATTGACGGTGTTGTTTCAATTTGTGCGAGTTTTCACCAATCCTGCACTTATCTGTAGGGCTTTCCTTCGGAAACATGACGCAGGTTCCCTTTTTTGTCGATTTTTGGCCCATCTCGTCCCGTGTGAAAAGGCTGGCACGAATTCTGCCTCTGTCGTGAGAATCCCAGGATCGGAGGAGGTCGGTTTCAAATGGATGAAATACTCACTGCGGGTGAAGTAGCCGAACTGCTGCAAATTCATCCTCGGACGGTTTACAAATTAGTCAAAGAGGGATCGCTCCCCGGTCGCAAGTTCGGCGGCGGCTGGCGCTTCAGTCGCTCCGAGATCATCGCCATGGTGTCGCCGCAAGGTAGTCCGCCACCGCCTCGCAAGATGCACACTGAAGAGCGTTAGCTCGGTTTCGGCTTCCCACCAAGCCACCCAATCAGATTGGAGCTTGACCGTCGGCGCAGTCGACGGTTGCTCGAGCGCCCGTTCGTTCCCGGATTGGCTCACCGGTGCGTTTAACACACCGTCGCTCTTGACTTCCAGCGCGTTCGGACGCTAGGAGATAACCACACGAGCTACTTTTTCAAGATCGGATGAGCCAATGAGCGGTGCACTTACGGGTGTAAAAATCGTCGAAGCCGCGAGTTATGTCACCGGGCCGTTTGCGGCACAGCTGCTGGCCGATTTGGGAGCAGAGGTTGTCAAGATCGAAGAGCCAAAGCGTGGCGACCCGTTCCGCGGTTGGGGCGAGCGCAACTATGCGGCGACCTTTTGCAGCTTAAATCGAAATAAGAAAAGCCTCACTGTCGACCTCCGGACCGACGAAGGGCGCGATATCGCTTTCAAGCTCGCTGCCCGGGCGGACGTGCTGATCCAAAATTTTCGCCCTGGCGTAATGGAAAAGCGGCAGCTCGGCTACGATGACATCCGCAAAGTCAACCCAAAGATTGTGTATTGTTCGATTTCCGGTTTCGGCCCCCAGGGGCCGTACCGCGATATGCCCGGGTATGATACCGTCGGCCAGGCACGCAGCGGCTTGCTGAGCCTTTTGACCGACCCAGGCAAACCGCAGGGCATGGGCATATCGTTTTCGGATCACCTGACCGGCATGTACGCCTGTTACGGTGTGCTCGGGGCGTTGATGAATCGCATGCTGACGGGCGAGGGGCAGCACGTGGAAACGTCGCTCTTGCGCGCTTCCGTGTCTTTCCTTAGTGAAAACGCCGCGCGCTACTTCGAAACCGGTCAGGTACCACGGCGCAAGCATCGCACGACCACCGCGGGCGTGTTCGCGTTCGAGGACCGTAACGGCCAGCCGTTCGTGCTGCACATGTCGTCACCGGACAAGTTTTGGTTCGGTCTGTTCGACGTGGTCGGTAAACCGGAGTGGGCGCAGGACCCTCGTTTCAACAACCGCAAATCCCGAATCGAAAACTACGATGAGCTGGTCAACCTGCTGCAGCCGATCTTTCGCGGCGGCGACAGAGATGACTGGCTGCGCCGTCTCATGACCAAAGACGTACCCGCGGCACCGATCAACACGCTAGACGAAGTTTTTGCCGATCCGCAAGTAAAAACCTACGGATTCCCCATCGAGGTGGAACACCCAAAGATGGGAAAAATGAAGCTCATTGGCAACGCCGTGGCGATGAGCCGCACGCCGCCGAGCATCGACAGCCCTCCGCCGATTTTGGGTGAACACACGGAAGAAATTCTGATGTCGCTCGGTTACGATGGCGTCGCGATCGCGGATCTCCGCAATAAAGGAGCAATCTAGCAGCAACGGCGGTCATGAAAAATATTAGGGTGGAATGAATCAGCCATCCCAATACTTCATTGCGCTATTCCGCACGATCCATGCGCCATTCGAGTTTAATTCCGTTATCGCATGATCATCATCACGGTTTAGCGCTCGCTCTGCGCTGCCGGAAGCAAGCCTTGGGACAGCTCAAACCGACGGGGGCTTCCGGCCTGCGCGAAAGAAGCAAAGAATTTCTGGCGTTTTACCGCGATCACCTAGTGGAGCACTTTCGCGCCGAAGAAGAAATCTTGTTTCCTCTGCTGCGCTCGTCAGTGCCGCAGAGTGAGGTGATCATCGATGAGTTGAAGGTTGAGCACGATGAGATTCGCCGGGCCGTGCCCCAGCTCGAGACCGGTATCGGTACAGCTAAGCTTATCTTCGATTTGGGGGATCTTCTCGAGCGTCATATTCGCAAGGAAGAACGCGAGCTGTTTCCGCTATTCGAGCGCCACGTTGAGAAAACGCGGGCAGAATCGATCGAGGCGGAGCTAAAAGCCGTTCTCGGTATTCAAAGCCAAAGCTGACCGAACGGCTTGGCCTATTCCATTATTTTCAATAAAACATGGCGGCGGTTCTTTGTATGCGGCCTCACTTGGCTCGGCCAACGGCCTTCTTCGACCGCCTGATCCCACGCCGCGCTGGTCAAAACGTCTGGGCTTTCGAGCTCATAAATGGCCGTATAGGTCGGTTCGTTGGGGATTTCGATCGTTTTGCGCTCGCCGCCAATGTTCATCGTGAGTGTGCCACGTTGGTAGCGCGTGATACCAAGAACCCCGGGTACTTTGCTAAGATTGGGCACGTGCTCCCGGTCGTAAACTTCGTTGAATAAAGCTTCGTGTTTAGGGTCGACGTCCATACTCGCGATCATAAGATATCTTGCTCTGCCGGCCATAAGGACAATCTCCTCCTTAAGTGCATCGGCTACATGCCGAGAAAACTAGAAATATCCGGCGCGGGGGATTTTATTTCAACGACGATGGACTCCTCGATCCCTTCGACGCCGTGGGGTACTCCTTTGGGATGGCGACATACGTCGCCTGGACCAAGAATATATTCTTCTTTCCCCACGGTCATCTTGACCTTGCCTTTGACGACGTAAGCGAGCGACTCGTGCGAGTGGACATGGAGCGGCGCGCCCACTCCCGGCGTGTAATGGATTTCTAAACACGTCATTTCGTCGCCTTTGATGAGCGGCTTGACGATCAGGTCGCCGCCATACATAGGCTTGCCTTCGATAGCCCTCACGACAATTCCCTCGACATCGGAATTCTTTGACAAGATCATCGTGCGCGAACTCCCTTTCTCATCAGATTGCGAAACAGTTTGCTAACGCAGCGCAAAAGCAAGCGGAGTCTATCGGCGCTCACGTTCGTTGTCAAATCAGTAGACGCAATGCCGAACCTTTGTTGCGCGGAGAGCGACGGGCCGAGCTTCAGCTCGTCTCACCTGTCGAGCTTGTTCCTGGCGTCGGCTGGAAAATCGACTTTGCACGAGCCCGCGACTTCGTTGGACTGAACGGGTCTGAGCATGTCAGGGCCGCGTGCATGATTGCCAAATTTTGTAACGCGCATGCCAACAACTCAGCGTTCCGCAGCGACTTTGGCGCATTTTCGAGGAGTTAAGCTAGGCGGTTACCTGGCATGCGACTTGAATTTAACCGCGCTGCTGACATTGGGCGCAAACTCACAAGGTCGCCAGCGAGGCAGCCGATCGAGGTTCCAAATTGTCGGTCAAAAGGAACGGATGTCCAAACAGATGACAGTACCTCTCGCATCATGACCAACACTCCTTTGCCACTCCGTTTGTCTGCACTGGAGCGTTACCGAGATCGGCACAAATAAGCGAAGCTCGTATGGTGTACTGTCCAAGTCTGCGCACCCGGTTAATTCATCTTGTTCTTCTCGCCGTACTCCCGGCGCTGGCGTTAATTCTCTACAGTGCTCGGGAGCAGCAAATCAAAGACAGCCAAGACGCCAAGCGCGAGGCGTTGCGCCTTGTCCGACTTGTGGCGGCAAGCCAGCAACGCGTGCTTGACAGTACACGTCACCTGTTGATCGCTTTAGCGCGATTACCCGAAGTCGGCGGGCAAGATGGTCCGAGATGCAGCGCTCTCTTTGCCGGCTTACTCAAGGAGTATCCGCTCTACGCGAATCTCGGTGCGGCAGATGCGCAAGGCGAGCAGTTTTGCAGCGCGCGACCGGCGGCGGGAAACGTGAACATCAGTGATCAGAGCTATTTTCGTCGAGCTTTCCAGCAAAAGGATTTTGCCATCGGCAACTACCAAGTTGGCGGCGCTAACGGTAAAGCGAGTTTGCACCTGGGATTGCCGATCTTCGCCGATGATGGTTCGGCGCTGGGAGTGGTGTTCGCTGCCGTCGATTTGGAATTTTTCAATCAGGTCATTGGCACGGCTAAATTGCCGGACTATGCCTCGATTGCAGTTTACGACCATGAGGGAACGATCCTCGCTCGTCACCCTTATGACGAGGGGCTGGTTGGACGTTCGGTACCCCAGTCCGGCATCGTGAAAACAACGTTGGCTCTCGGCGAAGGGGTTGCTCAAACGTTCGGTTTGGACGGCAAAGAACGCCTCTATGGTTTCACATCGATCGGCGGCGAGT
>DATBMR010000177.1:0-8819 GCA_036554745.1 Binatia bacterium
CGGCGGCAGCTTAAGCAGAAGTTCCTCGACGATTTTGCGCCCCTTTTTGCCGAAGGCATCGCTGGCGCCTTCCACCACGTACCCATACTTGGCCAAAGTCGCATGCACACGGTTTTTCAATTGCGTTCTCTGGCGGCTGAGCACCATGCGGGTGCGCGGCAGCTCGCGCGCATCGCGTACCGCAGAGCAGGGGATCCAAACCGTCGGCAAAGTCCCCGTCCTTTGCAGCCGGTTCATCCCTTTGGCGTCAAGCTTGTCGCTCTTATTGACGCTGCCCATCATCAGTTTCGCCAAGCGGGCGTTGACCAGCTGCGGCTTGCCACCCCCGGCCTCGATCTCGTCAACGACCCAATACCAATTCCCCACCGTCTCAATCGCCACTGGAGATCCGCCAGCCCAGCGACTCACGAATCCCTTCACTGTCCCGTGAGCGTGCGCCAATCGCATCTCGCACAGCCGATCTCCTTGGCTGTTTTCCACGCGCGCCCAAGTATATTTCTTATGCACGTCCAACGCGATGTATTCCATAACGGCTGTCCTCCTCGACCGATCAGCTGTACCACAGCCGTTACACTATTCATCGCTTTCATATTAATCAGAATGACATGCCGGTGTCTGCTCTAAGTAAAAGTCAAAATTCCGCGGCCGAGAATTCTTCCGTGCTCCAAGTCATCCACCGCGGTATTGATCTGGTCCAACGTGTAACGATTGGTTACCAGTTCGTCCAACTTAAGCTTCCCTTCGCGGTACCACCGAAGGAAGATCGGAAAATCGCGGTCGGGCCTGCAGTCTCCGCCGCTCGTGCGCGTGAACGAACGATTGCCAATAAAGAGGCTGGTATCCAGAACCGCTTTCGTATCCGGCGGCGTAATGCCGATCAGCAACGCCGTGCCGCCGCGATTCATGCCTGAATAGCCGGGCCGTACGGCGCGAAGAATCTGCTCCTGCGTCTGCGGCAGCCCCACCGCGTCGAGCGCAAAATCCGCACCGCCGCGGGTAAGATCTCGAATCGATCCGACCGGATCCACTTTTTTAGAATTGACAACGTGGGTCGCGCCAAAGCGGCGCGCGAAAGTAAGTTTCTCGTCATTCACATCCACCGCGATGACCGGATGGGCATCGACGACGGCCGCCGCGGCGATGGCGCAAAGACCGATCCCCCCGGCGCCGAAAACAGCAACGGATTGGCCCGATCGAACTTTAAGTGTGTTGATGATGGCTCCTGCTCCTGTCATCACGGCGCAACCGATGATCGAAGTGACATCGGTAGGCATGTCGCTCGGCAGTGGTAGCACGACTCGCTCCGACGCCAATGCGTATTCCGCCCAAGTCGCAGCCGAATGTGAAACGTCTTGGCCTTTCCAAACAGCCGTATATTGTTCTCGATCATTGAGCGCGTGATCCACCAGCCGTAGCGGCGTCTTGGAATTGTCCCGATCGACCCACGTCGTGATCACGTGGTCGCCTTCCCTCACGTGTTTGACGTCGCGCCCCTTTGCGACGACCACCCCCGCAGATTCGTGTCCGAGCAACGCTGGCAGGCGACGTCCTGGGCGCGGAGCGCGTCCCATCGTGTGCAGCTGCGAATGGCACACGCCGCTGGAGAACAGCTTGACCAGCACCTGATCCGCCTCGGGATCGGGAAACTCGACTTCGTCCACTACCAGCGGTTTCTTCGGTTCGACAAAGATGGCGGCTCGGCCTTTGACGCTCATATGTTGTTGCTTTCCTCGCGCCGGTAGCTCACCAGAGCGTTAGATGCCGCTTGTTTGCTCGGTCATTGTTTATACACCTTGTCAATGAAGCCGTTTTTCTGAAGTTCGTGCACAATACTTTCATCGACCATGTCTTCGAAGCGAAGCCGCGCGCCGGGCTTGCGGCTGGTCGCTTCTTTGATCTGCACCTCGACGCCGGGTCGTGTCACTAGCGGCACCCGATCATAGAGCTTAGCGGTCGTCGCGTAGGCGGATTCCAGATAATCCTCGTTGGTGATTCTGCTGTACTTGGAAACGATTTTTTTGGTCTCCTCCTTGTGGGCCTTGAAAAATTGCGTCGCCTCGATGTGTGCCATGATGACCCTTTTAACGATATCTCGGTTGGCCGCCAGGTAACTCTTCGTCGTCGTCGCGCAGATGTAGGGGAACTCGAAACGCTTCTGAAAGTCCGCCGTGCTGATGAGAATGCGGTGCGGGATGCCTTTGGCCAGGTGTATGATACCCGGTGGCGATGGAAAGCCGGCGATCCTGCCGGTGCGAAACGCGGCGGCCCGCTCCGCCGGGCCGCCCACCTGCATGATCAACACTTGCTTGTCCGGCTCCATTCCCAAGCCGCGGATCAGCGCGCGCGCCGCCACGTCCGAGGCGCTGCCGACCCGACTGATGCCGATGCTTTTCCCCTTGAGATCTTCGGCCGAATTTACGCTCTGGTTCACCACCAGCTCGTAGGGCAAAGAATTGAGGTAACAAGCCACCATGACGAGATCCGCTCCCGCGACGACGGCGCTCGCCACGCCTCCGCCGGAAGCGTTGGCCACCTGCACATCGCCGGCCACCAGACTGGATACGCTCGTGGTGGTGCTCGGAATGAACAACAAGTCGGCGGCCAAGCCGTTCTTTTTGTAATAACCCTGCGCCTGGGCGACATACCATACGGCGTTGCTGCTCTCGAGCGCGCTGTGCGCGAGCCTAACTTTGTCCTGCCCCGGGGCAGTGCTTGCGAGCAGGGCGGCAAGCAGAAACGGCGCAGAGATGAACAACCCAAATCGTCGCGGAAGTTTCATGATTCTCCTCCCACAAAAGACGACGAGAAATCCGATCGGTTCAAGATCGTTTTTGCGCGCTGTTGCCGCACATGGCCCAGCATTAAGCGGCGCTACCATACGATTTTGCCAGAGTTCTCGCAAGCCGCGTGAGGCGCGATCTCATCGATCGCATCATCGGGGGCCTAAATTATTGACTGGACAATGATCAAAGGTTAGCGTTGACGAAAAAATTCGGCAGCGTGTAGCAGTTCGGGATTCGGCTCTCGTCAAGGCCGGATCGTGACGAATCGTCGCGGCCTTGCCCGTTCCTCCCGGTGCCCACGCACTATCAGGAAGTCCGCACCTTAAACGATTTATGGCTCAGTCCTTCATCTCAGTTGGCGCGTTGAGTTTGGCCGCTGAAAACGACGATCAATTGTTGCAATTCATCGTCCGGCAGCTCGCCCATTGGCTCGATTTGGCTCTCGGAAAGCTGCCGGGAACTCTCCCGGCGAGCGAGTATAAATTTCTTTATCCCGAGATCTGGCTACACGCCGTGACGTCGATCGTCCTGCTCGTATGCTTCTTATTTCTCCACGGGCTGATTTTCTCCTTTGTTCGAAAGAAAATTGACAGGTATCGCGAGAAAGCCGGCAGCGATGCCATTCGGGTGATCGTTGCGCGGGCCGTGATCAAGCCGTCCAAGTTGGCGTCTTGGATCATCGGGGTCTATTTCGCTGCTCTCCCGCTCTTGCTACTGCTCGAGCGCGATCATCCGCTGTACTCGCTGCGGATGCTGATCGACAGGTGCTTCGGTCTTCTGCTCTTTGCCGCGGCATACTGGCTTTTTTACCGTTCCATCGATATCGCCGAGAATCGCTTGAGGTTATGGGCACGCGACGCGCGGGTAGAGGTGCAGAATCTAGCGGTCCCTCTGATCGTCAAGACGCTGCGCGCCATCGTTCCGGTCGCAGCGGTGACCGCGGGCTTGCCGCTGCTCGGGCTGCCGCCCGAGTACAATAGCGTTGTCACCAGAGCGAGCAGCTTGTTCATTCTTGGCGCGGTTGCATGGCTGCTGTTTCAGATCGTTGCTGTCGGCGAGCGCTTCGTCCTCAGCCGTTATGACGTAAGTCAGGTGGACAATCTGAAAGCTCGCCAGATCTACACGCAAGTGCACATCTTAAAGAGAACGCTTCACGTGATCATCGCCGTCGTCATGATCGCCGCCGGACTGATGATGTTCGACCAGGTGCGCAGCCTGGGCGCCAGCGTGCTGGCTTCTGCCGGCGTGATCGGCATCATCGTCGGCTTCGCCGCGCAACGCACCATCGCGAACCTGTTCGCCGGGTTTCAACTTGCGATGACCCAGCCGATCCGCATCGATGATGTCGTAATTGTGGAAAATGAATGGGGTCGCATCGAAGAAATCACACTCACCTACGTCGTCGTGCGCATCTGGGATCTGCGCCGGCTCATCGTGCCACTCAGTTATTTTATCGAACGGCCGTTTCAAAACTGGACCCGCTCCCAGTCGGATATCCTCGCGACCGTGTTTCTCTATACCGATTATTCGGTTCCGGTCGATGCGATCCGGGAAGAACTGAAACGCGTTACCGCTCAATCGTCGAACTGGGACGGCAAAGTATGCGCGTTGCAGGTGACCAACAGCTCCGACCGCGCGGTAGAACTACGCGCGCTGGCAAGCGCCGCCGACGCCGCCAAAGCGTGGGATCTCAGATGTGAGATTCGCGAGAAGCTGATACTTTTCGTGCAGCACAACTATCCCGATAGTCTGCCGCGAATCCGCGCCGAGATGCGCACAAGCGGGGCGCGCGTTGGCGATAACGAACCGAGCATGAGTGGCAATGATCTGACAAATGACAAATGAACAAAGGGGAGCGGCCTAGCAGCAGCCGCGCCAAGCCGCTAAGATGTCGACTGGCGGCACGGTGGCCCGCCGTGTTTAGCTTACGCGAGAATCCAGAAAACAAGATCAACAGTCGGAATGACCGGAGCGTAACGCGGGCATGATTTCGCGGGTGAATAGTCGGAACGATTCTTCGCAAGCGTCGCGGGCGATACCCGGGACGGAGAATCGGCAGACCAGATGTTTTAGATTCAACGCTTTGCGAAATCGTTCGATTTCATCGATGCACGTCTTCGGATCGCCCAAGATAATTCGGTCTTCGGCGAGCCGCTCGATCGATAATTTGCCCGCAGGCCGCTTGACCACCGGGTGAGGCCAGCGGAAGTACATGCTTTCAAATGCGTGAATGAACGACGGACCCGCCGTCGCCTTCGCCTCCTGTGTGGAGCCGGCGACGAATATGTAGCGAAACAGAGCAACCTCGCCCTCGCCTTTACCGTTCTCGCGGCAGGCGTCTCGATAAAGCCTGGCGCTCGGTGCCAGTTCAGGGAGGCTGGCGGACGGACCGACGAACCAGGCATCGCCCCACCGGGCAGCGCGGCGAATCGCCGTATTAGCCCACGCGCCAAACCAGATCGGCGGCCGTGGCTGCTGTAGCGGCCGCGGTGAGATCGTTGCATTCGTCACTTCGAAATGCTTGCCCCGATGCGAGACCTTGGTTTCAGTCCAGAGCCGGCGGAGGAGCTGCACGCCCTCGTCCATTCGGCTGCCGCGCTCGTTGAGCGGAATACCGAAGGCGGCGAATTCTTCCGGCGCATAGCCAGCGCCAAGGCCCAAGATCAAGCGGCCGCCGGAAATCATGTCGACCATCGCACCCTCTTCGGCCACCATCACCGGATGATAGAGCGGCAGCAAGAGCACCCCCACGCCCAGCCGGATGCGCCGGGTGCGGGTCGCGATCGCCGCCAGTCCAAGCAGTGGGGCGGGATGCAAGATCGGATTATTGTGATGCTCGCCGAGCCAGACCGAGTCGAACCCCGCCGCCTCGGCAAGCTCGCACTCGCGCAGAGTCTCATCAAAAGTCACCTGTCCTTGCAGCGGGCTTAAACCGATTTTCATTCTGGATCTCGTAGCGCCCAAGAAGATTTAGCGAATCCGTCGATAAACTACCAACCGTGAACGCGACCTCGCCGTGGCATACGCTCAATCCGGCGGATCATAGGCACGACACGGCCCCAGGATAGTCATGGCTATTACGACGCGCCTCACATCGCGCTTGTTTCTGAACAGCGTTGGCCTGAATCCACGACGTCCCAGCGGCTGGCGCGCGACAGTTGGAGGCGCTTCGTGCGCGCGCTCGAGGCGAGCGAACGACACAGGCGGTGGCGGAGCCGCTTGCCGGCGCATGCCCATGTCTGGAACGCGGCGTGTGTCCGGCGCTGGAGGTTGGTAGCGCCGCCGCATTCGCTCGATCAGGTAGTTCGCAACCGGGACCAAAATAAAAAGCAGAAGGAGGATGATCGTTTCCATACGAATTAAACTTTCCTCAGCGTCTCTGGCCGGACGACGGATCCTCGCCGCTTCCAGCAATCGAATCACGCATCGACGTGTCGGCTTGCACATTTTTCATGCGGTAATAATCCATGATGCCGAGATTGCCCTGGCGGAACGCCTCCGACATCGCGCGCGGCACTTCAGCCTCGGCCTCGACCACCCGGGCCCGCATTTCTTGCTCCAACGCCACCGCCATCGCGCGGCGTTCCTCGGCCTTGGCTTGGGCAATCTGTTTATCGGCGTTGGCCTGATCGATCTGCAGCTTGGCACCGATGTTCTCGCCCACGTCGACGTCGGCGATGTCAATGGAAAGAATCTCGTAGGCCGTCCCGGCGTCCAACCCCTTGCTCAAGACGTGCTTGGAAATATGGTCGGGATTTTCGAGCACGTCCTTGTGCGAAGCGGCGGAACCGATCGTGCTGACCATGCCTTCGCCGACCCGCGCGATAATGGTCTCCTCACCGGCACCACCGACCAGCCGGTCAATATTGGTGCGCACGGTGACCCGGGAGACGGCGATGAGCTGAATGCCGTCTTTTGCGACAGCGGCGATTTTCGGTGTCTCGATCACCTTCGGGATGACCGACATTTTAACCGCCTCCAATACGTCGCGCCCGGCCAGATCAATGGCGGCAGCCCGCTTGAATGGCAGCGGAATGTTCGCCTTGTCCGCTGAGATCATGGAATTGACGACCCTGACGACGTTGCCGCCGGCCAGATAATGCGCTTCGAGATCGTTGAGCGGAATGTCCAACCCCGCTTTGACCGCGCTGATGCGCGCCGTGATCACGGTGCCGGGCGGCACTCGCCTGAAGCGCATACCGATAAGCGTCAAGAGTCCGACGTAGGCGCCGGATGCCCAGGCCGCGATCCACAGCGGGATCGGAACCAGATACAAGACAAACACGAGACCTACCACCAGAAGCAGTAAGATCACGATGCCGCCCGTAAGACCCGTTTCAAATCCACCCATCGTTCAACTCCTTTCGGTTATGTACGCTGCCGGCGCACGACAATTCGATTGCCATCGACCCGGCTCACCGTGATCGGCGCGCCGCTTTCGACGAATTCACCGTCGGAAACAACATCCACGCGCTGGCCACCGATGTCGGCAATGCCGGCGGGCCGGAGCGGCGTCAGCGTCGTACCGCTCTTGCCGAGCCAGCTGCGATCTTCCTCGGGCGCGGATGCATAGCCCGCGCCGGCGGAAAGCCCGGTGTCGAGAATCAGCCGCCGACCGAATGGCAAACGCGGCAAATATCGCAGCAAGAGCAGACTCGCCGCCGCCGCGAACAGCAGTGAAAAAACCACACGACCCAACGCTCTTAAGATAAATTCCCAACTCGCGCCGCCGCCAACAAGACTCAAGCTGAGACCCGCCAAAAGCGCGGCGATGCCGAGAACACCGGCAATGCCGAACCCGGGAATCACGAAAATTTCCAAAACCAACAGCACGAGCCCCGAGGTGAACAGCAAAAGCTCTTCCCACCCCGCCAGCTGGACCAGCCAGTGTCCCCAGAAAAATAGCGCTAGACTAGCGATTCCCAACGCGCCGGGGACGCCGAAACCTGGCGTGCGTATTTCGATGATGATGCCGAGCATGCCGACCGTCATGAGCAAAGAACTGACGATCGGATTGGTCAAAAAGCGGACAAACTCCTCGGCCCAATTAGGCGCGAGCCGTCTAACTTCCGCTCCTTCAAGATCAAGCTGTTTCAGCACGCTCTCGATGGAATTGGCGCGAAAATCGGCAATCTTGTGTTTGAGCGCTTCGTCGGTGGTGAGGGTCAGCAGCTTGCCCTTTTCAACGAGACCCTTGATGACGACGTCAGGATCGACCATCGCCTCGGCGATCAACGGCGGTCGCTTGCGCGCTTCGGCCGTGGCGCGAAATTCTTTGCGCACATAGGAAACCGTCTTTTCGGAGACTGCCTCCGGCGCACCGCCTTGTCCCATCTGCACCGGGGTCGCTGCGCCGATCGTGCCACCATCGGCCATGGCAATTCGTTCGGCCGCGAGGCTGATCAGCGCACCCGCAGAAATGGCTCGCTTGTTGACGAACGCAACGGTTTTGACCCGGGCATTGAGCAAGGCATCGCGGATCAGCACCGCGGCATCCACCCGTCCTCCGAACGTATTGATTTCGAGAATCACCGCCGCCGCGTCGGCAGCAGCGGCCTCGTTCAGGACGCGCTGCACGAACGGCGCAAGACCGAGATCGATCATGCCCTCGACCGGCGCGACAAACACCGCCGGCTTATCGGCTTGCGCCGAGAAGATTCGCTTCGTCAGGTTGGGCACAAGACCGCCCGTCACGATCAGCAATAAGCTAACCAACAGCCGCACCGACCGCACGCTGGCCAATTTGCGCCGAAGCCGAGCCTGGACGTCAGCTCGCCAAGACGCCCAGCGCAGATCACTCACAGGCATAAATTTTTCCTGATTGAAATCGCCACCAAGCAGTCGTGATATTTGACAAAATACAGCCAATGGCTCAATGAGATGCCGTTTGTTTCACCTGCGGCGGTTGACTGTGAAGCTGCAACCCTCCTGGAGCCCAGGACATTCTCCAAGGCCGAGGCCCGGCATTGAGGTTTGCTTCACCCGATTAGGCGATTACCGCCGTCGCATTGATCTCCAAGAGCAACTCAGGTCGCG
>DATBMR010000188.1:0-11273 GCA_036554745.1 Binatia bacterium
GTGGGCGCCGCCGGCAGCATTTTTTCCACGTACAAATGCGGCCCGCCGATCTCGCAATCCGCTTGAATCGTCAGCACATGGCCGAGCAGCTCCTTGTACTCCGCATCCATTTTGTCAAAATCCTTGGCTTCGATCTTCTCGGTAAACATTCTCCCCTCCTTAAGGCGGCTTGGTGATCAAGTTGTACAGCAAGGAAGGGGCCAGCTTTAAACCTGCCTTGTTATGGTAATTCCGCAGCCGTAGCTTAGGATCTTCCGATTTCTGAGAGAAAGCGCGCTGGTCCTTCTTAAAATTAGGAATTGCCCAGCGAAAAGCAGGCATTGACGGCAGCGAATGACCGTTGCTAAGAGCATCTACAGAGTTTCGATCCGGAGGGCCACCGATGAAAAAATTTCTTCTTGGCTTCACCATCTTCGCACAAACGCTCGCCAGCGATTTGTGCGCTGCGGAAAAACTTGTGGCAGGCTATTCCTCGATCAGCCCGGCGGAATGGACTCTGGTGACTGCCGACAAAGCAAAGCTCTTCGAAAAATACGGTTTGGACGTTTCCACCGTGTATTTGGGGGGCAGCACGCGGATCGTTCAGGTAATGATTGCCGGGGACATCCAAATTGGCCAGATCGGAGGTTCGGCCGCCCTTTTTGGCAAAGCCGCGGGAGTCGACATCGCCTATATCGCCACTACGATTAACAGCATGGCGGCGCAAATTATGGCGCGCCCAGAAATCAAACAAGTCGCCGATCTCAAGGGTCAAGCCGTCGGCGTGACCCGGCGGGGAGCGAATACTGACTATTGGGCACGGTTCGGCTTGTCCCACCATGGACTGGTTCCGGACAAGGACGTGAAAATTATCTACACCGGCGGATTACGCGAAACTTATTCAGCCCTACAGCAGAGGCAGATTGCGGCCGCCGCCATGGGCCTCGGCAACTCGTTTGCCAAGATGCTGCAGCGAGAGGGTTTCAACGCGGTCATCGATATTTCCAAGCTCGGTGAGGATTTCCCATTTAATGGCATTGCCACCACCAGGCGGTATCTGCAGTCCAAGCGGCCGGTTGTGATGAACTTCATGAGAGCTTATTTGGACGCGATCAAATTGAACCTGGATAACAAATCCCTCAGCAAGGAAATCCTCGCGGGCTATACCGGTATCAATGACGACGAGTTGTTAGAGATCGCCTACGACATTTATATTTTGAAGATTCGCAGCAAGGTTCCCTACCCGGTCAACAAAGGATGGAAAACGCTTATCGATTTCACCGCCCGCGATAACCCGAAGGTTCGGGATGTAAAAGCGGAAGACCTATTGGACGATAGTATTATGAAAGAACTGGAAAAGAGCGGTTTTATCAGGACCCTGGGTCTGAGATAAAAAACCGAACAAACCCATCTGACAACCGGTTCGAACGATTTTTTCGGAAGCGTTACGAACTTATCGGCGCTAGGGCTACGGCCAAGCCAGAGTCAAGTTTTCGTTTCAGCTATATCGCAGCACCGATTTCCGCTCTTCCATCCACGAATCTTCATCGGCTTTTGCAAGCGTCTCCAGATCGGCAGGAGTTGCCGCCGGGTCGTCTACCCAATGGCGCAGCAGCTCGCTGCCATTGATCAGATCGATCGCGAGGCGATCGTGCTCGTACTCGTAGGTAAAGTCGCGCCAGAGATCGTAGTCCGGCCGCAGCGCCCGCAACGACTTCAAGGCCAGCGCCATCAAGCGCCAGGGACGAAAGTTCCGATGGTCATAGCTCCGATCGTCGACATGGATTTGGATGCCGGCGCAGAGCTGGCCCGCATGTTTGTGAAACGTGGGTTCGAACCAGCAGGCGCGCAGACGGCAGCCACGCAGCCATTCCGGTGCAAGCGAGCTCATTTTTGCGAGCAATGTATTCGGCTCGAGATCCGGCGCGCCAAAAAGCTCCAACGGTCGCGTGGTGCCGCGGCCTTCGGAGAGCGTCGTCCCTTCCAGCATGACCGTCCCGGCATAGCAGCGCGTCATCCAGAGATTAGCGGCGTTTGGACTCGGGTTAATCCAGCTTCTCTCGCCGAGCGGCCAACCGTAACCGGGTGCCGCCGTCGGCTGCCAACTTTTCATCGGTATGACTTCCAACTCGACGCCGAGCCCCAGAGCCGTCACGAACCACTGCGCCAGTTCGCCGAGTGTCAGCCCGTGGCGCATCGGCAGCGGAGCCGCGCCGACAAAGCTCTCCCATCCGGGCCGAAGCCGCAGTCCTTCCACCGGCCGGCCGACGGGATTCGGTCGATCGAGGACCCAAATCGCTTTCTTGTATTGCGCCGCCGCCTCCAAAAGGTAACGCAGCGTCGTGATGAACGTGTAGACCCGACAACCGACGTCCTGCAGATCGACGAGCAAGACATCGAAGCTGTCCATCATCGCCGGCGTCGGGCGGCGTACTTCCCCGTAAAGACTAAATACCGGAATGCCGTGGATCGGGTCATGGAAATCCGGCGACTCAACCATATTGTCCTGTTTATCGCCGCGCAGGCCGTGCTGCGGTCCAAAGGCGGCGGCTAGATCAACGTCCCCAACCCCCGCCAATGCGTCGAGCGAGTGCGTCCAATCGGCCGTTAACGAAGCGGGATGGGCAAGCAGCGCTACGCGCTTTCCCTTCAATGGTTTGCGTAGCTGAGCGTCGGCGAGCAGGCAGTCGATACCAAACTTCATCGGCTCCCATTTTAGTCGATAGTTGCGCCATCGACTACCGTGGGCTCGATCTGCAAGGCGAAATTATCGGAATGGTGAAAATCAGGCTTTCCCGGTGGGTGTTTGAGCGCCCAATAGGACAGCGAATCGTTGAGATCTTCGACCACAGCGGAGAGACCGACCCATAAACGGATATCGGACTGTATTCCCGGCAAGCAGTCCAAGCGAACCATCGCAGTGAGCTTCAAGGTTCGCGCATCTCGTTGCACCACAATCTCCGGCTCGACACTGCTAGTGAAGGGCCCGCCGTCTCGGTAGTCGCGAAACCCATAAACCGCCCATTGACCTGAAGGCGAGAAATTGAATTCGTAGTACTCTGCGTCGTTTTGTGCGCCGACGAACAATTCAAAGCAGGTGTGCCGCCACAAGTTATCCGACTCGTGAGCGAGCCGATGCGCCGGAATGAGCAATTGATCAACAGCTCCGCTCAGACTGTAGTTAACCGTGAGAACGCCGCTCGGCGTCCAACTTAGAGCTGTTCTGATGCTCTCGACAACCGGACAGGGCGTGTCGGGATGAGGTTGGAGCATCGCTGAAATTTGCGCGCACGCTGACATAGGATGACGTTGGCTCAAGCCGGATCAGCTCCCCGCCCATGACGTTAGGATATTTCCCGCTCTAGTTGCTCCAGCGTCATGCATCGCAGGATTTGCCCCAGCTCGAAATTAAAGCAATGAATCGCTTAAGCTTCACAATCAGGATGTGACTTTGGCAATAACCCCACGGCGAAAAGTTGTCAAGTTTTATTCCGGAGTTCGCCGAATCGTGCGCGCGTCGCGATCTGTGGATTGCATGAACGAAACGTCTCGTGCGCCGTGCTTGAACCAATCTAGAGAGTCGACCAGCCGATCAGCGTCAAGCTTGACACTTTCACGGCCGGCCCATAGAACCGGTGAAAATCCAGTTTGCACAAGGAGCAACTATGGCGGCAGCGAGATCGGATATTCCCGCGTTCGATTCCAGCGAGCTCAAGGAACTCAAGCAGAAAGTCGTCGATGGCTGTCATATTCTCGACCGCGAAGGCATCACCGACAGCTTCGGCCACGTGAGCATACGTATTCCGGGAACCGAGGCGTTTATCACCATTGCCGGCGTGAGCCCGGGTTGCGCGACGCTGGAACGATTGATCATGCTCGATCTCGACGGACATTATCTAGGCGGCGACAAAGCGTCGCCCTACGAATGGCCGATTCACGCCCGAATCATGCGCTCGCGACCCGAAGTGATGAGTGTTTGCCACACCCATTCGCGCTGGAGCGCCCTATTCAGCGTGATCAAAGGTGGGCTGCGCCCGATCCACATGTACGCGAAATTCCTTCCGTCCGGCGGGCCCCCAGTCTACCCCGCTGCGGGTCTCATCGGCACGGTGGAGCGCGGCGAAGCGCTGGCAGAGACTTTAAAGAATAGCAATGCGGTCTTGCTGCGGGCGCACGGCGACGCCGTGGTTGGGACTACTCTGGAGCAAGCGATTCAGCGCACGATTCAGCTGGCATTTCTCGGCCAACTCGCGCACATGGCGATGGCGCACGGCGACCCGCTTTACATGAGCGAAGAGGAGCTGGCGACATTTTCCGCCGAGCCGGTGTTTCCAGCTCGCCCGTGGGAATATTATCTCAGCCGGATCCGTGAACGCCGCTCTGCTTGACACCCTGGGGACTCACGAATAGATTCGCAAAAAGTACACAAGCAATCGAAGCACCTCGCTGATAGGAGCAACCCATGGCTGCGCGCGGAAAAGATGTGCCCGCCATCGACTCTTCAGAACTGAAAGAATTGACGGAAAAGTTGATGACCGCTTGCCACATCCTCGATCATGAAGGGGTGACTGACGGCTACGGTCACGTCAGTGTCCGCGTCCCGGGCGCCGACGCGTTTATTACCATCGCCAATGTCAGCCCCGGCTGCGTTACCCGCGACCGCTTGATCATACAGGACCTCGACGGCCAGTATCTTGACGGCGCCAAGACGCCGCCCAACGAGTGGCCGATCCATTCGTGCATCTTAAGGGCTCGCCCGGAGATTCAGAGCGTCGCCCACACTCATTCGAAGTGGAGCACGATTTTCAGCGTGCTGCCGATCAAGTTGAAACCGCTGCATCATTACGGCAAGTTTCTTTCCGCCGATGGACCGCCGGTATACCAGGGCGTCGGCCTGGTACGCACGGTGGAGCGCGGCAACGAATTGGCCGCCGTACTCGGCAGCGGCCCGGCCGTTTTACTGCGCGCACACGGCGATGCGGTGGTCGGCGAAAGCATCGAGCAGGTAGTCGAACGCACAACTCGGCTGGCCATGCTGGGCGAGTGGAACCACCTGGCCATGCTGCACGGCGAACCGAAATATTTGAGCGCCGCGGAACTCGACGTCTACAACGCAGACCAAAGATTCCCCATGCGGGGCTGGGAGTATTTCGTCAGCCGGCTGGAAAGGAAAACATAGAACTGGATTGATGGAGTATTGGAGTACCGGAGTATTGGGCCTTCGAACACTCCACCACCCATGACTCGAATCACGCAATATCCAAGGAGGCAACCAAATGGCAACGTCGGCGGAATTCGTCGCCCAGCTTAAGAAGGACATTCAGGCGTTTCCCAAAATCCGCATCAAGCATCCATTCCTCAAAGCGGTGTGCAACGGCAGCGCAACCATGGATCAAATTCGCGCCTGGGCCATTCAAGACTATCAATTCCGCGCCGCTGTGCCGCGCATCGCCATGCTGCGCTATCTGGCTTGCACCGATCCGGAGATCGCTCAGAAACTTTGGGGGGTGGTCGAAGAAGAGACGCGCGGCATGGATACGGGCAGCGCCGGCCATAACGAGCTCGCCGTTCGCTTCGCGGAAAGCATCGGCTTATCAAAGCAGCAACTCGAAACCGCCGAACTGCGCCCCTCCACGGCGGCTCACCTTTATTATGTCGAGCTAATTATTCACACGCTGCCCTGGTTTGTTGTCATGTCGATTCAGATCGGCGCGGAAGGCACCTTCGGCCCGGCGGCGGCCGCCCTGGGCAATGGATTCATCCAGAAGTACAACATGAAACCTGACGACGTTCGCTTCTTCACCGTCCATTCGGAAGCGGATGAAGAACACGGTAGTCTTGCCGAGGAGATCGCGGTGCGCTATCTCCACTCGCCGCATTTGCAAGAGGAGACCCGCAAACATACTTTCCGCCGGATGGAACTGCTCTACGATATCTGGTCGATCGAAGGATTTGAAAGGTAATGAGCGCCGGCAAAGATTTCTCCGTCCCTGCGCTTGCGCGAAATGACAGACAACGATTGACTCGTTAACCATGGCCAAACTCACATTAGGATTTATATCGGCGTTCAACGAGCGCGTCGATCCCTTGATGAATGGAACGGTCGAAGCCGAAGGCATCGAGCTGATCCCCACCTACTCGCATCCAGCCGAAACTTTTTGGCGCCAGCTCAAGTTCGGCGAATTCGAGGTGGCGGAGATGTCGATGTCCTCCTATTTGATCGCCAAATCCCAGGGAGCCGACATGATCGCACTGCCGGTTTTCCCGAGCCGCCGCTTGTTTCAAACCGAGCTCTCCTGTCATGTCAATTCCGGCATCGCGAGACCGGAAGATCTCGCTGGAAAAAAACTCGGTGTGGCCGAGTATCAGCAGACCGCGGCGCTTTGGATACGCGGCATCTTGGAACACGACTTCGGCGTCTCTCAATACCAGATCCACTGGTATATGGAGCGCAGCGAAGAGATGAGCCACGGCGGCGCCACGGGCTTTAGACCACCGCCGGGAATTTCGTTCAATCGCATCGCCGCGAACAAGAGTCTCGCCTCGACGCTTCTCGCAAACGAATTGGACGTGGCCCACGTCGCCAGCCCGTTTGCGTTAGTGGCGAACGCGCTGGATCGTTCGAGCCGTATCGGCCAGGGCGACTGGAGCAGGATCAAGCCGCTCTTTCCCGATCGCATGGCGGAAGGCGCGCGGTTCTACAAAAAGCACGGTTTTTTGCCGGTCAACCACACCTACATCATCCGCGGCGACATTTATCAGAAATACCCGTGGGTCGCGTTTAATCTTTATACCGGCTTCGTGAAAGCCAAGGCGCTGGCGCGCGACAAAATGCTGGAGCGGATTCCCTCGGCGCTCTTTTTTGGCCCCGAGTACGCCGCGATGACGCGTGAAATAATGGGTGATGACCCGTTTCCATTCGGAATCAAAGCCAACCGCGCCATGCTGGAGACGATTATCAGCTACTCCCACGAGCAAGGCTTGACACCGCGCAAAATGAATGTCGAAGAACTTTTCGCCGAATCGACTCTCGAGTTCTAGTGATCTCTAGCAGGTTGATGAAAAAATTGGATTGCAGGCTGCTCAAAAAGATCTCAGAGCCAAGGCGCGCGAAAAATCGGTCCTTCGGCTTCGCTCAGGACAGGCTGGAGGCGTACTTAGCGAGTACGTGGTAGCGAGACGATCGAGCGCAACGCGGGATATGAGTCTTTTTCACCAGCCTGCTAGGCAAACGCGCTGCAATTGAGACGATGGATCTAACTCTTAGCTTCGCATCGAATTACAATGAGCGAGTCGAGCCGCTGATGAACGGCACGATCAGGGCTCCTGGTATAGAAATCATCCCGACTTACTCCCACCCTTCCGAAACATTTTGGCGCCAGCTCAGGTTTCAAGAGTTTGAAGTCTCCGAAATGTCGATGTCCTCCTATTTAATCGCGCGGGCGCGCGGCGTCGATATGATCGGCTTGCCGGTTTTTCCCAGCCGCCGTTTTTTTCACGCCGAGCAGTCTTATCACGTCGACTCCGGCATCCAATCGCCCGCCGATTTGAACGGCAAGCGCATCGGCGTCGGCGAATATCAGCAGACCGCGGCTTTATGGACACGCGGCGTCTTGGAGCATGACTTCGGCGTGTCCCAGTACAAAGTCCACTGGTACATGGAGCGAACCGAAGAATTAAGCCACGGCGGCGCAACCGGATTCAGCCCACCGTCCGGCATTTCGTTTCATCGCATCCCACCGAACAAGAGCATGGCGACGATGCTGGTGAACAATGAAATCGACGTCGCGCCCATCAGCGGGCATCTATCGCGGGCGGCCAACGTCATCGATCGCTCGACCCATATGCGCGGCGCCGAAGGCGACTGGTCCAAGGTCAAGCCACTTTTTTCGGACGAAATCGCTGAAGCGCGACGCTTCGTCGCCAAACACGGATTTGTTCCCGTCAATCATACCTATATCATTCGCGGCGACCTCTACCGTAAGCACCCGGACGTTGCGGAAAAATTGTACGAAGCGTTCGTGAGAGCGAAAGACCACGCGGCGGAAACACTGCTGGAGCGTATCCCCGCTGCGCTGATTTTCGCTCCGGAGTATCTCGCGCTGACGCGGGACATTTTAGGAGACGACCCGTTTCCCTACGGCTTGAAAGCGAATCAGGCGATGCTCGAAACGATCATCAACTACTCCCACGAGCAGGGCTTAACGCCGCGCAAAATGAAGATCGAGGAGCTGTTCGCGGCAGAGACGCTCGCCTCGTGACTAGGGCAACACAGCTGCCGACGGGCACCAAATGCTTGCCCGTGCGAGACGAAAGGCGGCGCAAGATCATAGGAGCAAGTCCGGATGTCTAAATTAAAACTCAGCTTCATTTCCGCATTTAACGAACGGGTCGATCCGTTGATGAAGGGCGTCGTCCAAGCCGAAGGCATTGAAATCGTTCCGACGTACTCGCATCCATCCGAGACCTTCTGGCGCCAGCTGAAGTTTCAAGAATTCGACATCGGCGAAATGTCGATGTCGTCCTACTTGATCGCCCGGGAACGGGGCTTCGATATGATCGCTCTGCCGGTCTTTCCCAGCCGGCGGCTTTTTCACACTGAGCTTTCCTATCACACGGATGCGGGAATCACGAAAGCGGAAGATCTCGTCGGCAAACGCATCGGCATCGGCGAATATCAACAAACCGCGGCGCTATGGCAGCGCGGTATTCTCGAGCATGATTTCGGGGTGTCCCAATACAAAGTCCACTGGTACATGGAACGCACCGAGGAATTGAGCCACGGCGGCGCCACCGGCTTCAGACCGCCGCCGGGCATTTCGTTTCAGAGAATCCCGCCCGACAAAAGCATGGCTTCCATGCTGGTGCATCATGAACTGGACGTCGCGGGGATCAACAGCCCGTGGCGGAACACGCCCAATGTCATCGGCCGCTCGCATCGCATCCCGGGCACCGAAGGCGACTGGAGCAAGGTCAAGCTGCTCTTTAGCGACCGCATGGCCGAGGGCAAACGGTTTTTTCAAAAGTGGGGTTTTTTGCCGGTCAACCACGCCTACACGATCCGTGGTGACGTCTATCGAAAATACCCTTGGGTGGCTTTCAATCTTTACGCCGCTTTCGTCAAAGCGAAAGCGGCATTCAATGCCAAGCTGCCCGACAGCATCCCGAGCGGTTTGTTTTTTGGCAAAGAGTATCTGGCGATGACTCAGGATATTTTCGGAGTCGATCCCTATCCCTACGGCGTCAAAGCCAACCGCAGCATGCTTGAGACCCTCATTGACTTTTCCCACGAACAGGGCCTTACGAGTCAGAAGGCCAAAGTCGAAGAACTCTTTGCCGAAAGCACCAGAGACCTCTAATCGAGCGTTGGAGAATTCGAGTGATGGAGGACTGGATTATTACTGCTCGCATCGAAGTCGATGAATCATGTCCTTTCCTCAAGAAACTGTGTCAGAATGTCATTCTGAGGCGCAGCCGAAGAATCTGCTTTTTCGTAACTCGGCGGAAAAGCAGATGCCCTGCTGAGTTTATCGTGTGTTCCCGCCGAAGGACTCAGCATGGCACCCGGGTGATCGGCAAGCATCGCGAAACTCAAGGCAAAGGGAGAACCACGGTGCCATTGATTTTGGTTTTGCTATTGGTTGCGTCATTAACCGCGTTTCACGGCAGCAGAGCTGACGGCGCTACAGCCAAAAACGTTACTTTCGCTTATAACACGCCCACGCTGAGCGGCACGCTGCCGGTCGTCGTGGCGCAAGACTTCGGCTTCTTCCGCGCGGAAGGACTGGACGTCAAGACGGTCTTCATTCGCGGCGGACCGACCGCGATGGCGGCGCTAGTCGGCGGCGGCGTGGATTATACGTTCGTCGCCGGAGTCGCTGCGGTCCGGGCCATCGCTCAGAACGCTCCGATGGTGATCATCAGCGGCATCCAGCCCTATATGGACTACACGCTCCTCGGCGCCAAAGGAATCAGCGCCGTCAGCGACCTGAAAGGCAAAGTGGTCGGCGTCACTGGCCCTGGCGGCATCGCCGAGTTTGCCGCAGTGGAGGGATTGGCCAAAAAGGGCCTGGTGCGCGACCGGGACTACAAGATTCTTTACGGCGTCGGCAACAGCCCTGCACGAGCGCAGGCTTTGGAGACCGGAAAAATTCATGCGTCACCGTTTTCTTTCCTCGAAAGATTGGAGCTCGAAAGAAAAGGCTATCCGGTACTTTTCGACATCGGTGAAGTCATCCCCGGATTTCCCTTCGTGGTGATCGCGACCGGCAAGGAAAAACTCGAATCCGATCCCGAGGGCATCGTGTCGCTGCTGCGCGGCATCAACCGCGGCCTGGATTTTCTCAAAAAAAACCCGGACAAGGTCGCCGATACCGTGATCAAGAAGAACAAGTTCGGCGATCCGGCGACGGTGCGCACCGTGATCAAACAATTCGCGGGGGTTTACTCGCTCGGCATTAGCAGGGAGGATATCGAATCTCTCATTGCCGCCACTCGGATTGAAGCCGAGGCCAAGAAATTCGGCGGCGCGGAGAAATTCTTTACGCGACAGTTCCTGATCAAAGCCGCCGGCGGCCGATGAACGTTTTCCACAATAGAGGTCATGTCCTGACGGGCTCGTGTTCCCCGGTTCTTTTACTGCTAACTGCTCGCTGCTCACCGTTTGCTGTCATCGGATCACCCAGTGCGGCCTCCAGCGGTCATGAAACCGATTGTTAGCGTTCTGGAGATTCTTCGTTCTCAGACCTAACTCACGCCATGGCCCCTATCGGCTCTTTGGCGACATTGATTTTATTATTCATTTTCTTATAAAATAGCTGTAGTTTTTTATAATAGGATACATTATGGGAGCAATAGCCGTTTCAAAAAAGGACGAGGAACAGATTGAAAGGCTGCGCAAGGAACTCCGGATAGCGAGCAAATCCGAAGTGATTCGCACAGCTCTCAAAGTCTTGGAGAAGCAGAGCCGAGAAGAGAAATTACGGCGTGAAATTCGCGAGTCGGTCGGCCGTTGTGCCAGTGCAGACCGGGAAGAGAATGAAGAGCTCTTTCCTGCCGGCGTGGCCCGCAAGAGCCGCGGTGAGTAGATGCCGATTAAGCGCGGCCACCTGTACGTTATCGATTTCAATCCGCGCATCAAAACAAAGCCAGGAAAGCTTCGACCCGCGCTCGTGCTCCAGTCGGATCTCGTCAATGAGGCGGGATATCCATCAACGATCGTCATTCCCACCACCACTCGGCTCATAGAAGATGCAGGAATTCTCCGGCTTCGCCTCAACAAGGGGCAAGGCGGG
>DATBMR010000302.1:0-97399 GCA_036554745.1 Binatia bacterium
GCATGGTATCGCGCCACGCCAGAGGAGCGCCAGCATGGTCGCCTGCGGCGCACGATCTGGTGGGGCGTCACGAGCAATACCCATGACAAAGCGAGCGCGCTATTGCCCGCCTTGCTCAACGAGCGCTTGCCCAAACTGGGCATCGATTTCGCGCTCATCTATCCGAGCTTCGGCCTCAGCATCAACGGCATGCCCCAAGGTGATCTGCACCGGGCTTCGGTCCGCGCCTACAACGCGATGACCGCGGACATGTTCGCGCCGTTTGCGGCACGATTTGCCCCGGTGGCGATCATTCCGACCTGTACGCCGGACGAGGCGCTCGAGGAGCTCGAATACGCGGTCGTGCGGCGCGGGTTCAAGGCGATCATGCTGCGCGGAAATCAGGAGCGGGCGATCGCGAGCGCGGCCGAAGGAATCGATCGACAAAAGGCCGCCTGGTATGTCGATACTATCGCGCTCGACAGCCCCTACGACTACGAGCCGCTCTGGCGGCGCTGTGTCGAGCTCGGCGTGGCGGTGACGCAACACTCGGGCAGCGGCCGCTGGCACGACCGCGCCTCGATCACCAATTTCACCTACAATCACGTCGGCCATTTCGCCGAATCGAATCATGCCTTCGCGCGCGGCGTGTTTCTCGGCGGTCTCGTGCGGCGCTATCCGAACCTCAACTTCGGCTTTATGGAAGGCGGCGTGAGCTGGGCCTGTCAGATGTGTCTCGACATGATCGAACACTGGGAGAAGCGCCGCCGCGCTGGGCTGCAATACCCGAGCGCGACCAGCGTCGCCGAACTGCATCAATTGATCGAGCGCTATGGCGATCAAAGGCTGAAAGCGACCGCGGGCTCGATCATGCACAACCTGGACGCATTCCGTCCGGAGTGTAGTCTTGAAGAGCTTGGGCGCCCCGAGCACGTGGCGGATGATTTTGAGGCGGCAGGGATCAACGCAAAAGAGGATCTCCTGGCAGTCTTCTCCAACAACTTCTACTTCGGCTGCGAGGCGGACGACCGGGCGACGATGTGGGCCTTCGATCCCCGTCTCGGCGTCCGGCTGCGGCCGGTTTTCAGTTCCGACTTCACACATTTCGACGTGCCCGATTTCAGTGAGGTGATTCCTGAGGCTTTCGAGCTGGTGGAAAAAGGCTTCATAACGGAGCAGGACTTCCGCGAGTTCACTTTCACCAACGCCGCGCGCCTGCACACGCGCAACAATCCAAGTTTCTTTAAGGGCACCGTTGTCGAGCAAGCGGTGGTCAATGAGCTTGGACTGAAGACACCTTTGTGATCCATTGGTCCCATCAGTTCGCAACGCGGGGTTAGTAGTGCGATCGTTCACGGCCGCCGACAGCGATCCGTGAAATCCTGGCCTGTGAATTACCTTGAGGGTTCAGTGGGTTTCCTGACTTTAACCTTCGGAATGCACAGGTAACTTAATCAATCAATGGGAGTGGCTGGGCGTTGTCGGCTACCACCATTCGGTCCCCGGATCACCTTTCCAGGGGGCCGACGATCTCGTTGGTTATCCAACCTCCGTAGAATAACCTGGCTGAGGGCGCACGCGCTCGCTATCGACGAAACATTCAACACGACCGGGATAGAACAAATCCCGACGCTAGGGTCATCAGCGGCGGAACCATGCACAAAAGGGTATTGCAGTAGGCTACTCAATTTCGCATAAGCATGAGATGCCGAATCTTTTTCTGACATCTTAATGCGGTTCAGTCTTGGGACAATACTCGAAGAGGATTTGCATATCTGACAAAATCAAGATAACCGGAATAAGTAATCACAGGCAATTTTTGCGCGAGGTCGGTGGTATGCCTTTTGCCCTTACACACAACAACAATCGGCCGCTTAACTAAACCCTGGAGATGACGCATTCGGCAATTGGCCGACGCCGTCCCGCTAAACACACAAGGAGGTTGCCATGGCATTCTTTAGCAGGATCCTCGAGAAACTCGGTTTCGGCGGCGCCGCCGCAGCTACAGCACAACCTACCGCTGCTGCGCCTGGGAGCCCGGGTGCGGCTCCGGCAGCACCCAAGCCAATCGAGGTTGTCGATGTCGTCGCACAACTGGAGCAGCGCGCGGCGGCTAACCCCCAGAAGCTCAACTGGCGGACATCGATCGTCGACCTGTTGAAGCTTCTCGACATCGACAGCAGCTTCGCAGCGCGCAAGGAGTTGGCGACTGAACTGGGCTGTCCTCCGGAATTAATGGGGGATTCGGCCAAGATGAACATGTGGCTGCATAAGACTGTGCTCGCACGCATCGCAGCCAACGGCGGCAATATCCCAAAAGAACTCCTGGACTGAACACCCTGAGCAGCCTCAATGGAAGGGAGTAGTCACATGCAGATCACCGACATCCTGGCCCAGCTAGGGGGCCTCCAATCGATGGCGCGGGAGCTGGGCGTCAGCGAAACCCAGGCGGCGAGCGGCGCCGAAGCGTTGATGCCGTCGATCCTCGGCGGCTTCAAGAAGCAGGCGCAGTCACAGCCTGCCGGCGTCGAAGGTCTCGGCGATCTGCTCGGGCAACTGGGCGGCGGCGGCCTCCTCGATGAGGTATTAGGGCCGCAACCGACGAACGTGAGCCACGGCAATGACGTGCTCGGTCAGATATTCGGCTCCAAAGATGTGAGCCGCACGGTCGCGCAGAACGCGGCTTCTCAGACGGGGCTTGATACGTCGCTCCTCAAGAAGATGCTGCCGATGCTGGCGATGCTCGTCGCGGGCTACATGGCGAAGCAGCGAGGCGCCGCCACCGCGCCGGAGTCGTCCCGGTCGTCGGCCGGCGGGCTTGGCGACCTGCTGGGAAGCATGTTAGGCGGTGGCGCCTCCGGTAGTGGACTTGGCTCGCTGCTCGACCTAAACCGCGACGGCAACCCGCTGGACGACATCTTGCGGATGGCCGGCAAGGCGCTGCGTTAGCTCTCACGCACGTTGTCGCCGAAGAGCAGGCGTGCAGGAATGCTGCTTCGCTTACTGCTGCTCGTGCGCTTCTTGGCAGCTGCCTTGCGAGCTACGCGGTTGCAATGCTCTGCTCGCTCTCGACACTTTTCTTAACCGTCGGGCGTTGCATCATGCGCGCCTGCCAGCCGGTATAGGCGCTCAGCTCTTTCACCGGAAATCCGCTGCGCGTCGCCCAGCCGTAGAAAACCAGAGCGTAGCCGTCGACCACCGTGAAGTCGCGGCCCATGATCCAATCGTTTCCGTTGATCATCGAGTCGATTTCCTGAAGATTGGCCCAAAACGTTTTTCGGCCGTTTTCCTTGACCGCGGTTTGTGCCGCTTCGCTTTCGGCGAAACGCTCCGGCCGATGAAAGCGCTGGTACGAAGGATGCACGATGCTCGAGAACCAGCACATCGTTCCGATGCAGCGCGCCTCCTCAGCCGGGTCGGCCGGCATCAGCCGTTTTTCCGGAAACCGCCTTGCAAGGTAAGTGAGGATCGCCGTGTTCTCGACCAGGATCTTGCCGTCGACACTGAATGCCGGGACTTTGCCCCGCGGGTTGATCTTCAGATACTCCTCCGTTCTCTGCTGCCCCTTCGCCAGCAGGACCGGTTTTAGTTCGTAAGGCGCGCCGGTTTCTTCGAGACCGATATGAGAGGCCAAAGAACAGGCACCAGGACTGAAGTACAGCGTCATCATGGGAATACCTCCTGTTTGTCGAATTGGTCTAAGACGGGGAGCGCCGTCTCGTGCGCACATCCGAGGGCTCCCCGTTTGTGGGGGAGAGTAAGCGCTCACGAGCTATGATGTCAATCGGCGGACTTTGGAGCGGAGGCGAAGTTTCTGCGCCAACAACGAAATAGGTCACGCCTCTACCGACATCTTTTGTGGCGCAACAATGGTTGCTCACCTGACGATAGTGCAGCTGGAGGTCTGCCTCCTATTAACGGCTCGCTTAATCGGGCGAGACTGTTTAGATTGCGGCCGGACGGGGAGGATCGCTTAGGTGGAGCGCGATTCCGTTTTGTCCAAGCCAAATGCTTCCGCCAAAAGCTGGTAAGAGCGATGGCGGGGCGCCGGATCGTAAGTCCAGGTAACCACGACCAGCTCGTCGAGATCGAGGCTTTTTGCGAGTTCCTTTAATCGCGCAGAAACTTGCTCTGCAGAACCGACGATGGCCTTGCGGCGAAGCTTTTCGGCGGTGACCAACTCCGCCGGAGAATAGGCGCGCTCGGCTTGCTCAGGCGGCATGAGCGGCAAACGGATGCCTTGTCGACGATCGATGATCGCCCGCTCGCGCGTCTTGAACTGGTGCAGCGCCTCCTCTTCCGTATCTGCCGCCAATGCCCAGACGCAAATCGTGGCGATCGGTCCGGGATTATTTTCGCTCGGACGGTAGTTCGTGCGGTAAAGATCCAGCGCTTGCTCGACACCGGTACCCTCGCTGAAAAAATAGGCGAACGCGTAGGGCAGACCGAAATACGCCGCCAGTTGAGCGCCGTAGTCAGAGCTACCGAGAATCCATAACTCCGGACTTGTCCGGCCCGTCGGCTGTGCAACAATTTTATAGAAGGGGTGCCCCTCCGGGAGCGGAGTTCCGGAAACCCAGTGTTGCAGCTCCTGCACTTGCCGGGGAAATTGCTCGAGGACGTTCTGCGGATTGGGATTGAGCGCGTAGGCGGTCATCTGGTCCGATCCGGGGGCGCGTCCGATGCCCAGGTCGATTCGGCCCGGTGCGATCGCTTCCAGGACACGAAACTGCTCGGCAACTTTCAACGCCGAATAGTGCGGCAGCATAACGCCCGCGCTCCCGATGCGGATGCGTGCCGTGGTGGCGGCGATCGCCGCCATAAGAATTTCAGGCGCGGTGCCGACGATCGTGCCGGAATTGTGATGCTCCGACAGCCAAAAGCGGCGATAGCCCAGCGCGTCGCAATGCCGGGCGAGTTCGAGCGTCTCGCGGATCGCTGTATCCTGAGGTTTCCCCTTGGACGCCGTCGATTGATCGAGCACCGATAGTCTCATAGCAAGGGGTTTACGGATATTAGTGCTCCCTACAGCGATCACACGCGGCTGTCACCAAGAAACACACGCAGGACACAAACGGTTCTACAATGAACGCGTCTCGGGCTAAATGGTCGTGTTCTTCGCGAACTTTTTTGAACATATTCGGTGGGACAAACGTCAGCCAAGACGATCGCCGACTTTCAAGTCAACTTGCTGCGCGAAGTCCGCTGCGGCGATCTTTCCGCCTTCGCCGCGCATTCGTTTCACCGTGAGCACGCCGCCGTTGAGCGCGACGGTTATGTCATCCGTACCGATGCCGGTGACTTGGCCTGCTGATGGCGTGGCCGCAGCGCTCTGCAAGCGGGCGTCGAAGATGCGCACCATTTTGCCGTTGTAGGTCGTGTGCGCACCCGGCTGCGGATCGCAGCCGCGAATCAAGTTATAAACTTCCTGCGCCGGCTTCGACCAGTCAATCCTGGCATGCTCATCGCGACAGGGCGGATCGTAGGTCGCTTTCGCTTCGTCCTGCACGATACGCGGTGGGTCACCCTTGTTGATCAAGTCGACGGCTTCGCCGATCGCTTCGATCCCGAGTGGAAAAATCTTGTTGAAATAGAGCGAGCCGGTCGTGTCATCCGGATCCACTTGCACTTTCTTTTGAAGAAGGATCGGACCGGTGTCGATACCTTTGTCTACCCAGAACAGCGTGATGCCGGTAACCGACTCGCCTTTAATCAAGGCCCAGTTGATCGCGCTTGCGCCGCGATATTTCGGCAGCAGCGAGGGATGAAAGCAGATGCTTCCCCATCGAGGCACACTGAATACCTGCGGCGGAACGATGTAAGGAACAAAAGCGAGGATGGCGAGATCGGCATTGAGCGTAATGAACTCTTCGCGCACCTCGGGCGCTTTCAAAGTCTTGTGCTGGTGCACCGGAATGGAGAGATCGAGCGCTTTTTGTTTGACCGAGTCGAACTTGCCGTTCGGCGGATCGGGCGGACAATAGACCGCGACGACTTCTTCACCTTTCTCAATAAGCTTGTCTAAAGACTTTTCGGCAAAAGCTGCTTGGCCGATCAAGATGATTCGCAACGTTGTGCTCACTTTCCAATCGGCGTCTATCAGCCGATAACTCTATAATCGCCTCCCATGTAGCTGCGGCAAAGATTGACGTAAGTCGAAGAACCCATCTGGATCCAATGGAGCGCTTCTCCTTCGATCGCCTTCTTGACTTTGGCCGGGGCGCCGGCGGCGAGCACCCGCGGCGGAATCTTGGTGTGCGGCACCACCACGCTACCGGCGGCGATCAGCGCTTCTTCGCCGATCTCGACGTTTTCCAAGAGCGTCACATTCATGCCGATGATGGCGCCGCGCCCGATCAGCGGGCCTTCCATGATCGCGCCGTGGCCGATCGTGCAATCCGCTTCGATAATCGTCGGTGCCTCGCCCGAATGGAGCACGCAGTTATCTTGCACACTGGTGCGCGCGCCGACGACGATCGGGTTCTGGTTCTGGTCCGAGCGGATCACTGCACCCCACCAAATGCTCGCTTCGTCGCCGATGGTGACATCGCCGATGATCACCGCGGTCGGCGCGACAAACGCGCTCGGGGAGATCTTCGGTTTCTTGCCCTTGTATTCGATTATCATGCGGAGTGCCTCCGGTTATCTCGCTCACGATATGGGACGACCGTAGGGAAATCAAGTTTGGCTTGTGAGCGCAGTTTAATTCGATAGGAATTTTCATTGCAACATGAGCTTGCTCCTTCTTGGGGTTGCGTAAGTTGCCCCTGTCCCACGAAAAGTACCGATATATAATTCTCGAACGATCTCACCATGGGGAGTTCCCCTCATTGCAATGGACGGGCTGGTAGTCGTAATCTCGCAGCCAACCAGCCGGAGCGGCCGAGAGGCTGCCGAACTCGGTGAAAGGAGCGCGCGATTATGCCTGTTCACGATTTTGTCGAACCCTACCAGTGGAATTACCGGCCGCAGCGTCCCACACGACCCGCATGGTTTACGGAGTGGCCCGGCGGAGCCCGCATGGCGGTGATGCTGATCCTGCTGCACGAATGGGAATCGGTGCCCGCGATCGCCCGGCCGATGCCGAGAGGGGCACATCACACTTTTGATTACCTGGCGCTCGGCGGCCGTGAATATGGCGCCAGGTTTGGCGTCCGGCGCCTCCTGGATGTATTGGACCAGCGTCAGATCAAGGCCAGCGTCATCACCAGCGGATTGGTCGCCGAGCTATTCCCCGACACCGTGCTCGAAGTCACCACGCGCGGACACGAGCTTGCGACTCACGGTTGGGATCAAGCGATGCACCCGCCGGTTTTTAAGACGAAGGAAGACGAACGCAACTCCGTGTTAAAATCGATCGCCGCGCTGGAAAACGCCGGCAAGCAGCCCATTAGAGGGTACATGTCCCAGGGGCCGCGGCCGACACCGAACACATTGGAGATATGCACGGAGCTGGGATTTGTTTGGACAGCGGATTATTCCGACTCGGATGTTCCGTATATCATTAACGTGAGCGGGAAAAAGATCGTATCGGTCGGCTACGTTATGCCCAATCACACCGACAACGATCTCGTGCCGCTCGGTCTGGATGCCGGTCTCAGGCAATTACAGGAAGCGTTCGCTGCCAGCTATGAGGAGTCCCGCAGGCATCCCATGAAATTCTGCTATGCCTGCCACGTGCACATCAGCGGCAGACCCGGAATGAGCAAGCTGCTCGATCGGTTCATCGAGTATGCGCAAGGCCACGATGGCGTGCGGTTTTACCCGTGCATCGAAATCGCAAACTTCTGGCTCGAGCGTGAAGGAGCGAACGTTCGGTAGATGCGTCAGTGTTTCAGTTGAAAATTTTTCTCGGCCATGTCGCAGATCTGTCCGCCGATGGCGAGCGATGCGGTCGCGCCGGGCGAGGGAGCATTGAGAACGTGAATGGCGCGATGGCTTTGTTGGATGACAAAATCGTCGACCAGCGCACCGGTCGCCGACACCGCTTGCGCGCGGACTCCGGCGCCGCCGAGGACGAGGTCGCTCTCGCGAATTTCCGGCAATAACTTCTGTAACGCTCGGACGAAGGCGGACTTGCTGAGCGAGCGATACAGCTCGCCAAAGCCGGTCTGCCAATATTTTCCGGTCATCGCCCAAAACCCTCTGAATGAAATCGTTTGCCAAAGATCATTCACATTGATGTGGGTATGACGATAGCCTTCGCGCGCGTAGGCCAAGACCGCGTTGGGTCCGGCTTCGACCCCGCCTTTGGCCATCCGCGTGAAATGTACTCCCAAGAATGGAAAATTGGGATCGGGAACCGGATAAATCAGGTTGCGTACGAGGTATTGCCTCTCCGGTGCGATTTTATAGTATTCGCCCCGGAACGGAATGATGCGGTGCTCGGCTTGGCCATCGTGCTTGCCGCCGCGAGCCATCCGCGCGATCAAGTCCGACTGGAGACCGCAGCAGTTGATCAAGTACTTCGTGCGGTAATCGCCGCCCGAGGTTTGCAGGATAATTTCATCGGGGCGGTCAAGGATTCCCATCAGCTTTTGTGACAGGCGAATGTCGCCGCCGGCATGGCGGATCTTATCGGCGTACGCCAGGGCGACCTTTTTGTAGTCGATGATGCCGGTTTCCGGCACATGAAGCCCTTGCAGCCCGCTCGCATAAGGTTCGAGTTCCTTGAGCCGTTCGGGTCCGATCATTGCCAATCCCTCGAGTCCATTGACGGTTCCGCGCCGCTGCAATTCTTCCAGCCGCGGCAATTCCTCTTGACTCGTCGCCACGACAACCTTGCCGCAGATCTCATAAGGTACCGAATTCTCCTCGCAGAAGGCGATCAGCGCCTTGCGTCCCGCAACGCACGAGCGTGCTTTGAGCGACCCGGGACGATAGTAGAGACCGGAGTGAATCACGCCGCTGTTGTTGCCGGTTTGATGGCTTGCGAGTTCGGCTTCCTTTTCCAACAACAGCAGTCGGAGGTTCGGATAACGGGCAGTAATTTTTAGCGCGGCGGCGAGGCCGACGATGCCGCCGCCGATGATGGTGAGGTCATACTGCGAAGCCATAGAGATTTAAAGATTCAAAATTCCAGGTTGAATGCCGGGAAGCCGGTAAGCTCAGGCAGTTCGAGATTTTCATGTTAGATAGGGAGCAGCCGGCGGGAGTTTCTTTCCATGAAGCCTTTGACGCGCTCGGGATCGGGCTGCGCCGCAATCGCTGTGAGCGATTTGCCCAGGGGACCGAGCCCACCGCAATAATCGGAGCCGAAAACGATGTTATTTTCGCCCACCTTGTCGATCAGAAACGAAAGTGTGCGCGCGTCTGAGCTGGCACAGTCGATCAAGAAATGTTCGAGAAAAATCTCCGAGTAGCGGCGCTCGCCGTTCGGCCCTTTGTGTTTCCAGAAAAACCGGTGCAGCAGCAGCGGCAAACCGCCGCCGGAGCTACGGATGACGATCCTCAGGTTGGTATAACGATCGAACACGCCGCTGGCGATCATGCGCAGGCAGCACTCCGCGACTTCGCCGTCCGACAGCACCGCGTAAGCGACCCCGGCACCGCCGTCTTCCAAGCGCGCAAGCGAAGGGTCCTGCGCCGTGCCGGCCCCGTGCAGAAAGATCGGCAAATTGAGCTCGGCTATTTTCGCGAACACGGGATCGATCTCGGGCGTGTCCACGACCATTTGCCCATCGACGTGGGGATAGAGCAAAACGGCGCGAAAACCCTGTGACGCAGTGCGCTCGATTTCGGTGACCGATGCGTCGATATTTTTTAGCGACAGTGCGGTGATACCAAGCAGCCGATCTGTGTAGCCCTCCAGACGCTTGATCAGCACGTCATTCGACATGCGCGTGATTTCGAGTGCTTGATTCGCCGGCAATTGATCGGCGTAGACGCCGGCGCCCTGGCAAATCAGCTGCACGTCCACGCCTGCCTCATCCAGTTCTCTGATCCGTTTGGAAAAATCCGGCGAATCAAAAGCGTCGATGTGCGGGCGCTTGCCGGTAAGATCTCTGATGCGTTCCGAGACTTCGCTTGCGGTGTGATGGGAATGCCAGTCGATATTTAATGCCATTTTCCAACTCCTCGCTCTCTATCACGACTGAATTCGACATACTGCGCGTGCTGGCGCCAGTCAAGGGCAAACAGACCGCGTGAGGCAGCGGGCCCCGGACGTCCGACGAGCGACGACAGAACGTCGAAACCAAGAGAACGTGGGCGCCAGATGCTAGAAGATGGAAAGAGAGGTTTGGCGGGCGGCTTACTTTTTGGGCGCTCCGGCAAATTGGGATTTGTCTCTCAGCCGGCGCAACAGCTCTTCGTACGAGGATTTGGCGATGACGCGACTGAATTGGGATCGGTAGTTGTTGACCAGGCTGATATTCTCCGCGACGACATCGTAAATTTTCCACTCGTTACTGACCAGATGTGCCTTGTAGTTGATGGTGTACTCTTCGCCGCGGCTCGTTTGAATCTTGCTCGCGACGTCAGCGTAAGTGCCGTCAACCCGCTCGTTGATGTAAATTATTTTTTCGTCGGTGTAGGATTCGATGATCCCCGCGTAGGCGTGCTCGAGCAGTTCGCTGAAGAGCCGAACGAACTCCTGTTGTTCCTGCGGTGTGCGCCGGCGCCAATCCGCGCCTAGAGCACGTTTCGCCATTTCGGTAAAATCGAAGCGAGCAAACAAAACTTGTCTCAACCGCTCGCGCCGCTCCTGGAGCTTGGCGGGAGGTTTCAAGCTCGGATCCTTGAGCACCATGACCGCTCGCTCTACCGTACTTTTAATTTGGTCGGTCGGCACGCCCGCTTGGGCGTGCGTCGCAGCAAAAAACGATGCCAGCGCCAATACGAGGATTTTGAGGTTCCGGCTATTTCTCACCAGTCTCGGCATTCTTGTCCGCCTTGGAGGTGAAGTCGCCCCCGACAACTTTGCCGATCAAGTCCGGCAGGTCGGGCGGCGATTCGGTTTCCCTAATTCTTCCGCCAGGTGGAATAATTTTATCCGAAGCGCCGGGAGTAATCAAAATAAATTTGTCGCCAATTAACCCGCGGGCCCGGACTGAAGCGATGACATCGTCTTGGAGCTTGATTTCGTCGTTTACTTGCAGAGTTACGCGTGCGCGATCGTCATTGAGTCCGATTCCTTCCACTTTGCCGATGCGGACACCGGCAATCTCCACCGGGTCACCGAGCTTGAGCCCGGCCACTGAAACAAAATCGGCAACCACGACATAACCTTGAGTGCCAAACAGTTCAAGCTTGCCGAGGCGTATGGCGAGATAACCGAGGCACACGAGCCCCGCGAGGACAAAGATGCCGACGATTACGTCTGTACGCGATTCGTTCACGTTTTGAACTCCTACAAAACCTGGATCGGGCCTTCGGTCTTGCCTTGAATAAATTGCTGTACAACTGGATTTTGCGAAGCGCAAAACGCTTCCGGCGGAGACACTTCTTCGATGACACCGTTGGCGAGCATAGCAATGTAATCGGAGATACCAAAGACTTGGGGAATGGTGTGGCTAACCAGAACTCCGGTGAAACCAAAAGTCGCATGGGTACGGGCAATCAACTGGTGGATGCTGGTCGCCAATACCGGATCGAGACCGGTTGTCGGCTCGTCGAATAGGACAATCTCCGGATCCATGATGAGCGCCCGCGCGAGGCCGGCGCGTTTTTTCATACCCCCGCTCAGTTCTGCGGGAAATTTCCCGCCCATCTCTCCCAACCCGACTTGTTCCAGACGTTCTTCGACTTTTTTTCGAATGTCAGACTCGCTCGTCCTGGTTTTCTCCCTGAGTGGAAAGGCGACATTGTCGAAGACGGTCATCGAATCGAGCAGAGCCGCGCCTTGAAAGAGCACGCCAAATTTGCCGCGAATCTCGTAGAGTTCTCTCTGAGGAAGTTTGGCAATATTAACTCCGTCGACGAGAACTTCACCCGCATCCGGGCGCAGCAAGGCGTTTAGATGCCTCAACAACACCGTCTTGCCGCAGCCGCTGGTGCCGACAATGGTGGTGATTTTGCCGCTCGCAAATTCCAAGTTGATCCCCTTCAGGACCTTTTGCGCACGAAAGCTCTTGTGCAAATTACTGACGCGTATCATCGTGTCACAACATGATCGATGTCAAGAAATAATCCCACACCAGAATCAGCACAAACGAGAGCACGACCGACTCGGTGGTCGCCTGACTTACGCCAGTGGCCATCGGCGGAGCGTGAAAGCCTTTGTAGCAACAGATCCAGGTAATGATGAGGCCAAACGAAAGCGATTTTACAAATCCGCTGTAAACGTCGTGGAAGACGACGCTGCTTTCCATCCCGGCAAAGAAACTTCCCGAGCTAACGCCGAGGAGACTGACGCCGACCAAGTAGGCGCCGAAAATGCCGACCACATCGAAAATGGCGGTCAGCAAGGGCATCGCAATGAGGCTCGCGATAATGCGCGGCGACACGAGATATTTGACCGGATTGATCGCCATCGAATCGAGCGCATCGATCTGCTCGGTGGCACGCATGGTTCCGAGTTCCGCCGCCATAGCGGAGCCGGTTCGTCCTGTAACCATGAACGCTGAGAGCACCGGACCGAGCTCGCGCAGCAAGCCCAAGGCAGTCGCCGACCCCAGCCAACTCTCGGCATTGAATTGTCGCAGGCTGTAATAGCCTTGGAATCCCATCACCATGCCGGTGAAGAATCCGGACAGGGCGACGACGGAAAGCGACTCCACGCCGATCGTCTTGATATGGTAAACGATGAGATAAATCTTCGCCGGGGGCCGGAAGGCCAAGAACAGGGCCGACATGAGGAAGGCAAACATTCTCCCCATGCCGGCGATCTGGTCGGTCGCATATCGGCCGGTGCGGCCCAGAAAAGAGAGCATTTGTTCTTTGCGTGAAGGGAAACGGAGTCTTGGAGTTCCAACTTAGATATAGAAAACTACCGCGTAATGCAAGATATATGGCCAATGACGACGCTTTCCAGGTTTGCAGGAGCGATGCGCAGCGGCGCCGCACGATAATCGCGAATCAACAAGACCGCCTATGACCGATGAAACATTGGACACGCTTTTTCGCGGCAAGTTGAAACTTTTTCAACGCCGCAATGGGTATCGATTCTCGCTCGATGCGCTGCTGTTGGCTCATTTCGTTTCCCTGAAGAAAAACGAGAGCGTTGCCGATCTCGGTACCGGCAACGGCATTATCCCGCTGCTTCTGGCGACTTTACATTCCGGTGTTTCGATTACCGGAGTCGAGTTTCAGCCGGCCATGGCGGAGCGCGCCGAAAGAAACGTCAAGCTCAATGAACTCGCGGGGCGGATCCGGATCTGCCGCGGCGATGTTCGTGCCATCCGCGCGGTCGCTCCGTCGGAGAGCTTCGATGTCGTGGTGTGCAATCCGCCGTATCGTAGGCCGACTAGCGGCCGGATCAGTCCCAACGATGAGAAGCGGATTGCCCGTCATGAATTGCAAGGCGATCTCGGCGATTTTCTCGCAGCGGCGACATTTTTACTGCGCCGCAAGGGGCGTACGGCGCTGATTTACCCGGCCGTGCGTTTCGCCGATTTGATCTGTGCCATGCGTCACGCGCGTGTCGAGCCAAAACGGCTGCGCGCGGTGCATTCTTTTGCCGACGCCGAGGCGTCGCTGGTGTTGGTTGAAGGGGTCAAAGGTGGCAGGCCGGGTGCGGCGGTCGAGAAGCCGCTGAGGATTTATCGCGGCGTCAATGAGTATACGGATGAAGTGAGCGCGATGATTGCTGGAACACGCCTGCGCTTTGGACAGTCCCGTACCGCCGAACCTCCGGGTTGAAAAAATCAAGTTTTCGGTTGCCGGCCGGAATAGCTTTTCCAGAGTTTTTTGAACGCTGTGCGAATTTCAGGATCGGCGATCTCCGCGATAAACTCGTCGTTCAGTTGACGTTGGTCATTGCTGTCGATGGGGGGCGGCGCGGGATCCTCGGCCATCTCAATGCGCCCGACGGTGAAAAAGATATTTTTGACAACGTCTTCCTTGAGACGATGATTAAGTTTGGTTGCGATCATGTCTTTCATAAACTGCAGCTGCTGCATCCACACTGGGCTTGAGACTTTTACGATCAGCGTGCCGTTGCGGATTTTTTCCGGCTGGGCGTTGCGCGCAATGACTTTGCCGACCACGTCGTTCCAAATCGGCCACACCGCGTAGTCATTCAATCGCCCGGCTAAATCCAAGCGTTTGAGCGATTGCTCGAGCACGCTGCCGAGGCTTTCAATCGGAACGCCTTTTTTCACCATTTTAACCGCCTGGCCGACGATAACAGATGTCAAACCCTGACTCCAGCACGTGGAAAAAAGCCATGATGCGCCCGGCCCGAGCTCGCAAAACCGGCGAAAAATCACGACAAACGAAAGAGGCGAAAATTTTAATTGACAAATTTACCAAATGTTTCTAGAACTACCAAATCTAGTGCATTCCTGATTAGATCACACTATATATTGCGAATTTCAAAACGGGGAAGGAGACGGAAAGATGGCGACGGGTACTTCTCAGGCGACCGATTTCGGCACCCCTATGGGGAGTTCACGGGTTAAGACCGGGCTCAAAATAGCTCGTTATTTCAGTCGCGTTGGGATCAGCCCCTACGACGAGATCGAGTGGGAGCTGCGCAACGCCTCCATCACCAACGAGAAAGGCAAGGTCGTTTTCGAACAAACCAACGTCGAGATCCCCAAAGCCTGGTCTTTGATGGCCACGCAGGTGGTTGTCTCCAAGTATTTCCGCGGACCACTCGGCACGCCACAGCGCGAGCATAGCGTGCGGCAGATGATCAGCCGGGTTGTGGACACGATTACCGCTTGGGGCCGAAAGGATGGCTATTTCGCCGTCGAAGAAGATGCTCAGGCGTTTTCCGGCGAATTGACGCACATTCTGTTGCACCAAAAGGCCTGCTTCAACAGCCCGGTGTGGTTCAACTGCGGCATCGAAGAGAAGCCGCAGTGCTCTGCGTGCTTTATCCTGTCGGTGGACGACACCATGGATTCGATCCTCGATTGGTATCGCAAGGAAGGAGTCATCTTTAAAGGCGGCTCGGGTTCCGGTGTCAATCTTTCCAAGATTCGCTCTTCGAAAGAACAACTGGCCGGCGGCGGCACGGCGTCCGGTCCGGTATCTTTCATGAAGGCGGCCGACGCATCGGCGGGAGTCATAAAGTCCGGCGGCAAGACGCGGCGGGCAGCGAAGATGGTCGTCTTGAACGTCGATCATCCCGATATCGAGGATTTCATCAAGTGCAAGGTCGAAGAGGAGAAGAAAGCCTGGGCGCTGATCGAAGCGGGTTACGACTCGAGCCTCGACGGGCCCGCCTATGGCAGCGTGTTTTTCCAAAACGCCAACAACTCTGTTCGGGTGACCGACGAGTTCATGCGAGCGGTGCAGGAGGATCGCGAGTGGCAGACCAAATACGTCACCAACGAGCAACCGTGCGAGACTTTCAAGGCGCGTGAGCTGCTTCGGATGATCGGCGAGAGCACGTACATTTGCGGCGATCCCGGCATGCAGTTCGACACGACGATCAACGACTGGCATACCTGCGCAAACACCGGACGCATTAACGCCTCCAATCCGTGCTCCGAATACATGCACCTCGATAACTCGGCCTGCAACCTGGCGTCTCTCAACCTGCTCAAGTATCTTCGTGAAGACGGTATTTTCGATACCGAAGCTTTCCGCCGGGCAGTCGACATCGTGATCCTGGCACAGGACATCCTCGTCGATAATTCGTCTTATCCGACCGCCGAGATCACTGCCAATGCCCATGCGTTCCGAGAGCTTGGCCTGGGTTACGCCAACCTCGGCGCGCTGTTGATGTCGCTCGGCCTGCCTTATGATTCCGATGCAGGGCGCGCGTATGCGGCAGCCGTGACGGCGTTGATGTCGGGCGAGGGCTATCTGCAATCGAGCCGCATCGCTGCCGCGACCGGACCTTTTGAAGGTTACAAGGTCAATCGCCAGCCGATGCTGCGCGTGCTCAACAAGCACCGCACGCACGCCTACAAGATCTCGCCTTCGCAGGTGCCGCTCGACCTGCTCACGGCGGCGCGCGAAGCGTGGGATCTCAGCTGTGTGGAGGCCGAGAACCATGGCGTGAGGAATTCGCAGATTTCCGTGTTGGCGCCGACCGGCACGATCGCTTTTATGATGGATTGCGATACCACCGGGGTGGAGCCCGATATTGCGCTGATCAAGTACAAGAAACTGGTTGGCGGCGGGCTTTTGAAGATCGTCAACAACACCGTGCCGCGAGCGCTGCGTCGCTTGGGCTACGACGTCAAGCAAATTCAAGAGATCGTCGAGCACGTCGAGGAGCATGAAACGATCGAAGGCGCGCCGCATCTCAAAGACGATGACCTGCCGGTGTTCGATTGCGCTTTCAAGCCGGCCAACGGCATTCGCTCGATTCACTACATGGGGCACGTCAAGATGATGGGCGCGGTGCAGCCGTTCATCTCCGGGGCCATCTCCAAAACCATCAACATGCCAACCGACACCACGGTGGAAGACATCATGCACGCCTATATGGAATCCTGGAAGCTCGGACTCAAAGCGGTAGCGATTTATCGCGACGGCTCCAAGCGCACCCAGCCGCTCAACACCGCCAAGGATAAAGAGGAGACCAAAGCCAGGACCGCGAGCAGGGAAGCGCGGCCGTTCCGGCGCAGGCTCCCCGACGAGCGGCCCTCGATCACCCATAAATTCGATATCGCAGGCCACGAGGGCTATATCACCGTAGGCAAGTACGAGGACGGCCAGCCCGGCGAGATTTTCATCAAGATGTCGAAGGAGGGATCGACTATATCTGGCCTGATGGATTCCTTCGCGACGGCGATTTCCATGGCGCTGCAATACGGCGTGCCGCTGCGCGTGCTGGTGGACAAGTTCAGCCATATGCGTTTCGAGCCTTCCGGGTTTACCAAAAACGCCGATATCCCGATGGCCAAGTCGATCATGGATTATATCTTTCGCTGGCTCGCCACCAAGTTTCTCGACGGCGACGCGCAAAAGGAAGTCGGCATTGTCAAGTCGGAAAAGGTCGAAGAAGCGCCGTCGAAGAAAGTGGTTTCGATCGCCGCGCAGGCGCCGCGCGGCGGCGCGCCTGTCACCACGATCAGTACTGTGACCAGCCTCTATCAGCAGGATGCGCCGCCCTGTCCGGACTGCGGCGCGATCATGATCCGCAGTGGTGCGTGTTACAAGTGCATGAACTGCGGCGCCGTAAGCGGCTGTAGTTAAAAATAAGGTAGTTAGGTGAGTTAGGATTTGAGGCTGCTACCACTTTGCTACCTATGGAGCCTGTTGCCCGTAACAAAGTGTAATCGGGCTAGCTTTGGATATGCCCGTTCTTGAGTTGTTTTCCAAGAAACAGAAGAGACTCCGAGGAGAGTTTCCCGATGTCTATACTTATGACTCGATTCCTCGGACCTTCAGAGCACAGGTTGTGCATATTTGGGGCGATGCACTTGGTACCCTTACCGACTATTGTGAGCATGCCACCGTCAGAGAAGCTTACAAATTCATTGTGGACATTCTTCGAAGAGAGTACGGCGTTTTTGCGCTTCCGCCGACTAGACCGACTGCGCCCCACGACGAAAATTACTTTGCCGAAGCTTGTCATTTCTTAATGGAAGAGAAAGACCATGAGAAAGTTCTTGATATAATCCAGGTTTCCTTCCGCTTCATTGATACCGTTACTCGTCGCGGTGACTACTTACAACGCTATAGGCAGTGTCTGGAGGTTGCCGATGACGCAATCGCGGAACTCAACGTGAGATTTCAAGAACACGGCTTGGGTTACGAGTTCGTAAATGGGGAGATCGCCCGCATTGATTCTCAGTTCATCCACTCTGACACTGTCAAGCCAGCGCTCAACCTGCTCAATGAGACAGGTTACTCAGGGGCACAAAATGAGTTCCTAAAGGCACATGAACATTACCGGAAGGGAAACGCGAAGGAGGCCATTAACGAGTGTCTGAAAGCTTTTGAAAGTACGATGAAGGCGATTTGTCATCGGAGGCACTGGGCTTATTCGGCCAACGCTACGAGCAAAACTCTTATAGACATTTGCTTTCAAAATGGCTTGATTCCTGATTACTGGCAGGGCCAATTCGCCGCCTTGCGAACTCTTCTTGAAAGCGGCGTTCCGACAGGCAGAAACAAAACTTCGGCGCATGGACAGGGTGCTCAGCCCGTAGAAGTACCAGCGCATATTGTGGGCTATATCCTCCATATGACCGCCGCGGGGATTGTATTTTTGGCTAAGTCCGAGGAAGCGACAAGGTAGTTACATCGCCCTGTCGCGCTGATATTCTTCATCTATTGCTGTTGTTTTGTCGTTGGGCTCCGGGTCGTCCAACTTAAGGGCTTCGGCATTTTTCTTTGCCACCTAATCATCAAGCACATTGGTGAGCTGAAGCGACATAGCGACACGAAGGGGTCAATCGGCTGGATACAAGCCGCAGATGTGGTGAGCGCGGCATCTGGCAGTACGAGTTTAAGGTTTTCTATATCAGCAAAGCGGGAAATTTTTTGAGCTACCAGATTGCTTGTGCCCGAGGGCTTGTCCAGCGCTGGTGCGGTTAGTCAGATCATCGAACAGAGGACGCAAATCACTTTCCGTACAGCGACTTGATAAATCCGTTCTTGTCCAACTCGGTGACGAAGCTCGAATCGGTGAATTCCTCGGGCTTGTGGCTCCAAACCTCGGGCCTGGTCAGGGCGACGTATTCATAGCTAGTCTTCATTCCCGGCAAATTCGGATAGGGCGCCGCAATGAAAGCTTTTGAAAAAATTTCGTAGGATTCGTTGACCAATGCTTCATCTTCCACTCGCAGGGTTTTTTTGATCACTCGCGTGCCAAGCGCTCGGTCTCTCTTAAACAGCGCGATACCTTCCAGGTGCGCTTTCATGTAGTTCATGATCAATTCACGGTCTTTCTTGATGATCGCACGGCGCGTCGTGATCTCTATCCATGGATAATCGACTTCTTTTGCGGAGTCCCACAGCATGGGAAATCCAAGCTGTTGAGCTTTGCCATACGCCGGATGCGACAGCGCAGCGCCTTGTACCACTCCGCTACTCAACGCGACGATACGATCAGCATCACTACCGGTCTGGATGAGTATTACGTCACGATCGGGGTTAAGACCTTTCTTTTTTGCGATGTGGCGAACCAGAAAATCGGTGAGCGAGCCAAGACTCGAGACGGCGATCTTCTTTCCTTTGAGATCCTCGACTTTCTTGATCTCGGGTCTGACCATCAGCGCATGGACCACCCCGGGGAGCGTATGACCCAGGATCTGCATGTCGGCGCCGGCCAGATTCGCGTTAATGACAGTCGGCGTGGCAATGGGCGCGATATCGATGCCGCCGCTGATCAACGCCTTTGACGAGATCCCCGATCCGTTCATCGTGATCACTTCGGCATCCAGGCCGTACTTCTCGTAGAGTCTGGCCTCTTTCATGATATAGAGAATGATATTGCCCATGCTTACCGCAGAGACACCGACGCGAATTTTCTTCGGCGCCGGCGCCTTGGTCTGAGCGTAACCAGCTTGCGCGAAAGCTAACATCGCCAACAAAGCCGCGATTGCGGATTTCCGGAGAATCATAAATCTCTCCCAAGCGGCACGGTCAACCGTGTCGCCATTTGGACCTTGGTCTTTCGACATGACTGGCATTCGGAGGCGGCTCTAACTCTAAAACTCACGAGTTATTGATAGGAATTTTCTTCTGAGGCTGAACTGCCGGAACTCGAATATCGTCGTGACGACCGCCTGCCGCGCCGCCCTGGAGAACGTAAACAAGACGGTAGAGAGTACCGACTGCCACCCATCCCCAATTTGGGAGAGATAATATTCGATAACGTGGTGTTTATGTCAACCGCGGCACGATTCGGGGGTGAAACTGGACATCTGCCCTAGCCCCAACTGGGGTATGAGGCTTTTTAACGACTGTCCTTGCATTACGCACGAACTATTATCGAGTCTGTGATTTGCGCTACAGCGCCGACTCCGGTCATAATCAGGACTCTCTTGACGTCTTGTGTCAGAATCTCAATCACGCGCTTCACCCCTATAGCGCCACTCACGGCCACGCCCCAGCAAATCGGCCGGCCCACGAGTGCTGCCTTGGCTCCGAGGGCGATCGCCTTGACGATATCTCCGCCGTTTCTGACTCCGCCATCGAGAATCACCGGAACTGTGCCGCCGACGGCTGCGATGACTTCCGGCAGTACCTCCAACGTGGCACGGGTCTGATCAAAGAGCCTTCCCCCATGGTTCGAAACCACGATCGCATCGGCTCCGGCATTCACGGCAATCCGGGCGTCTTCCGCGCTCAGAATTCCTTTTATGACGACGGGAAGTGAGGTCTGCGTTTTCAGCCACTCGATGTCTTCCGGACAAGCAGGGTTTCCTCGCCGCGGTTTTCCCTGACGGGTAAGCGGCACAATCTCGCCGATTCTCTGCGGTTGTATCGAGTCCATCACCAGGCCTACTGCAACATACCCGAGCTCCTGGGCAACCCTTACAGCGTTTGAAACCTCGTCTCTGCCCTGCTGCATGTAGCCAATATAGACGAGCGGAGCACTCGTCCCCTGCGCCCACGCGCGCACATTTGATTGGGTGGCATAGCTCACAAACAGCATTGTGTTGGCGCTGCTCGCCCCGTCGGCCACATCCCTTTCCGCCGTTTCGTTGATCCTGTAAAAACTGCCTATCGGAGCAATCCATGCGGGCGTCGGAACAGTCCGGCCAAACAGCGTGACGCTGGTGTCCGGATCGGTAACTTGATGGAAGATTCTCTGCTGAAAAAGAAAATTCTTAAACGCCGCGACATTGCGCGACATCGTTGCGCCGCTGCCCGCGGCGCCCATCACGTACTCCCAGGCCTCGGCACGGATTAGCCGCCGCGCTGCTTCATGAATCTCGTTCAGACTCATTTGCTCTAGACGCTTTTCATCCATCAGTGCAACTCCCAATTTGCAAGGAAAGTTCTTAAAAGGAAAGATCAGCTTTGATCGGCCAGATTAAGAGCCTCATCCGATCCGGAACTGGCGTATGAGTAAGTGAAGCAGCTTATCTGGCTACTTGGACCCAAGCAAACGGCAAGGACCACCTGACCGTCACCTTCTCCCATGGCGTCTCATAGCCTTCTCTTGGCCCATTGCCGTTCCACCGCTCCTCGCCAACACTTCTTCGTAGTTCACCCAGCAAAGAGATAGCCAGAGTTTATCGACAGTAGGGCTACTAACACGCTACCGGGTTGCTACCGGAATGTGCCAAAAAGAAGGCCACCTGAGCGCCAGTCGAGGGGCGAGAATTCGAGGCAAATCAGCGGGGGGTGTTGCGGCCTCGTGAGGGCCGGAACAGTGCATGAAGTGCGGTCGGTAAGCGGCTGCTCAGATGAAGTTGGGTCGTGCCAGCGGGGGCCGGCAGACCTGGCCGGCCCTCGCCCTTAGGAGACCGGGGATTCAAGTCCGCTTGCCAGAAAAACAGCGAGCTCGCCTCGTTATTTCTTTTCGAGGTGGAGCATGCCCTTTTGAGTATCGATATCCATCCGGAAATTACTCAAAAAATTGAGTCCGAGGAGGCCGGCGACTTGCGGGTCCGGGATCGCGTCATGCACAGCGGCGGGCATATCGCGGACCTCGAGGCCGCCGACGGCGATCGAGTCCAGATTGGTAATCGGCGCGTGGATCAGTCCGTTGGCAGTTTGGAATGGCATGGTCTTAGAATTTGGCCCCAAATCGATCGCCAACTCGCGCGCCAGCGCATTCGAGATCAGCGTGTAGCTGGCACCGGTGTCGACCACGAATTTTGCCGCCCGTTTATTGTTGAGAGTCGCCTGGATCACGACCACGTGGCCGTGTTTCTCCATCGGAATTGAAGCCTTGCGGGGCGGCTTGGTCTCCGGCGTAACGCGCCGGTTTTCCGGAGCGTACACCCGATGCGCATTGCCGCGTTGTTTAGGAGGAACGTTGTGTAAGTTGTCGGTGATATGGAGCACGCCGTTTTGGTCGATCCAACGGTAGTACTCGGTTGCTTGGCCGGCTATCGGAGTGCAGCAAGACAACAAGAACGCTGCCAGATACGCACCGCCGCGATTAAGCATAGGCTGCAAGTCTAACACCTTTAACTTGGCGGTGGAACAAGCTATTTCAAACTTCCGGAGGCGCTGACCACGGCTTTACTTGCAGCGATCGGTGTGGTAGAAAAGCTACAACTAAAAACGAAAGAGAGAAAAAAGAGCGGAGATATGGGAATTGCTGAACCGCAAAAACAGCAAAGAATCGAGCAGTTCAGGATTCATCCGACGGACACCGGCTCTCCCGAAGTGCAGGTTGCCCTGCTCAGTCAGCGCATCGAGCATCTCACCGAGCACTTCAAGGTCCATGTGAAGGACCACCATTCACGTCGTGGCCTATTGAAGCTTGTAGGCCAAAGAAGAAGGCTTTTGGACTATCTTCGAAATAACGATTTCGCAAGATATCAAGACCTGATCCAAAAACTTGGAATACGCAAGTAGCTATTCCAAAGCTGTTGCCCGCCGTCTCCACGCCTCCGTCCACGTTCCTCGCCTGAGGTTCTTCTATGGTTAAAAAGATCGAATTGGAATTCCACGGCAGACCCTTATCTATTGAAGTAGGTAAGGTCGCCAAGCAAGCGGACGGAGCGGCGCTGGTGCAATACGGCGAAACTGTGGTGTTGGTCACCGCGGTCGCCGCGCGCGATTTAAAACTAGATACAGATTTTTTCCCGCTCACCGTCGACTACCAAGAAAAAACGTTTGCCGCAGGCAAGATTCCCGGCGGGTTCTTCAAGCGCGAAGGGCGGCCTTCGGAAAAAGAGATTCTCACCTGCCGGCTGATCGACCGCTCGATTCGCCCGTTGTTCTCCGAAGGGCTGCGTTGCGAGACGCAAGTAATCGCGACCGTGCTATCGGCCGATCGTGAAAACGATCCCGATGTCGTCGCCATGCTGGGCGCGTCGGTCGCTCTGCACGTTTCCGACATTCCCTTCAACGGTCCGTTGGCCGGCGTGCGCATTGGCCGCAGCCAGGGTGAGTGGCTGATCAACCCGACGCAGAGCCAACTTGATGAGAGCGATGTGGATATCTTTCTCTCCGGGAGCAAGGCCGCCATTGTCATGGTTGAGGGCGGCGCGCGGACCGTGCCGGAAGACGAGATCCTCGAGGCCCTGTTCGCCGGCCATCGGGCGATTCAGCCGCTGATCGAGATTCAAGAGCAGCTGCGCCGCGAAGTCGGCAAGTCCAAACGAGAAGTGCCGCTCGCGAAGCTGGATCCGGTTGTCGTTAGACGGGTCGAAGAATTGGCGCTGGCGAAGCTCAAACAGGCGCTCGAGGTCCCGGAAAAATTGGAGCGCTATAAACGGATCGCCGAGGTAAAGGCCGAGGTTGTACCGCAAACGCTGGCGGAGTTTGCCGACAAGCAAAAGGATATCAAGAACGCGTTCGAAGAGCTCAAGCGCAGTGTTTTTCGCGGCCTGGTTATTCATCAGCAAAGGCGCATCGATGGCCGGGGCTTGAAGGATATCCGACCGATTACGTGTGAAGTCGAGATGCTCCCGCGCACCCATGGCTCGGCGTTGTTCACCCGCGGCGAAACCCAGGCGCTGGTGGTGACGACTCTGGGAACGACCTCGGACGAACAGCGGGTCGACGCTCTGATTGGCGAGCATTTCAAGAAATTCATGCTGCACTATAATTTCCCGCCATTCAGTGTGGGTGAGGTGAAATTCCTGCGCGGCCCGGGGCGGCGCGAGATCGGCCATGGCAATCTCGCCGAGCGCGCTTTGGTACCGGTCCTGCCGCCCGAAGAAGGCTTTCCTTACACGATCAGAATTGTTTCCGAAATTTTAGAGTCCAACGGCTCGACTTCCATGGCGACGGTTTGCGGCGGTTCGCTCTCGCTCATGGACGCCGGTGTGCCGGTGACCGCACCGGTAGCCGGTATCGCCATGGGCTTAATCAAAGAGGGTGAACATGTCCGCGTGCTATCGGATATTCTCGGCGATGAAGATCACCTGGGTGACATGGACTTTAAAGTCGCCGGTACGGCCGAAGGCGTGACGTCGCTGCAGATGGACATCAAGATCAGCGGCGTCAACCGCGAGATCATGCGCCAGGCGCTGCACCAGGCGAGGGAAGGCCGTCTGCATATTCTCGGCGTCATGAACGCCACTTTGGCGGAGCCGCGCAGTAACGTTTCCGGTCATGCGCCGCGGATCATCACACTAAAGGTGAAACCGGAGAAGATTCGCGAGATCATCGGGCCGGGCGGTAAAGTGATCCGCGGCATTATCGAAGCCACCGGTGTGAAGATCGACGTCGAAGATGATGGCATGGTGCGGATCGCATCGGTTGATGAAGAGGCTTCAAAAAAAGCGATCGAAATGGTTCAGCGGATCGCCGCCGAGGCGGAGGTCGGCAAGATCTACAAAGGCACCGTCCGAAAGATCGTCGAGTTCGGCGCCTTTGTCGAGATTCTACCCGGAACCGATGGCCTGATTCACATTTCTCAGCTCGCCCCCGAGCGCGTGCGCAAGGTCACGGACGTGCTCAAAGAAGGCGACGAGGTTATGGTCAAGGTTCTGGAGATCGACCGTCAGGGTAAGATCCGGCTGAGCCGCAAAGAGGCCCTGCAAGAGACCGGACGCGCCGCGCTCGCTTCCGAGACCCCAGTGTGATCCGTCGAGCCCGCATTGATGTTCAATAAAACTGTCCTCGACAACGGCATCCGCGTCGTTTCGCATGAAATGCCGGACAATCGTTCCGTCAGTCTGGGTATCTGGGTTGAAAACGGCTCCCGCCATGAAAGCGCAGCACAGAACGGTATTTCCCATTTCATCGAGCATTTGCTCTTCAAGGGTACGGAGCGTCGCAGCGCGGCCGAGATCGCCGAGGAGATGGACGCCGTGGGCGGTGTCCTTAACGCCTTTACCTCCAAGGAGAACACTTGCTATTACGCCAAGGTGCTTGACGAAAACCTGCCCCTCGCTATTGATCTCTTGACGGATATTTTTCTGCATTCGAGTTTCGACGGGGAAGAGATCGAACGCGAGCGCTCGGTCATTCTTCAGGAGATTTCTCAGGCGGAAGACACGCCGGACGATTATGTGCACGATCTTTTCAATCTCGACCTGTTCCAGAACCATCCGATCGGACGGCCGATCTGTGGCCGGCAAGACACCGTCAGCGGATTTAATCGCGATGACCTCGTGAACTTTTTCAGGGAACGTTATGTCCCTCAGCGCGTCATCGTCTCTGCCGCCGGTAATATCCGCCATGCCGACTTGGTAGACGAGATGACGCGGCGCCTCGGTTCGATACCCGACGGCGTAGGCGCCCCGTTCGACGCGGCGAGCGAAGCGGCCCCGCAGATGGCACGTGGGGTCTATCCGCATATCAAATCGCTCGAGCAAGTTCATCTTTGTTTAGGGGTCGCTGGCATTCCCCAAGCTCATCCGAAACGCTACGTTGCCTATGTTCTGAATACGCTGCTCGGCGGCGGGATGAGCTCGCGTTTGTTTCAGGAGATCCGCGAAAAGCGCGGAAAGGCTTATTCGGTCTACTCGTTTTCATCGTCTTATAAGGACGTTGGTTACCTGGGTGTTTATGCGGGAACCAGCCTCGAATCGACCGACGAGGTGGTCGAGCTGATCGCTCAGGAGATCAAGAAACTTGCCGCGGGCGAGATAGCGGACGAGGAGATCCGGCGCACCCAGGGACAGCTTGTCGGCAGCACGCTGCTGGGTCTGGAGTCGACGGATTCTTGGATGAGCCACATCGCGCGCAACGAAATCTATTTCGGCAAGGCGGTGACGACCGACGAAATCTGCCGCCGCATTCGGGCTGTCACCCGCGCCGACGTGATCGAGCTGGCACGTGAGCTCTTTCAAGGCGGCGGCATGACGCTTACGCTCCTGGGTGACTTTCCCGAGCGCTTTCAGATAAAAAATCTCATCACGAGCCATTGACGGATCGCCGTTCGAAGCGGCGAAGCGAGCCAAGGTGGAAGAAGTTCGCATCGAGATCAAACGCCTGCGGCCCGGTCGCCCGGCGCTCGTTTTGCCGGCGTATATGACTGAAGGCGCCGCCGGCATGGATCTTTGCGCCGATCTCGACGGCGACATCGAGCTTGCGCCGCTGCAGCGCGTGCTGCTCCCTACCGGCATCGCGATCGCATTGCCGATCGGCTTTGAAGCACAAATCCGGCCCCGTAGCGGCCTGGCGTTGAAGCATGGACTGACTCTGCTCAACAGTCCCGGGACCATCGATTCGGACTATCGCGGGGAAATTCAGATCATCGCGATCAACCTCGGTGAGTCGCCGATTGTGATTCAGCGCGGCCAGCGGATCGCCCAGATGGTCGTGCAGCGGGTGGTCCGGGTGCGTTGGCAGGAGGTGAATGAGCTAGTGTCAACCGGCCGCGAAGCGGGCGGCTTCGGACATACGGATAAAAAAAACTGAGGTTCAACGGTTCAAGTCCAGACGTACAAAGTTTCGGCTTTGAATTCCCTCCCACCTCGACCTTGGAACGGTTGAACGGATAACGAGCGAAGCATGATACCGCGCTACACCCGCCCGGAAATGGGCCGGATCTGGTCCGAAGAAAACGGCTTCCAAAAGTGGCTTGACGTTGAAATTCTCGCCGCCGAAGGATTGTCCAAGCTCGGCAAAGTGCCCAACGCCGCGATCGCGCGGATCCGGAAAAAGGCGCGTTTCGATGTCAAGCGCATCCGCGAGATCGAAGCTGAGGTCAAACACGAGATCATCGCGTTCTTGAGCTCGGTGGCGGAGTCGATCGGCGACGACGCGCGTTATCTCCACGTCGGCATGACTTCTTCGGATGTCATGGATACGGCGCTGGCGATCCAATTTAAGGAGGCATCGACGATTCTCGAGCGGGATATCAAAGACTTGATGGCAGTCCTGCGGCGCCAGGCCCACAAGTACAAACGTACGGTGATGATCGGCCGCACCCATGGCATGCATGCCGAACCAATCACCTTTGGCCTCAAGCTCGCGCTCTGGTATCAAGAAATGGCGCGCCACCTCGAACGTTTTCACAAAGCTGCCGACGACATTGCGGTCGGGCAAATTTCCGGCGCGGTGGGCACCTTTGCGCAGATCTCGCCGAAAGTCGAAGCGTATGTTTGCCGGAAGAGCGGCCTCAAGCCGGCGCCGATTTCGAACCAAATTATCCAACGCGACCGGCATGCCTACTTCTTCGCGACCTTGGCGATCATCGCCAGTTCCTTGGAAAAATTCGCCGTGGAGATTCGTCACCTGCAGCGTACCGAAGTCCAAGAAGTCGAAGAGCCGTTTACTCCCGGGCAAAAAGGGTCCTCGGCGATGCCGCACAAACGCAATCCGATTTTGTCTGAGAACGTTTCGGGAATGGCGCGCTTGATGCGTGCTTACGCGATGGCAGCCATGGAAAACGTGCCGCTGTGGCATGAGCGAGACATCAGTCACTCATCGGTCGAGCGGGTGATCGCGCCGGATGCGACCATCGCGCTCGATTTCATGCTGCGCCGCCTGATCTACGTGCTCGGCAACCTGTGCGTTTATCCGGAGAACATGAAACGGAATTTGGCGAAAAGCGGCGGCACGGTGTTTTCCGAGAAAATCCTGCTGGCCTTGGTGGACCAGGGCGTAGCGCGCGACACCGCCTATCGCATGGTTCAGGCGCATGCGCTGAAGGCTGCCAAGGAGGGCGGCGATTTGAAGCACGAGCTTCTTGCCGATCCGGAAATGCGCCGCTATTTGTCGGGCGAGGAGATCGAGACGGCGTGGAGCGTCGAGCGCCACCTGGCCAACGTCAACGTCATTTTTAAGCGGGTGTTTGGTTGAGCTCAGTGTACTTGCAATCTAAAATCTATGCGCGTCAAAATTTTCATCTCACTCAAAAGCGGCGTTCTTGATCCTCAGGGAAAAGCGATCGAGCGCTCGCTGCATACGCTCGGCTATGACGAAGTGCGCGAGGTGCGCGCGGGCAAGTATATCGAGCTTGAGCTCGAGGCCCCGTCACGTGACGCCGCCGAAGTTCGAATTCGCGAGATTTGTGATAAACTACTAGCGAATCCGGTTATCGAAGACTATCGCTTCGAAATCAGTCCCGAGTCATGAGTGCGGGGATCACGCCGCCCTTGGGTGATCGTCGGAACTCGTGCCTCTGTCATGACTATGCGTTGGGGTGTTATCACTTTTCCCGGTTCGTGCGACGATCACGACGTCGTCGACTCCCTCCGGACCGACCTTGGCCAGAACGTCACCCGGCTCTGGCACAAGGATGAGCTGACCGGCAACTTCGACTGCGTTGTTTTGCCCGGCGGATTCTCCTACGGCGATTATCTGCGCTGCGGCGCGATGGCGCGCTTTTCGCCGATCATGCGCGGGGTCATCCGGTTCGCCCAAAGCGGTGGCCTGGTGCTCGGCATTTGCAACGGGTTTCAGATTCTTTGCGAATCGGGATTGTTGCCCGGCGCTCTGGTCCGCAACGCCCAGCTCCAATTCACCTGCCAGCAGGTGCATCTGCGCGTCGAGGAGACCGACACCCCGTTTACTGCTGGCCTAAAGAAGGGCCATGTGCTCAAGATGCCGGTCAAGCATGGCGAAGGCTGCTACTACGCCGATGCGCCGAGCCTGGAGCAGCTGCACAAAAATCGGCAGATTCTATTGCGCTACGTTGACGCCAAAGGCAAGCCAACCGCGGCGGCGAATCCCAACGGCTCGGTGGAAAACATTGCCGGTATCTGCAACAAAACCCGGAATGTCTTCGGCCTAATGCCGCATCCGGAGGACGCCTGCAGCCGGCTTCTCGGCAGCGACGACGGCGCCAAAATCTTCGCCTCGATCGCGGCGGCTTGTGCACAGAAGGCGACTGTGCATGGCTGAGGCCGCTCGCAGGAAGCTTGCGCAACCGCAGGTGACGTCCGAGATCGTTGCGGCCCATGGCATTACGCCCGATGAGTACCGAACGATCGTCAAGCTACTTGGCCGCGAACCGAATTATACCGAGATCGGTGTGTTCTCGGTCATGTGGTCGGAACACTGCAGCTACAAAAGCTCGCGCCACCATCTGAAAAACCTGCCGACCGAAGGCCCCTACGTTCTGCAGGGACCGGGTGAAAACGCCGGCGTCGTCGACATCGGTGGCGGGCTCGCGGTGGTTTTCAAGATTGAAAGTCATAATCATCCTTCCTTCATCGAACCCTACCAGGGCGCCGCCACCGGTGTGGGCGGTATCCTGCGCGATATTTTCACCATGGGGGCGCGTCCGCTCGCTTCGCTCAACTCACTGCGCTTTGGCAGCCTCGATCATCCGCGCACCCGTTATCTCTTGGCCGGCGTGGTCGCCGGCATCGGTGGCTACGGCAACTGCATCGGCGTGCCCACCGTGGGCGGCGAATGCTATTTCGACGAGTGCTATAACGCCAATATTTTGGTCAACGCGTTTACCCTCGGCATCGTTAAGAAGAAAAATATTTTCACCGGGATCGCCAAAGGCGTCGGCAATCCGGTGATCTATGTCGGTTCAAAAACCGGCCGTGACGGCATTCACGGCGCGACCATGGCTTCGGAAGCTTTTTCCGAGGAAAAAGAACAGCGCCGTCCGACGGTGCAAGTCGGCGATCCGTTCACCGAGAAGTTGCTTTTGGAAGCCTGCCTGGAGTTGATGGAAAAGGACTTCATCATCGGCATCCAGGACATGGGCGCCGCCGGACTCACCAGCTCGTCGGCGGAAATGGCCGGACGCGGTGGTTGCGGCGTTGAGTTGAACCTGTCGGCCGTGCCATTGCGTGAAAGCGGGATGACGCCATACGAAATCCTGCTCTCCGAGTCGCAGGAGCGTATGCTCCTGGTGGCCAAGCAAGGCAGCGAACGCGAGATTGCAAAGATCTTCGAGAAATGGGATCTCGATGCGGTCGTGGTCGGTCGGGTGACCAACGACCGGGAGTTTCGCGCCTTGTGGCAGGGTGAAGAGGTGGCACGTATACCGATCAACGCTCTGACCAAAGACGCGCCAAGTTACCAACGGCCGACGGCGCCGCCGCCGCAACACGACCAGGTGCAGCAACTGGATCTTGCCGCAGTGAACGAGCCCAAGGACCTGGGACAGGCACTAAAGCAGCTGTTGGCTTCGCCGAACATCGCCTCGAAGGAATGGATTTACCGGCAATACGATCAATTCGTCCGTAGCAATACCGTGATCGCGCCTGGCGCCGACGCTGCGGTGATCCGTGTCAAAGGAACCGGCAAAGGACTGGCGCTCACGGTCGATGGCAACAGCCGTTATTGCTACCTTGATCCTTACGTCGGTGGGGTGATTGCGGTCGCGGAAGCAGCGCGCAATTTGGCGTGCGTCGGCGCGCGCCCGATCGGTTTGACCGATTGTCTCAATTTCGGGAGCCCGGAAAATCCCGAGGTCATGTGGCAGTTTTCCCGGGTGATCCAGGGTATGCGCGACGCCTGCATGGCGCTCAAGGTTCCGGTTGTGAGCGGCAACGTCAGTTTCTATAATGAAACTGACGGTATACCCATTTACCCCACCCCGGTCATCGGCATGGTCGGAGTGCTCGAACGAGTCGAGCGCGCGGTTACGCCGTGGTTCAAATCGTTGGGCGACTTGGTGGTGTTGCTCGGACGCACGCGCGAGGAGTTGGGCGGTAGCGAATACCTTAAATCAGTGCATGGCTTGACGCGCGGGACACCCCCCTGGATCGATCTCAGGGTCGAGCAAGCCGTCCAGTTGTGCTGCACGGAGGCGATCGATCAGGATCTTCTCTGTTCGGCGCACGACCTTGCCGATGGCGGACTGGCGGTCGCTTTGGCCGAATGCTGTGTCGGCGGACCGGAGAGACCGCTCGGAGTGCGGATCGATACGCACGAAATGATCCGCGGCGACGCGTTGCTGTTCAGCGAATCGCAATCCCGGATCGTCGTTTCATTGAAGGAGGAAAACCTCGTTCGGCTCGAAGAGATCGCCGCGCGGCATCATGTGCCGCTTCAGGTCATCGGCACCGTGGGCGGATCTCGTTTTGTCATCCAGCCCTTGTTGCAGCTTCCGGTCGACGAGCTGAAAACTATTTGGTCGAACGGGCTGTCGGCGAGTTTGAAATAGGCGAGAGAGATTGAGTCCAGATGCAGGATAAATTTCATGAAGAATGCGCCGTCATGGGCGTCTACGGCCATCCGGAAGCGGCCAATATGGTCTACCTCGGGCTGTACGCGCTGCAGCACCGCGGCCAGGAATCTACCGGCATCGTTTCTTCCGACGGCAAAAGCTTGATTTCGCACCGCCAGATGGGGCTGGTCGCGGACGCGTTCAAAGAGGACGTGATCAAGCGTCTCGAAGGCGCCAGCGCGATCGGACACAACCGCTATTCCACCCAGGGTCAGAGTCATCTGAAGAATGCCCAGCCTTTCGTGGTTGAATATTCCCAAGGCCCGATCGCGATCTCCCATAACGGCAACCTCGTCAACGGTGGCGTGCTGCGCGAGGAATTGGAAAACTCCGGATCGATTTTTCAATCGACCACCGATACGGAAGTCATCATCCACTTGATCGCGACTTCCAGAGAGACGACGCTCATGGGCCGGATCGTTGAAGCGCTTGGCCGCGCCCGCGGCGCCTACTCGTTGTTGTTTCTTACCCTCGATAAAATGATCGCGGCACGCGATCCCTTCGGTTTTCGCCCGCTCGTGTTGGGCAAATTCGCCGAGGGGAAGAATCGCGGCGCCTTTGTCGTCGCCTCCGAAACCTGCGCGCTCGATCTTATTGAGGCCGAATACGTTCGCGACGTCGAACCCGGCGAGATCATCACGATCGGCCCGGGGCTGGAGATGCAATCGCTCAAACCGTTTCCGCCTGCGCCGCACGCCAAATGCATTTTCGAGTACATCTATTTTGCGCGGCCCGACAGTAAGCTCTTCGGCCACAACGTTTACCAAGTGCGCAAGGCGCTGGGACGCCAACTCGCGCGCGAGAGCGGCGTCGACGCCGATCTTGTCACGCCGGTGCCGGATTCCGGCGTCCCTGCGGCGATCGGCTATGCCGAAGAATCGAAAATTCCGCTGGAGTTCGGGCTCATCCGCAACCACTACGTCGGGCGAACGTTCATCGAGCCCCAGCAGACCATTCGCAATTTCGGCGTCAAAATCAAACTGAACGCCCAGCGCGACGTGCTGGACGGCAAGCGGGTCGTCGTTGTCGACGATTCGATTGTGCGCGGGACCACCAGCCGCAAGATCATCCGGATGCTGCGCGATGCCGGAGCCCGGGAAGTGCACATGCGGATCAGCTCGCCGGCAACGATCAGCCCCTGTTACTATGGTATTGACACGCCGACACGTTCCGAATTGATCGCTTCGGCCAACTCGGTCGAAGAGATTCGCCGCTACATCGAGGCCGATACGCTCTCCTATTTGAGCAAAGACGGCATGTACGCCTATTTTGACGGCAACAAGGAAGGCTTCTGCGACGCCTGCTTCACCGCCAACTATCCAGTGCATTTTGAAGACGAAGGTCGTACGCGCCAGCTCCAGCTGTTCGATGCGATGAGCCGATAGCGCCGACGATTGCGGGCGCTATCCATTCCAGAAACGAATCAAAGGTCAAATTAGTTGCTTTCCACAGCGCGCCGCTTTAACATACGGGACGCTGTCTGTGCTGCAGAATGCCTGGAGGTGCCGTGATCGGTTCGTTTTGCATCCGGTTCACAACCTGCCGCAGCAATCTAGTCATTTGGGGGCGATGCGAGATGCCGGAGCGCGAGCTTGGTTTGATCGAAGGGTTTTTTTTGTGCCTGCGGGATTCGCAGGCGGTGCGGCTGCAGCCCAGCCGGTGGAAAAGAAGCCTGCTGGTCTTCAGCAGCGGCGTTTGCTTGGAAATCGGCGGCCTGCCGATAGCCGCCGCGTTGATCGGCTATGACATGTCATGGCAGGGATGGCTGTTGAGTTGGCTGTTTCTGCTGTTCGGTCTGACCGGCTTGTGCGCCAGTAAATTCGGCGACGACCGTTTGGTCGAGTGGCTGTTGGTGGTGCCGAAGCTCGATTTGCGACTGTAACCGACCGCGTCAGAAGTCGGAATTGAACTCCAGATATATTCCGTTAACAACTTCCGTTTCAGCAAGCCTCATGGCGTCGCCCGATCCAATCATCGGCACCTGAGCAGCCGCGACCCCTCACTGAACCCGTACTTCCAAATCGTCGTAGTTTTGTAAGCCGAGATTTCTTTTGCCGGTTTCCAGCTCGCGCACCATAGTGAAAACTTTCTTGCATAGCGGTGTTGCGATGCCGAGTCTTTCCCCTTCATTGACGACGTAACCGAGCGTAAAATCCACTTCGGTCTTGCCGCCATTTTGGATCTGCCGGAGCGGTCCTTTACGATCGTCGGCCTTCCATCGTTCGGCGAATGAGTTGACCGAGGCCAGGCGCCTTTCCAATGGCAGGCTCGGGTGAAAATCGAGCGGATTATATTCCGCTAGGGGAATGAAACGCGCGCCGGCAGCGTTGCCGACTGCGACCACTTCGGAAAAAAACTCGGCCAAGTTGCGCCGGGCGGCGGGGTCGGCGCAAGTGGTCACAAGCGAAGCATCGGCGAGCGAACCGTAGTAACCCAGGCAAGTGTAAGTCAATTTACTCCACAACACACCGAGAATATTGTCCGAGATTTCAGTTGGGATCACCGAATTGAGCAATGTTTGCAAATTTTCCAGTTGCGGCGTGGTCCGGCCATGAAGGTGACCGACATAGAGATGACCGCGCAGCGCCGTATGCACATGACCGGGAGCGACTTTGCGGCAGCCCATTCTGATCGCCATGGCGACCGCGCGGTCGGGGCCGACTCGTTGTTGTAGCAATGGCGGATTAATGCCGTTCTGCATGGACACGAGCAGGCCGTCATCGGCGAGGTGAGGAACCACGCTGTCGAGCGCCTGAGGGGTATAATTCGACCGCACCGCGATGAAGCCAATGTCGAATTTTCCCCGAATCTCATCGGGATAGACGATCTCGATTTTCACATTGAAGGGCCCATCGGGGACATCGACCTGCAACCCCCTTTGCCGGATCGCGGCGATATGCTCCTGATCGACGTCGACGAATATGATATCGTGGCCCGCGTGCGCGAGCCGGCCACCGATGATGCCGCCGATCGGGCCGGTGCCGATCACGATCATGCGTTTGCTCATGGTTCCTCCTCGTGACTTGCTGTTGCCAACATAGGCAATGAGCGGCGTAGCGTCAAACAATGTTGCGATGGGTGCGATGCCGCGTTGTCTGCCGCTGTGTGTCTTGAAGAAACGGCGCCCGTAGCATAAGGAAGTCCGAGCGTCGGCCGTAGGTTCGCCACACTTGGAAGAGAGATCAGCCAAGAGCGCTGCCGCTGTCCGATCGGGTGAGGCAGATCAAGATCCGGGGGAGAGGATACCGATGGTCCGAAATTTTCAAAACTACGAGATGCTGCTCGAACTCGTGAAGCGGCGCATGAGCGTGCGCAAGTTCCGCCCCGATCCGATTCCCGATGACACGATCAGCAAAATTCTCGAGGTGGCGCGCTGGGCCATGTCCGGCGCCAACTCGCAGCCCTGGGAGTTCGTGGTCGTCACTGATTCCGCGATCAAAAAACAATTGCGCGACGCCTATTCCGAACACAACACGGATTTTATCTTTTGGATGGAGCAGCAGCGCGAGTACAATCTCCGCCATCCCTCGTATCAGGTCAAAGACGATCCCCATGAATCGCTGCGCTTTAACAAGGCCAAAGCGAATTGGCACTTGGCGCCTGCACTGATTGTCGTGTTGGGCGACGGGCGGCGCCAGTGGGGGACGGTCATGGGCGCGCACACCTTCGGGCGCGATCAATCGCACTTGACGGATAGTTTGGCCAACGCTTCATTTCTGATTCATCTGGCGGTGGCGTCATTGGGTCTCACCTCCGAGTGGGTATCGATCCACATTGAAGAGCCGCATAAGCGGATTCTCGCCGTGCCCGACTTGCTCAAACTGTATCTGATCATTCCGATCGGGTATGCCGATGTTCCCGCGCGCGCGGGAGTGCGTCGTCCGCTCGAAGACATGGTTCATCGAGAGCGTTACGACATGAGCAAGCACATGTCGAATGAGGAAGTGGTCAAATATCTGTACTCGTTGCGCGAGGCCACGGGGTCGAACTACGCCGCGTCGCGGGCGGTCGCGGCCGACGAGAAGACCTAGATGCCGCACCCCGTCGTCAATCCGATTACCGTCGAAGTCGTACGCAACGGACTCGCGCATATCGCCAACGAGATGGCGACCGTGTTGCGCAAGACCTCCTATAACATGATGATCTACGAGGTGCGCGACTATTGCGTCGGCATTGTCGATCCCGAAGGCAATATCTTGTCACAAAACTTCGGCGCGTTGCCGATCTTCCTCGCCGACCTGGGCCCGGCCATCGTCGATGGCGTGCGCAGGCATGGGCGGGACGGCTTCCGACCGGGCGACGTGCTGATCATGAATCATCCCTACGTCTGCGGCCAGCATCTCAATAACGTCGTCGTCTACACGCCTTTTTTTCATGATCACGAGCTGGTGGCGTTTCTCGCCGTACGCGCCCACTGGATCGATATCGGCGGTACCCGGGTTGGATTCGGCTTCAGCGGCACGCGCGAAGTTTACGAAGAGGGTCTCCAGCTGCGCTCGCTGAAGCTTTATCGCGGCGGCGAGCCCGATCAGGATATTTTTCAGATCATCACGGACAATGTTCGGTTCGCTGAATCTTGCCTGGGCGATTTACGCGCGCAGATTGCGGCTTGTCGCGTGGGCGACCGGGGACTCTGTGCGCTGGTGCGCCGCTATGGGATCGAGACGTTCCGGCGCTGCGTCACGACCATCTGGAATCAATCGGAAGCACTGGCGCGGGAACAGCTGGCGCGCATCAAACCTGGCAAATACGACGCCGAGGCGCTCTTCGACAGCGACGGTATCGATCTCGGCCGTGCGGTTCCGCTGAAAGTAAAAGTCGAGGTCAGTGAAGGCGAAATGACCATCGACTTTTCAGAAATCAGCGACCAGGTACCGGGCTCGATCAACTCCGGCGAGTCCGGCGCCGTGGCCGCCGCCCGAGTCGCCTTCAAGTCGCTGGTCGCGCCGTTTTCACCGATCGATGAAGGTTGTTTTCGCCCCTTGAAGGTGATTATTCCCAAAGGCAAACTTCTCAGCGCAGTGCCGCCGGCGCCGGTGGGAAACTGGAGCCGTACCCTGCCTACCGTGGTTGATTTGATTTTTCGCGCATTGGCGCCGGCCATACCGGGGAAAATCGCCGCCGGTCACAAGGGCGATATGGGCGGCTACGCGTTTTTCGGCACCCATCCTCGGACCGGTCGCAGATTTCTCTGTCAGACGATCATGGGCGGCGGCTGGGGCGGACGGGCGCATGAAGATGGCGAGAACGCCACGGTGTCCATGTGCCAGGGAGACGTGCAAAACGCGCCGGTGGAGTTGCAGGAGATTTACTATCCGGTGCTCATCGACTACCAGCGCTTGCGGGAGGGCAGCGGCGGCCTAGGAAAATTTCGCGGGGGTCTCGGCATCGAGGTTTGCGTGCGCGTACTGTGCGCCGCTTTCACCAATATCAATATCGAGCGCCAGCGCACGGCGCCCTGGGGATTATTTGGCGGCGAGTGCGGTGCCGCCGCCAAAGCATGGGTGAAGCAGAAGCCGGAGGACCCGGGTTGCTGGATGACCAAGAAGCCCAATCACCCGTTGGAGGCAGGTGGCAGCGTGGCGTTCTTTACCGCCGGCGGCGGCGGTTACGGCCTGCCGGAAGAACGCTCTCGCGAGCTGGTAGAGCGCGATCAAACCTTAGGTTATGTTCCGGCGAGAACGGAATCCGCGGAGCGCATCCGCGGCTCAGATCCGGCGGCTTAGCAGAAAATCTTGATATGGCTCCGCAGAGCGGCAAAAGGAAGATGGAAGGACCTGATTAAATTTGGCTCTTCAGCCACGAAACTCGAGAGGTGATCATGGAAGCGCAGCATGAATTTGCAGGGCGGATGTCCCGAGTGCGCGATGCGATGCGCGACCGAGGGTTGCAATGTTTGCTCGTCTACGACTCCGGCCGACATAACTTTTTGCGCATGAATTACATCGCTTATCTCACCGATTTTATCAGCGTCGGGCCCGCGACCATGCTCGTCATCACGCTGGACGCCGCGCCGGTGCTCTATGTTTCGCCGATTTGGGATGTCCCGCGCGCGCAGGAGGAGTCATGGGTCAAGGATGTTCGGCCATTCAGCGAATTTTGGTCGTGGCTTCCCCTCGTTTCCGGAAACGTGGCACTGACCGGCCGCGAAGCGATGAATGCGAGCTTGCACGATGAGATCTCCAAAACACTCAGTCGGTCTCCGGATAACGCCAAGGACATCATCGAAAACATGGCGCACTGCAAAAGCGCTTTCGAGATCGAACGCCTGCGGCGCGCAGCGGCGATCGCTGATGCCGGAGTCGAGGCGCTCCATGAGCACGCGCGCCCCGGTTTGAAAGAATACGAGCTTGCGGCCATCGTCGAGTACCGCATGCGCTCGCTCGGCGCTGAAGACAATTTTGGCATGGTCGTCGCCAACCATCACAATCAAGCGCTGCATCCGCCGACCGACCGGGTCGTCCAGCCCGGCGATATCATCATCGGCGAAATTACGCCGTGCATCGGCGGGCTGTTCGTGCAGATTTGCCGAACGATGGTGTTGGGTGAACCGGCCCCGTCGCTGCGCCAGAAATATGCGATTCTCAATAAAGCGATGGGTTTAGGGATGGAAGCGGCTCGGACCGGCGCACCGGCGAGTGACATCGCCGCTGCGATCAACGGTATATTCATGGAATACGGTTACGAACAATACTGTCGGCCGCCGTTCATGCGCGTGCGCGGCCATGGCTTGGGCTGCGGTTCGTCAGCGCCCGGAAGCCTGGAAGACGGCAATCGAACCAAGCTGGAAGAAGGTATGACCTTCATCATTCACCCGAACCAGTATTTGCCCGAAACGGGTTATTTGACGCTTGGTGACACAGTGGTGATGGGGAACCGCAAGGCCGAATCGCTAATGAAGTCGCCTTGGGATCTCTTCGTAAAAGAGTAATCAGAGTTCAAAACGTTCAAGTCGTTGAAGACGTTCGAATCCTTGACCCAATCGAGATCAATGAGGCAAAAATGATTTTCGGGCGACACTCGGTGCTCAAGCGGGGTTGTTCCACCTGGAATCCACAGGAATGGCCGCAACAAGAATTTCAAGCGCGTGTCGAGGCCGTGCGCCAAGCGATGGCGCAGCAAGGCTTGAACGCTCTGGTGATTTACGGCGATAACTATTCCTTTGCGGATCTGTGTTATCTGACAAACTACTTTCCCAAAGTCCGCGGCGGTATCGCTGTGGTGCCGCATGATGGGGCGCTGTCGATGTTGCTGAATATCGGCAGCCGTGACGTCCCATTTGCCAAAACTTTGACGTGGGTCGAGGATGTGTTCGCGTCCAACAACGTCGGTGCCGACGGCGCGAGGCTGCTCAAAGAGCACGGCTTCGCGAAAGCCCGCATCGGCGTGAGCGACTCAGGACATGGCTTTCCGCTGCCGCAGTGGGAAGAGATGAGAAAAGCGCTGCCGGACGTAACCTGGCAAAACTGTGATTTCATGTTATCCCCGCTGCGTTTAATAAAAACAGCCCGGGAGCTCGGGGCGATGCGCGCAGCCGGGCGGTTATTAAAAGAGCTCTGCGACGGCGCGCGCGCGTTCATCCGCACCGGTCGAAAAGAGTACGAGGTCGTCGCCGATATCGACAGGCTCGCGCGCGACAAAGGCGTTGAAGACATTCGCATACTCGCCGGTGACATCAGGTTAAACCCGCCGAGCTTTAAACAATCGAGAAATGTCGGCGACCATTGGGCGGTTTATCTGGCGGTGCAGCATGAACGCTACTGGGTCGAGGCGGGACGGACATTTGTTTTATCGGGTGACGCCAGGATGCAACGCGCTTACGAGAAGGCGCGCGATGTCGTCGGCAGGATGGCGGCAGAGCTCCAGCCTGGCGGTGCGGTTGCGGCGATCGCAAAGACGGCGCGCGGCGCGCTCGGTGAATTTTATGAGACCGCATCGGGCTACGGTCTCGGCAATGGGATTGGGCTTGACCAGTGGGAAGCGCCGTTTCTCAACGAAGACGACGCGCGCCAGGTCGGCGCGTCCTCCATGGGCGTGAGCACGCTCCAGGAAAACATGACGATGGCGTTGCGAGTGACGTTGAAGAGCGCAGGCAAACTCGTTCTATTCGGCGACAGCTTCGAGATAACCGCGAGCGGGAGTCGGTCGTTGCTGGACGGAAATTGAACCTCGGCATTGATGGCGGAGTGTCCAATCCTGTTCCTTCCACCTCGAGCGACCCCTGTCAGAATGTCATTGTGAGCCGGAGGCGAAGAATCTGTTCGCTCATAAGTCGCGGAAAAGCAGATGCTTCGTTTTCGGCGTAACTTGCAATCATTGTGGCACAGCCTTGGACAGGGGTTTAGGATGAGGATGTGTCGAGGGGGAAAGTCAGACCGATGCTTTTGGCCAAATCAATGATTCGTATGACGGTTGCGATCTTCAAAGGGCATCGAAACGTTCCATGAGAATCGCGGTCGACATCGGCGGAACGTTCACTGATCTGGTCGCCGTCGATGATCAGGGACGAGTTTATCTCGGCAAATCGCTGACCACGCTCGACGACATGGCACGGGGTATCGGCAACTGCCTAAGCGCCGCCAATGTCGATGTCGCGGCGGCGGAGTTTTTCGTGCACGGGTCGACCGTGGCGATCAACGCCGTGCTCGAGCGCAAAGGTGCCCGGACCGGTCTGATTACGACCAAGGGATTTCGCGATATCTACGAGATTGGCCGGGGCAACCGTCCGGAGGGCTACAATCTCTTTTTCAAGCGCCCGGTGCCGTTGGTGTCGCGCGATCTGCGCTTGGAAGTGGACGAACGGCTTTATGCGACCGGTGAGCTGCTGAAACCGCTGGATGAGCAATCCGCAACGGAGACCATCGGCGCGCTCAAAGCGGCCGGCGTGGAGAGCATCGCAGTCTGTTTGCTGCACGCCTATGCCAACCCCGCTCACGAACAGCGGCTTGGCGAGTTGCTGGGGCGAGATTTCCCCGAAGCCTACGTTTCCTTGTCCCATGAGATTCTGCGCGAGTGCCGCGAGTATGAGCGCACTTCGACCACCGTGCTCAATTCCTACGTCGGCCCGATTGTTAGACGTTACCTGATTTCTTTGGAAAAGTTGCTGGGCGACGCGGGTTTTCGCGGCACATTCCGGGTGATGCAGTCCAACGGCGGCGTGATGTCGGCCCCAACGGCGAAGAAGACGCCGGTGACCATGATGGAATCGGGTCCCGTGGCCGGCGTCATTGCGGCAGCGCGCCTCGGCGAAGTTCTCGACTGCCGACAGATCATCTCTTTCGACATGGGCGGGACGACCGCGAAGTCGAGCCTGATCAAAGACTTTCACCCTGAAGTCACCAGCAGCTATTATGTCGGCGGATACGTGTCGGGTCACCCGATGATGTTGCCGGTGGTCGACATCGTCGAGGTCGGCAACGGCGGCGGCAGCATAGCGTGGATCGACGCCGCCGGCGGCTTGAAGGTGGGCCCCCAGAGCGCCGGCGCCGCGCCGGGCCCGGCTTGTTACGGCAAAGGCGCCACCGCCCCGACGGTGACCGATGCCAATCTCATCGCCGGCCGCATCGATGCGGAATATTTTCTCGGCAGCGGCATCCGCTTGCAGCGCGAGCGGGCGGCGCAGGCGATCACAGAGAAGATTGCCACGCCGCTCGGCCTATCACTCGAAGAAGCGGCGTTGGGAATTTTGACCATCGCCAACTTCAATATGTCGCTTTCCGTCCGCGCCGTCTCGGTCGAAAGAGGTTACGACCCGCGCGACTGCGTGCTGGTTCCGAGCGGTGGCGGGGGTGCGCTGCACGCGATTGCGATCGCGCGTGAATTGTCGGTGCCGCGAGTGATTATTCCGCCCATGCCGGCGCATTTTTCCGCCTTCGGCATGCTGCTCGCCGATCTCAAGCATGATTACGTGCAGACCTTTGTGCGCGAGTTGTCCGACGCCGCTGGCGCGGAAATCGCCGACTCATTCGCAGTGCTGGAGCGATCCGCAACCGAGATCCTGCGCGAAGAAGGCGCCGGGCCCGAGCAGATCGTCTTGCGTCGTTTTCTCGATATGCGCTACCGCGGCCAGGAATATACCTTGTCGGTGCCGATCACTGAGGACCTGCGTACGACCGACGATTTCAGCGGGATTCGCGCGCGCTTTGATCAACTGCACCAAGAGCATTACGGCCACTCGGCGCCCAACGAGCCGGTTATGATGGTCAATTTGCGCCTGTCGGCACTGGGAAAAACCGACAGCCGTTTGCGACTGGTTACGGCTCAGGGAGGCGGCAGCGCCGGCGAACGCGGGCGGCGTTCGGTCATTTTCGAAACTAAACCCATCGATACTCCCATTTATTTGCGCACCATGCTGAGGCCGGGTGTGGCGCTCGTCGGTCCCGCCGTGATCGAGGAGCTAGGCGCGACGATTCTCGTCTACCCGGGCGACAAGATGCAGGTGAACGAGTTTGGCCACCTGGTCATCGATGTGGCGAATTAACTCGGTTCTCCGAACCGACACCGAGCTAATCCGAGAAACATCGGTGCGCTCGTCGCCGGCAAGCCGGACTATTTTATTCCGAGCTCGCCGTTGACCTCCCGCTGCATTGAGAAATCAAAAACCGCGGAGCTTTTGATGGGCGTTTTCAACTTCAGAAATTGCATATCCGATTTCAAATGCTCTTCCACCTCTTTTTCGGTGGGAATGGCGTTGGGGGTGAAGGCAGGGCGGCTGAAACGATACGTATCCAGGGCAACCGCCTGGCTCACGTGCAGGTATTTAGCGAGAATCTCCGCCGACTCTTTCTCGTTGGTGAAAAAAAACCGGTTCGCCTTCGTCATCGCGCGCAGCGTCCGTTTGATCAGGCCCGTCCGTTCCCCCAGCGTTCTTTCGGAAACGATGACGCCCGAGATGAAATTGATATAGGCATCGCTCGTGGTGGCCAGGAGATTGAGTTTGTAGCGGTCGCGGGCGACGAACACGGTCGGCGGCGAGAGCACCGTGATATGAACCGGCCCGGAGATTTGCGCCTGCAGTTGAGCGGGCACGTCGCCCGAGACGATGGTCGTGATCTCTTTGGCGGGATCGATGCCGCCCTTCTGCAACATGTAATTCCCGGCGAGTTGTTGGCTCCCGCCGATCGTCGTGACCGCCATGGTCTTGCCCTTGAGATCGCTGAAAGTCTTGAGTTCCGGTCGGGTCGCAAGCCAGAAAAGCGGGCGTTGGTTGTAGACCGCGAGCACTTTCATCGGCAGCCCCTGGATGATGCCACGAATGGCGGATCCCATGATGTGGATCGCATCGACATCGCCAGTGACCGCGGCGGCGATGGCGGTGGTGCCGCGGGTGAGAATCAGCTCAGGCTCGAGGGCTTCTTCTTTGAAGAATCCTTTATCGACGGCGATGAAGGGCAAGATCGACGTGATCGAGCGGCTGGCATAGGTGATGCGGACGCGATCGTCCGCCTGTGCGCAAACGGCGCCGCAACACAGTAACAACAGGGCGCAGAGAAAACGTGTCATGGAGTCCCTCCCTCGGCGGATTCAAAGAAGACGTCCGCCCAGGGTTTAACAACGCTCACCTTGAATGGCAAGGGATGCGTAAGCTATAAGTGTTGAGCGCCGCAACCCAAAGATTCCTACTCGTTCTTGGAGGTCCATGTTCATGAGCGCAGACTCGACTCCCGGTTACGATCTTCTCTACGATATGATTCGCCGCCGCGCGAGCGTGCGTAAGCTCAAGCCGGATCCGATACCGGACGGCTACATCGAAAAAATTCTTGAGGCCGGACGCTGGGCGATGTCCGGCGCCAACTCGCAGCCGTGGGAATATATCGTCGTCAAGGATGCCAAAGTTAAAAAAGATTTGTTCCGCTGCTATTCCGAGGACAACACCGATTTCATTTACTGGATGGAGCAGCAGCGCGTTTTCGAACTACGCCACCCCGCCTATCAGATGACGGCGGACGAAGCCGTAGAAAAGCAGCGGCGCGGCGCGGGCTGGTCCGAGGCGCCGGCTTTGATTGTTGTGCTCGGCGACGGGCGTCGGCAGTGGGGGACAGTTCAGGGCGCGCACACGTTTGGCCGCGATCAGTCGCACCTCACCGACGGTCTCGCCAACACCTGCACGTTCATGCATTTGGCGGCGGTCTCACTGGGACTTGCCACCCAGTGGGTGACGATTCACGTCCAGGAGCCATTCAAGAAAGTGCTGGGCGTGCCGGATCTGTTGATGCTGTATTTGATCATTCCAGTCGGTTATCCCGCCGTGCAACCCTCGGAAGGCGTTCGCCGCCCATTGGAAGAAATCGTCCATCAGGATCATTACGAACACGATAAATTCATGACCAACGAGCGTGTGATTCAGTTTCTTTATGAGCTGCGCGGTAAGACGCTGCAAACGTATCGGCAGTCTTATGTGGGAAAAGAAGAATCGAATAAGAAGTGAGGCGTGAAGAGTCAGGAGCCAGAAGTGGCTGTCGATCCGATCGCCGTTGAAATCATTCGCTGCGCGCTCCAGGCCGCCGCCAACGAGATGTCGGCGGTGCTCAAGCGCACCGCCTACAACATGATGATCTACGAAGTGCAGGATTACTGCGTCAGCATCGTCGATCACGCCGGCCGGACGATGTCGCAAAACCAAGGTGCCCTGCCAATCTTTCTCGCCGATCTCGGCGTTGCCGTCGAGGACGGCATCCATTTGTACGGTTTGGACAACATCCACCCCGGCGACGTTTTTCTGGTAAATCACCCGGAAATCTGCGGTCAACACCTGAACAACATGGTGGTCTACACACCGTTCTTTTGGGAGGGGAAGCCGCTTGGTTTCCTCGCGGTGAGGGCGCACTGGATCGACGTCGGCGGCGGCAGCACCGGCTTCGGCTCGAGCAACACCCGCGACGTTTACGAAGAGGGGCTGCAGGTGCGCTCGGTAAAAATCTATAACCAGGGGCGGCCAAACACCGAAGTACTGCGCTTGATCGAGGACAACATCCGTTTTCCCGAGTCTTCGTTCGGCGACCTGCGCGCGCAAATCGCTTGCTGTCGGACCGGGGAAGAACGGCTCGAACAGATTTGTCGGAAGTACGGCGGCACGCTGTTCCTACAGGCGATCCAAACCATCTGGGACCAAACGGATCAGCTGGTGCGCGAAGCGGTGCGCGCGATTCCCGACGGCGTTTACGAGGCGTCTTCGTTCCTCGACGACGACGGCCGCGACATGACCAAGACGATACCGATCAAAGTCAAGGTCAAAGTGCGCGCGGACGAGATGACGATCGATTTTTCCGAGGTCGCCGATCAAGTGCCGGGGTTCATCAACTGCGGCTCCTCCGGCGGCATGGCGGCGGCGCGGGTGGCGTTCAAAGCGTTGACCTCACCGCATCGCGAAGTCAATGAGGGTTCCTTTCGTGCGCTGAGAGTGATTCTGCCGCCGGGCAAACTGCTGAGCGCCCGCCGGCCGGCGCCGATCGGCGGCTGGAGCCTGTCGTTGCCAACCGTGCTCGACACGATCGTCCGCGCGCTGGCCGCGGCATTACCCGACCGAGTTCCGGCGGCCCACAAAGGCGACATGGGAGGCTACGCCATCTTTGGGATCAATCCGAAAACCGGCCGGCGCTACGTTTGCCAAAATATCATCGGCGGCGGGTGGGGCGGGCGGCCATTCGAAGACGGCCCATCCGCCGCGGTTTCCATGTGCCAGGGCGACGTCAAAAACACGCCGATTGAACTGCAGGAGCTTTATTACCCGGTACTCTACGAATGCCACGCTTTCAGAACCGACAGTGGCGGCGCCGGCAAGTTTCGTGGCGGCCTTGGCGTCGAAGTCAAAGTCACCCCACTCGAAAATTGTTTTCTGAGCCGTAACACCGACCGCATTAAGTGTCCGCCATGGGGCCTGCTCAGCGGCGCTCCAGGAGCGGTTAACGAGACGCGCATCCGACGCAACGGCCGCGAAGAAACCCTACCGGGAAAATTCAGCCATTTGCCGGTTGGTCGCGGTGAGACGGTGACGTTTCTCACCGCCGGCGGCGGCGGTTACGGTGATCCGTCCCAGCGCGACCCGGAGTCGGTCAGACGCGACGTCGAATTGGGATTTGTGTCGCAACCGGATGTCTCACCTGGGCGTTGACTCACCCCAAGCGAGCCAAGAAAGTTCGCGCTTGCACGGCACCGAGGCACCCGGGTGCGCCGCGATCTTCCGCGGGATCAGCTGGTAATATAGCGCTCGAGTTGCTCGATCAGAAATTGTTGATCGGCGATAATCGCTTTGACGAGGTCGCCGATGGAGATGACGCCGACGAGGTTCATCGCTTCGATGACCGGTAGATGGCGAACGCGTTTTTCGGTCATGAGCGCCATGCACTCCTCGATCGGCTGATCGAGATGGGTGTAAACCACCTGAACGGTCATGATTTCCTTGACCAGCGTGGTTGGCGACGCGCGGCCGTGCAGAATCACCTTGCGGGCGTAGTCGCGCTCGGAAACGATGCCGACGACCTTGGGGCCGTCCATGACGATGAGCGCGCCGACTTCCTTTTCGGCCATGCGCCGCAGCGCTTCGAACACCGTGTTTTCCGGGCCGACGCACCAAACGTCATGGCCCTTCACCTTAAGGATATCTTGGACGGTCTTCAAGGCGACCTCCTTCGGGAATCTGTAGGAAGCAGTCACCAGGGGTGTTCTTTAGATTCGGCTTCCAACCTACATATTTTATATTGCCACGCAAGCAATTCCTTTTCCCGCGATGGGTTGAAGTCGATGGTTGATTCCAATAGTTTCGCTCCAGGGGGAACTTCGTCGATCATGAAATGTCCGAAGTGCCAAAGCGAAACTCTCACCGAATTTACCGTCCAAGAGGTGGCGGTGGACCGCTGCTCGTCCTGCAACGGTATTTGGTTTGACGCACGCGAACTTAGTGCGCTATTGGCCGAAGATGCCCGGTACGTGGCGACGCTTCGACGTGGCGGCGAGAATGAGCAGGCGGACGGGAAAAGAGGGAAATGCCCGCGCGATGGCGCGGATCTGCTGCGGATTTACAGCAGCATTGATCGTTCGGTTGTGTTGGACGCGTGCGCCGATTGTCATGGCATCTGGCTTGACGCCGGTGAGTTCCAGAAACTGTTCGCCGCCCATCAAAAATAATTATGGTCGAAGATAACGGTCTTTCTTGGCTCGCGCGGAGGATTCTGCTGGGCCCGATCGAATAAACTCCCAACTCGCAAAGGCGGATTTGTCGCCTTTATTCCCGTGTTGGCCGCTGATAGCCACGACTGCTCAAAGATGGTTCAGCCGCAACTTCGCTAGTTTGCCGCCGGGGATTTCTTTTTAAAAGCCAGCCAGCAAACGCCGCTTCAGCGTTGGCACCGCGAAAGGAAAATGGCTTACAATACGTGTCCCCCCCGGGACGGTGACCGGGGCCGGAATTAAAGCGGCAAGGCAGGCACAAGCTCATGACCATCGAACAGGTAGTACTCGTATATGCGTTGATCTTTTGCGTTCTACTGGTGCCGCTCGTCTGGCTACTCATGAGACGGATAGCGGAGAAAAGAGCGCAAAGGACTAAAATCGCCGGCAACGGGGAGAACCATGCCGCTCAGCCCACCTATAAATCGATCGACTGGCGCGCCTTGTCGGCCTTACGCCCGCAAGCAGTTCTCAGCGGCGAGATGTGGTTGAAAGCTTTTATCGCGGCGTTTGTGGCGTTGTGCGTCGGCGTGATTATCGTCGTGTTTGTTTTCCCCTTGGGGGCGCTCTGGGCGGCGTTTGCCGCTTTTGTTGCGGTCATGATTATCGTCGCTACCATATTGACCCTGCTCGGATAGCGTGACCCTCGTCGCAAAATCAGTGGCCGGCATTTTCCCAGGCGGCGAGCCCGGCGCGGCAGCACAGCACATCCTGTTCGGGACGGCTGGCGCCGTCGACGCCGATGGCGCCAACGATGGTGACGCCATTGATGATCGGAATTGCTCCCGGCACGGCCATGACGCGGCCGCGGTGAGAAATCGTCAAACTGCGGAGCCAGGGCTGGCGCGCTTGTGGCGCCAGTTCCGTCGTCGCGACATGAAAGGCCGCCGCCGTGTAAGCTTTGTTGTACGCGAGCTCGGCGGTGCGGGAAACGGCCTTGTCCATGCGTCCGACCGCGATCGGCGCGCCGGCTTCATCAACCACCGCGACGCTTACGGCGAGGCCCATCATCTGGGCGTATTCGTGCGCCCCTCGTATCATTGCCCACGCCGTCTCGAAGGGCACCGGACCGATGGCAGCTTTGTTCTGGCGGAAAAAGGCGGCGTTGATCTCGATCGATCCGGCATGTTGCTCGGGAATATCGATGTCTTTAAAGATCGCGTCCACCGGGCAGACGATCTCGCACTGTTCGCAGTCGATACAGACGTCGGGATCGATGTAAAACTGCGGCGCGCCCGGCTGAGTGTGAATGCAGGCGACCGGACAGACATCGACGCAGGCGCCGTCGTTGGTGCACAAGCTGGTGATGACGTAGGGCATGGGTCCTCGCTTCGCTCGGAATCTCAGATTTCGAACTTCAGATTGAAAATGGTTGTTCTTCCAATCTGCAATTTGAAATTGGCATTTTGAAATGCGCGGCGCTATCCGTCCGGCGCCAGCGGTAGGTCGGTTCGGATCGCGTTGGCGACGTATACTTTGACGCCGAACTGCGGCGTCACGAGGCGCCCTTGGCGATCGAGCGTGCCGAGGCCCGCTTGAGCGGCGAGTTTTTCATCGCCGGGTTGTGGCGCGGCGGTCGCGCGAAACCCCAACTCTCTGATCCAGGCGCTCAAAACGAAGGTAATGAACAATCCGTTTTGTACCGGCACCTGGCCACCCATCCCGGTCGACTTATGCGGATCGTACTCGGCGCGCACGGCGCAGACGACCGCAAAGGGGTGACCCTCGGGATTGGTCGGGTCATTAACGTCCAGTTTGGCAACAGCTGTTAGGGCGGCGCCGAAGTACTCGGCCATGCCTTTGACATGGCGCGTGGTGATCTCGGGCGTATGCAGCTCGGTTTTCGCTGGAAAAACGTTGCCGGCGGGGGCCTTGCGGATCATCTCCGTCACCGTATTGCCCAGATCCGCAGGCGGGGTGTTGATGAAGAAATCCCAATAGGGATCGTCGCGATGCGAAGTCTTCCTGGACCAGCGAGATTGAAAAGCCACTAGGCGTCCCGCTTGACGAATCGGTTGGTGTTTTCCTTAAGCGGCGCGTAAAAGCCGGCATCGCCGACTGCGGCTTGACCTTTGCCCTCGTGGGATGCAGTGCAGCCGGCGACGGTGCATGCCTGGTCGCCCGGCTTGACGCCCGAATCATAGCCCAGCCAGCGCACCCGATTGCTGCGCACGACACCCCAATAACGATCGTCGATCCATTTCAGAAAACGGACCAGAGCGGGTCGCGCGAAGTAGGGGCAGGCGTGCAGCAGCGACACGGTCATCGTGTGCCACCAAACGTTGGGTTTGGTAAACGGGCAGACCGCTGCGCAGGTGAGGCAACTACCCCAGTGTTCATGGACGTAGGGCCTGAGTTTGTAGCAGGTGAGCCAGTTGATCTTGTACTTCTCGATACCGTTGTGCACGACTTTGTCGCCGAACGGGATGCTGTTGGTCGGGCAGGTATTGGCGCACTTGCGGCAGATCTTGCAGAAGTCCTCGACACCGATATCGACCGGCTCGTCTGCGACCAGCGGCAAGTCGGTCATGATCGGGTCGGGCATATGCACGCGTGCGCCAAAATGCTTGTTGATCACGAGACCGTTGCGTCCGAGCTCGCCAATGCCGCCAGCAACTCCGGCAGCTTGCGGAGTCACCACACCGCGCAGCGCCGTGTATCCCAGTTCTTTGATGTAGCCTTCGAGAGCTTTAAGGACCATTACTCCTTTCATCTGCGAGACATGGTAGGCCGCGTCGCCGATGTGATGGCGGTGCGCCTGAAGCTTGTTGTAATCCCATGCCGTTGCCGCCTGAATAATGTAGGGAAACTTGCGCGCCAACTCTTCCGGCGAATAGTTTTGGTACTCGTCTTTCGCCGTGCCGTCCTGCACGTAACGCCCTCCACCCGATGCGTAAAGAAAGGCCGGATGGGATTTGGCGATGCCAATAACGTCGGCGCCCATATATAAGGCGACGGATTTGATATGACGCGTCATTGCCGCCGGATCATCGACTGCGACTCTGCGGGGATTGATTTTCCCGCTCGTCGAACGGTTGATGATATTGGTCAAAAACTGTCTGCGATCGGCAAAGTGGTTCGGTGCCGAAACTCGGGTCAACGGATCTTTGGAAACCGTATTGCGGTACCAGTTGAAGAGCGGTTTGCCCAGCTCGCCGCGCGCATTTTTCGGGTGCGGCGACTGGTTCATGTCGACGTTGACGTGGGGCCCGACGATTCTCACTGTGCGACCGAGATCAGGCGTAGGGAATTCGCTGCTGCCGCTTTCGGTCTCTGGTTCTTGCAGGATCTCTGCCTTGGACATGTAACCCTCCGTTGGACTAAATTAGCGGAAAAGCGAAGGAATTAAATTAGATCTGGACGCTAAGTATCGGAATAACTTCATTCTTCATCCTTGGTAGGCTGCCAACGCTACCTCGGCGCATTTCTGGTCTTGATCGTCGGTGCCGCCGGCAACCGCAATCGCGCCGACAACGTCGCCGCCCTCAACGACCGGCAGCGCGCCGCCTCCCGGCATGATCCGGCCATTGCTCGAAACCACCAGGCTCTGAAACCAGGTTTGTCCCGCCATGCCGGCCAACTCTTTGGTCGGTTGCTGGAAGCTGGCTGCCGTATAGGCCTTGTTGAGCGCTATTTCTACCGTAATTGGCCGCGCCTTGTCCATCCGACCCAGCGCAATCATGCGCCCGCTCTGATCGACCACCACAGCGGTTACCGCGATGTCGAGTTGTGCCGCCTGGGCGTGGGCATTTCGTACCATCTGAATTGCCTTCTCTCCGGGAATTGCCATTGTATCCTGCGCTCCTCCTTGTTGTCTAAGTCGCACGTCTACTCTATCAGAGAAGTGGCCGGAGCCGTCAAGCGCCGTCGTTCTTCCGGTCGACCCGGTCTTGAACTGTTTGCCTCGCCATGCGGTGAGAGAGATCGCCGGGCTCTCCAACCCCCGGGGGGACGCTCACTGGGGGATTGGTTAGCAATCTCGCTCGTGACCAGGGCACACCGGGTGCGAAGTGATTCGATTGCGCAGTTGAAAATGAGCGGAGCGCGTCATAACTTTCCTTCCTCTGATAGGTGTCTCTAAAAAGATCGCGGTTGAACGCAACTCTAGGCTGGCGCTCGACTGGCGCACGGGAGGTCTCATGTATCTGCGCACGTTGTTGATTATCGTTCTGCTCGCCGCACTGGTTTTGTTCGCGGCCGTCAATTGGAACGCATTCACAACGCCGACGACGCTTTCGGTGATTTTTACGACCGTAGAGGCGCCACTCGGATTGATTCTGCTCGCCGTTATCGGCGCGTTTACCGTGCTTTTTCTCATTTACCTGGTCTACTGGCAGTCCTCTGCGCTCTTGGAGAGCCGCCGTCATAGCCGCGAGACGCAAAATTTGAAGGAAATTGCCGAGCATGCCGAAGCGTCACGTTTCAGTGAACTGCGCTTGTTGCTGGAGCAAGAACGGCGCGAGATGGTGGCTCAGAGCGGGGAATCCAAGAGCGCGATCCTCACCAGACTCGATGAGATCGAACGCGAGCTGCGCGCAACGATTGAACAGTCGTCAAACACGCTGGCAGCCTATATCGGCGAAGTCGACGATCGCATGGAGCGCGCCAAGAGCGGTAAAAATTAAAATACGGGTTCTGTCGAACCACGACGCTGGTGGCAATCGCTCATTTTTTTGCGCTGACTCGCCAGATTTTCCCACCGGCATCATCGGCGACGAGTAGCGATCCGTCCGGCGCCACCGTCACACCGACCGGGCGGCCATAGGCTTCGAACTTGGCTTCATCGGCGATGAATCCCGTCAAGATGTCTTCGAGAGGCCCTGCCGGTTTGCCGTTCTTGAACGGTACGAAAGCAACCTTGTAGCCGACCATCTTCGAGCGGTTCCATGAACCGTGCATGCCGATGAAGGCGCCGCCGTGATAGCGTTGGGGAAATGCCTTGCCGGTGTAGAAAGCCAATCCGAGAGCGGCGGTATGCGCGCCCAAAGCGTAGTCTGGCTTGATCGCTTTCGCGACCAAATCCGGACGCTCTCCTTTCTTGCGCGGATCTTCGTTTTGACCGAAGTAGGAGTAGGGCCAGCCGTAAAAGGCGCCTTCCTTTACGCTCGTGAGATAGTCGGGAACCAGGTCGTCGCCGAGCAAATCGCGTTCGTTAACGACCGTCCATAGAGTTTTCGTTGCGGTCTCCCAATCCATCCCCACCGGGTTGCGCAGCCCGCTAGCAAAGACTCGCATGGCGCTGCCATCCGGATTGATCTCCAGGATGGCGGCGCGGCGCGGATCCTTCGCGTCGATTCGTTGTTCGTCGACGTTGGTTGCGGAGCCGACGGCGATGTAAATCTTTTTGCCGCCGGGATCCGCAAGCAGATTGCGCGTATAATGTCCCCCGACCGGAAGATCCAAAATTTTCTCGGCCTTGCTCTCGATCTTGGTGCCACCGCGCCAGATATAGCGCACCACGCTATCGGTGTTGGCAACGTAAAACCAGTTGCCTAAAACCAACATGCCATGCGGCATGTTGAGACCGGTCAAAAAAATTTCACGCACGTCGGGCCTACCGTCGCCGTTGCTGTCGCGCAACAAAGTAATTCGATTGGCCGATTTTTGCGGCCGGTCGGGCCATTCGCGCGTCGCCTCGACGACGACAACATCCTTGTTGGGCAGCACGTAAGCTTGGCGCGGATTGGCGAGATTCTCGGCGAACAAGCTGACTTCAAATCCCGCTGCCGGTGTTGGCATTTTGCCTTTGGGCCAACCGATGACCTTCGAGGGGTTACGCACAGATTGGGTGGCGAATGGCGCCGGTAGTTTGAGCTGATCGGCGGGCCCGGTGCCGGACGCGTAGCCTACATCGATCGGGCTCGCCGCGTTCATCGCGCAAGCAAACAGCCACCCGGCGGATAGGCTGAGCGCCAGCGCCATCGGAGCACGATAACCCATTTGCTTCTCCTCCTTGGTCAAGCGTCCGTCAAGCAGATTTAGCGGCGGCAAAGGCAATATACAACAGCCGCCGCGCTGGTTGAAAGCGCATGTCTTGCAGTTGTGCGGGCGTTCCGTCCGTTCTAAGATCGGCCACACCAGAGGAGAAGCGAATGCACTATCGCGATTTGCGCGGGTGGCTCGAAGGCGTGGACTCGTTCGGCGAGCTTCGGGTGGTCGAAGGCGCCGACTGGAATCAAGAAATCGGTGCGGTGGCGGAGGTGGCGGCGCGCTCCGAGCCGCCACCGGCGGTGTTATTCGACAAAATCAAAGACTATCCCGCTGGCCGCCGCGTGCTGACCGGCATCCATAATCCGACGCTCAAGCGTCAATGTCTGACCAATCACCTACCGCTCGAATACAGCCGCGAGCAGTTCATCGACGCGTGGAAACGGCGGCTGGACAATCCCAAAATGATTCCGCCGCGGGTGGTCGACACTGGACCGCTGATGGAAAATGTCTTCGAAGGCAAGGACATCGATCTTCTGTCCTTGCCGGCGCCGCATTGGCACCAAGGCGACGGCGGCCGCTATCTCGGATCGCTCGATATCACGATCAGCCGTGACCCGGAGGAAAATTGGATCAACCTTGGTTGCTACCGCGTGATGGTGCATGACCGCGACACACTGGCGCTCTATATGTCTCCCGGGCATCACGGCAACATTCACCGGCAAAAATATTTCGATCGGGGCGAGCCGTTTCCGGTTGCCATCAGTTTCGGCCCGGACCCCTTGCTGTGGTTTTTTGGCCAGATGGAGATTCCCGCCGGCCAATCGGAATATGACTACGCCGGTGGCGTGCGCGGCGAACCGTTCGAAGTCTTGTTGGGTGAGCGCACCCACTTGCCGATTCCGGCTTATTCCGAGGTCGCCATCGAGGGCGAAGTGATTCCCGGAACGAAAATACCCGAAGGGCCGTTCGGCGAGTTCACCGGCTACTACGCCGGCGGCCATCGCTCGGAGCCGCTGCTCAAGGTCAAGCGGCTAATGTATCGCCACGATCCGATCATTACCGGTGCGCCGCCGTTTCGTCCGGCGCCCGGCGCCGAGAACAATTTGATCCGCGCGGCTTATATCTGGAATTATCTCGATAAGGCCGGTGTCCCGGACGTGCGCGGCGTGGCGTATTACCAGACGCGTATGTTGGTGATCGTATCGATCAAACAACGCTATCCAGGCCACGCGCGGCAAGCGGCGCTGATCGCCTCGCAATGCCGCGCGGCGGCGCTGCTCACCCGCTACGTGGTGGTGGTCGACGAAGATATTGATATTTGGGACAGCAATGATCTTTTGTGGGCGCTCTGTACGCGCACGGATCCGGTCAAGGACATCGACATCATGCGACGGTGCTGGAGCAATCCGATCGACCCGATCATTCCGCCGAGCGAGCGCGGCTTCCAATCACGCGGCATCATCGACGCGTGCCGCCCCTACGAGTGGATGAATGAGTTCCCGAAAGTTTCGGGCGCAAGCGCGGAGTTGAAAGAGCAGGTCGCGAAGAAATTCGCCGCAAGTTTGGCGGGGAAGCCGCAACCAAAATAACTCGCCACGAAGGGAAGAGCACGAAGTAAAAAATCTGCCGATCTTTTCCCGATGGCATGCTGCACAAAAGTTATGAAACCTGAAACTCGAGCGATACGAACCGCACCGGTTGCACAGTGAATAAAAACGACGTTGCTCCTCGGCTAGTGATGCCGGGCCGGTCGATTCGACAACTGCAGATCAGGTCGGTGCCATTGCTGCGGGCGATCGTCATCGTGTTAGCGCTTTGCTCGCCGCTATGCGCGCAACAAAAACCGCTTGAAAAAGTGCGACTGACCGTCCCGGCAAAATCGCTGACTTTCTTGCCCTATTACTTCGGCAAGGCGCAGGGTATTTTTGCCAAGGAAGGCATCGATCTCGAGATCATCGTGATGCGCCCCCCGCTGGGCGTGACCGCCCTGGTCGCCGGCGATCTTGATTATTCCGCGGCGGGTGGGTTGTCGATTCGTGCCGCGCTGAAGGGTGTGCCGTTGCGCACGGTCACGTTCATCCAGACGCGCTTGAGCTTTAGCCTGATTGGGCAACCGGGGATGACTTCGGCAAAAATCAAAAACGTCGCCGTCAGTGGCATTGGTTCCTTGGCCCACTACGCGGCCACGACAGTGATGAAAAGGTTGGGGAACGAAAAAGTCGTTTATATTTCCACCAACACGACGGGAAACAGTTACACGGCATTACTGGGCAAGGCCGCCGATGCAGCGATTCTCAGCCCACCGTACACCTCGATGGCGACCTTGGCCGGTTACCCGGATCTCGGCAACACTTTTGACGTGCGCGATCTGCAAGGCGGCCTGGTCGCCCGACTTGCACATATTCAAGATCGCCGCGAGCAGGTGAAAGCGGTGATTCGCGGAACGCTGCGCAGCATGGAGAGCATCGTCAAAAACCGCGGCGAGGTGATTTCCTATTTGCAGCGCGATTTCGGCCTGGAGGAGAAGATCGCCGCCGACACCTTCAAGATCCTCACCCAGATCGTCAACACCGACGGGGACATCGAAGAGCCGGTGCTCAAATCGATTGTCGACAAGATCCGGCAAGAGGCCGGAGTCGCCGACGAGGTGCCCCTCGCGCGTCTGGTCGATCTGTCGATCCTGCGTGAGGTCAAAACGGAGTTAAAGAGAAAGTAGGGAGTTGCAGCTTTTGCGGGCGACGTTAGAATTCGTCGTTCATCGAACTCAATATGGAGGTTTGTATGAAGGCTTTTATCCAATTGATCATTTTGGCCATGGGAATAGTATTGGTTTGCCAGACACCGGTGCTCGCCGACCTGCCCAGCGAAAAGGCTGAGGAGAACCCCAACGTTGCAGCGGGGCGCAAGGCGCTTGACGCCAAAGACTACAAAACGGCCATCGGTCATCTGACAAAGGCGGTTCAAGAGGAGCCGAAAAACGCCGATGCGCACAGCATGCTCGGTTATAGCTATCGCAAGGCCGGGAACTTCGACCGATCAATGGAACACTACCGGACCGCGCTGAAGCTCGACGCCAATCATCGCAGCGCACATGAATATCTCGGCGAGCTCTACCTCGACATCAATCAACCCGAAAACGCCGAGAAACAACTTGCGGCGTTAAAGAAAGCCTGTCCATTCTTCGGCAGTTGCGAGGAGTACGACGATCTCAAGAAGGCGATCGACGCGTATAAGGTGAAGAAGAAATAGAAATATTTTTCGCAGGGATATGGTAGAGACCAAACCTCTTTCCTCCCTCGCGTGCGGGGATGAAGGAGTGGGAACCTGCCGGAGAGAAGTCGAAAGCAGAGAGGAGACGCGATTATGGCAGAGAGCGTCAAGACACGGATCGGCTTCGTCAGCGGCGGCGCCGCTTCGATGCCCCACTACAATAGCTTCCTCCCGATTGTGCCCAAGGAAATCGAGCTGGATTTTCAGGGGCTCGAGCTTTACGGCAACTCGCTTTATGAGATCGGTGGCAAGAAAGACATCATTCTTGCGCGGGTCAAACAATTTATCGCCGAGCGGAAGTGGGACGGCTTGATTCTAACTGCCGCGCCGACCGAAGTGTTGAACCCGGGGCTTTACGACGACCTCAAGGCGGCAGTCTCGATTCCTTTTACTACGGCGCTCAACGCCTGCGTGACCGCTCTGCGGGTCTACTCGGCGCCCCGGGTGCTTTTGCTGACGCCGTTCGATCGACGCATGAATAATCTGATCGTCGCGCATCTCGCCGAGGCCGGCGTGACGGCGATCTCGCCGCATTCTTTCGACGAGCTGGCGCTGCCGAAGCGGATGACTCCCGGTGAAGTGTTCGATCTGGCTAAAAAGAATCTCGCTGCCGCCGGGAAGGTCGATGCGATCTACTTTCAAGGCGCCGTGCTCGACCCAATCAAGTGTCTCGAACGGATCGAATCCGAACTCAATGCCACGGTCATTGCCAGCAATCCTGCTATGTTCTGGTACGTGTTGTCCAAGCTTGGACTAAAGCATCCAATCCAAGGCTATGGCCGGTTGCTGCGCGAGTGGCCGGCGCTCTCAAAATAGGCGTTCCAGTCGTTGGCAGTGGTTACCCGAGTGTGCGGTCGAGCCAATCCGTTACGATTTGCGAAACCCGTTCTTCCGCGCCGACGTAGAAGTGATCGCAGTCGGGGATGATCGCGATCTCGCACGGGCCCGCGCAGTTTTCTTTGAAGCGTTCGGCAGGATAATTGTCCTGCGGTTCTTGATCGCCGCGAATGAACAGGACCGGGCAGCGGATCCGGCGGGCGTTTTCCACCAGATCCGGCACGTTGGTCAGGCGGTCCAGATAAGTGCGCGCGGAAATCACCCACCACCAGGCGGGAATCAGCATGAGCTGCCGCGGCTTGCCCGCGGCGATTAACGCTTCGGCTTCCTTGATCTTCTCGGCAGTGTCTCCGGCCAGGGAAAAGTTCCGCGCCGAGCGCGGATTCTGCAGCCGGTTGCCGCCGGCGTGCGCGGACAGCAGGATCAGCGCGCGTGTCTCGGGATGGCGCGCGACATGCTCGCTGGCGAGCACGCCGCCATTACTGTGGCCGATAACGATCGGATTCTTCCAGCCCTTGCTCGCAAGATAGGTTGCCGCCAACTCATTGTCCTCGATGCCTTCAGCCACGGTCTGATAGGCGCCGCCGACACATTCGCGGCTATTGCGGGTGCTGACGGAATCATGGCCGCGCCGATTGAACGGCATGTAATCGTAACCACGCGCAGTGAGATGGGGCGCCAGGAAGCGTGCGGCGCAGACGTAAAAGTTCATCTGGTTGCCGTGGCAATACATGGCGGCGCCCTTGCTCGGCCCGTCGGGCGTGTAGTAAACACCGTCGAGGGGTTGGGTGGGAGTCGGAATGCTGATCAGTTCGGTTCGCATGGAAATTTCCTCGTGCCGATCGATCGGAACTTATCCCCGGAACGGGCTTCAGTACAATGCCTGAACGTGCCTGCCGTGGATCACCGCGAGGAGAATTATGACGAATCAGCCTGTCGCGCCGTTTCGCGCAAACCATGTAGGTAGTCTATTGCGTCCGCCGGAATTGCTGGAGGCGCGCGAGAGGCACCAGAAGGCCGAGATCGATGCCGCACAGTTGCGGCAAGTCGAAGACCGGTGCATCCGCGACGTCGTGAAGATGCAAGAGGATGTCGGCATGCAGGGGATCACCGATGGCGAATTTCGCCGCACCTTGTGGCACGCCGATTTTCTCAGCAGGTTCGACGGCATCAAAGTGGTGGAGGGTTTATCGCCCGAAGCGGCCAAACATTTTCAGAATCCCGATGCCGACGTGCAACGGTCGCCGACGCAATTTGTGGTGACCGGCAAACTGAGACATCCACGTGGCATCGAAACCGAGAACTTCCGCTTCCTGGCCGGAGTAACAAAGCAAACTCCGAAGCAGTGCATTCCCTCGCCGTCCCTGGTGCACTTTCGCACCGGCAGGGCGGGGGTAGACCGGGTGCCCTATCCCGACATGGATCTGTTCTTCGCGGATCTGGCGCGGGTTTATCGTGAGGAGGTTGCCGACCTGGCAGCCGCCGGTTGCCGCTACCTGCAGATCGACGACGTCAACTTCGCCTATCTGTGCGATCCCAAAATGCGCGAAGGCGTAAAAAAGATCGGGGCAGATCCCGATGAGCTGCCGTTGTTATACGCCAATCTGATCAACGAGTGCATCAAAGATAGACCGGCCGACATGGTTGTCTGCACACACCTTTGCCGCGGGAACTTCCGCAGTTCTTGGGTTGCCGAAGGCGGCTACGACCCGGTCGCTGAAGTGTTGTTCAATGCGCTCAAGGTGGATGGTTATTTCCTCGAGTTTGACACGCCGCGGGCGGGGAACTTTGCGCCATTGCATTACTTGCCCAAAGGAAAAAAGTTGATCCTAGGTTTGGTCACGACGAAAACCGGTGCCTTGGAAAACCCCGATGATTTGCAGCGGAGGATCGACGAGGCCAGCCGCTATGTTCCTCTCGATCAACTCGGCATCAGCCCGCAATGCGGTTTCTCCAGCACGGTGCTAGGCAATAAACTGACGATTCGCGATCAAATTGCCAAGCTCGAGCTGGTCGTGCGAGTGGCGAAAGACGTGTGGGGACACTAGCAGGTTGATGAAAAACGGTTGCGAATGCTTCGACAAGCTCAGCATGCACGGATTTTCTTCAGGCAATTCAAGCTTTGGTCCGCTCGTCCTGAGCCTGTCGAAGGACTCTGAAAGAGTTTTTCAGCAACCTGCTAGTGAATCAGCTGGGTGGTCCAATCCGGGCAAGGGGACTGCGATTACGCGCCGGGTTCAAACCGGCAAGTTGATGGTATGCGTACGCGAGACGCCCGCTCTTTCTCAGCAGAAACGTTTCGAGTCGATAATTCCAAAGGTTGCAAAAAAGCAGATTCTTCGGCGGATCTCAGAATGACCTTCAGGTTGAACCGCCAGGATGTCGTGAGTTATCCGGAAGGTCCTCCTAAGAGGATCGGGTTGTGGAAATGACAAGAAGGATCCGCCGGATTGTCACCAGGAGCGAGAGATCATACCGGCTGTGTCAATAGGTTGTTGCTTTCACCAGGCGATTATGAATAATTTAGCCGGCCCGAGGGGGAAGCATTCATGGCATACAAGCATGGCAAAATTGCAGCAATTTTGCTTCTCAGTTGGATGCTCGGTGGCTGTCAGGCGATTACCGGCAGAACCGTCGGTCAGAACATTGACGATAGCAACACCACGGCGGCGGTCAAAACCCAGCTGGCGCGCGACAAGGCATCGAGCTTGACGCGCATCGATGTTGATACCAACGCGGGTGTGGTTTCGCTCAATGGCACGGTGGAGACGGCGGAGGAGCGCGCGCGAGCTGCGGAGATCGCGCGCGGCGTTGGCGGCGTCAAGCGTGTCATCAACAATTTGCAGGTCCAGCGCTAAGCCGGCGCATCGGGGATGAACCGAGGCTGAGTAAGGTTAGCAAATCACGTCGCTAACCCAGCGCCCCTACTTATTAACCGAGTCGATAAAGCCGCTTTTCTCCAGCTGATCGACCAGCGAAGTATCGACGAATTGCTCCGGTTTCGGCAAAGGCTTTTTGTCTTTGAATTGATTCTCGATCAAATACTGAATCGCTTTCAACGATGGCCGCGGATTCTTTTGCATGGTCGGAGCATAATCTTGCCAGGTCCCCTCGAGGATCTCCGCGTCATTGACCTTGCCGTACTTTGCCAGGACCCGCTTGCTGAATTCCTTATCCGTTCGGTAACGGTGCATGCCGCGCGTAAAGGCGCGCATAAAGCCTAACGCCGTCTCGCGATTTTTGGCGATGTAGGAACGCGTCGTAATTACGGTGCCGTTGATATCCTCGACCCCGAGCGATCCGAAATTCACCAACTCGCGCATGCCCAGTTGAGCGGCTTTCGGATACAGCGGAAAACTCAGCGCACCCACATCGATCGCGCCGCTTTGTAGCGCGGCAAAAACTTCGGGTTGAGCGCCGAGGCTGAGCAGCGCGACATCTTTGTTCGGTTCGAGATTGAATTTCTTTAACGCGATACGCACGACTTGATCGGAAGTCGAGCCGAAGGTGGTGATGCCCGCTTTCTTGCCTTTCAAGTCGGAGGGCTGCTTGATTTCCGGGCGGGCCATCAGGCGAAACGGCGAGACGGTGCCGGTGGCGCCGATGATGACAACGTCGCTTCCGGCCGCCGTGGCGGCAAGCGCTGCCGCAGCCCCGGCCTGAATGATCGGCGCGCTGCCTCCGAGCATGGCGGCCACCATGCGGGTGCTGCCGCCGACGCGAATTAGTTCCACATCCAAGCCCTCATCCAAGAAATATCCGGCTTCTTTGGCGATCCAGGCGGTCGCCCAAGAACTGGAGAAACTCGGGTAAAGAAGGCGCAAGGGTGTGGGCGCCGACGCCGCGAAGGCGCTCAGCGGCATCAGCACGATGACTGCCAACAGCAGAAAACTACTTTTCAGCCTGATTGAAATTGGTTCTTTCATCAGCGGCTCCCGTTTGTTTAGCGTTTGGTCTTCTCTACTTGATGGAATACGCGCATGCAATCAGCGTAAAAGATTTTGGCGCTGCGGCTCCGTTGGCTTCGGCTCTTTTGCCATGTATCAATGAAGGGGCAAAAGGCGTCTCACATGCAGCTCGAAGATACATCAAAGTCGGTGCAGAACAAAAGTTCCCCTGGCCATACCGCGAGCCCGTCGTTTCGAGCACAACTCAGTCCGCTGTTTTTTCTGGTCGGCATTTTCCTGCTCAACTTCACGTCGCGAGTTATTCTGTCGCCATTACTGCCGACGATTGAGAGGGAGCTGGCGATTAGTCACAGCGAAGCGGGATTCTTCTTTTTTCTGTCCTCAGGCGGTTATTTATTCGGGCTGCTATCGTCGGGGTGGCTCGCATCGCGGACCAGCCACCGCCTGGCAATTCTGGTTTCAATCGTCGGCGTGGGCGCCGCCATGTTGACGATCGCGTTGGCGGCCAATTTGTGGTTGATGCGTTTCGGGCTCATTGCAGTCGGACTTACGGCGGGATGGTACATGCCATCGGCAATTGCGACGATTACGTCGTTGATCGATCGGCGGCACTGGGGAAAAGCGATCGCCGTTCACGAACTAGCGCCCAACATCGCCTTCTTTATCAGCCCGTTTATCGCCGAGCTGTTTCTTCGATTGGCGAGCTGGCGCTCGGCGCTGGGAGTTCTCGGAGTGCTGTCGATTTTGGCGGGCTTAAGCTTCCATCAATTCGGCCGGGGCGGAGATTTTCCGGGGGAATCGCCGATGTCCAGCGCGTTCGGCGCCTTGCTGCGCAAACCGGCATTCTGGTTGATGGTCGTGCTGTTTGGACTGGGTGTGAGCTCAACGGTCGGTGTCTACGCGATGTTGCCCCTCTACTTAGTGACCGAGCGCCAGGTCGAGCCGACCTGGGCTAACACCGTCGTGGCATTCTCCCGGTCGCACGGACCATTTTTAGGTCTGCTCGGTGGTTGGGTGTCCGACAAACTCGGCGCCAGACAAACCATCGTGGTGAGTCTGGCATTTACCGGAGCATCCACGATACTGCTCGCTATGCTTGACGAGCCCTGGCTGAGCGCGGCGGTGTTGTTGCAACCTTTGTTAGCCGTCTGGTTCTTCCCGGCTGCCTTTGCGGCGGTCGCGATGATCACGCCGGCCAACGCGCGCAATCTCGCCGTCGCTTTCTCGGTTCCGTTCGGTTTCTTGATTGGGGGCGGGGCGATCCCAACGTTGATCGGCGCGATGGGCGACGCCGGTTCGTTCGCCCGCGGTTTCGCCATCACCGGCGCGCTCATCGCCGCCGGCAGCGCGCTTGCTTTGCTGCTCCGGCTGCCGGAGCGCGCGCGGAGTGTTGTGTAGTGGTTCAGTTAGAGAAAGATCTCTCTCTTCGTTCGCGATGAAGATCCGTTACGGTGTTGTCGAGCGGGATGCGAGCGGTTACATCTCGAGACGAGCGCAAATTTGAAACTACAACAACCATTGTATTGGGCGCGCCGGCTGATCTATAAATTGGATGATGGCGAGCGTAAGTGAATTTGCTGAGAAGATCCGGGCCAGCAATGATATCGTGGTTTTTACCGGAGCCGGTATCAGCACCGAGTCCGGCATACCTGATTTTCGCAGCCCTGGAGGTATCTGGACGCGATACCGTCCGGTAACTTTTCAGGAATACCTCAGCAGCGAATCGGCGCGCATCGAAGCTTGGAAGCGGCGCCTCGACGGCTGGGAGCAGTACAAGAACGCCAAGCCTAATATCGGTCACTTCTTCGTTCACGCCCTGCACGCGAAGGGCAAGCTGGTCGGGTTGATTACCCAAAACGTCGACGGGCTGCACAGCCAAGCGGGCCTCCCGGATGAAAAGATTGTCGAGTTACACGGCAGCAACCGCAAAGTGGTCTGTCTCAGCTGCGACAAGGAGTTCGATCCGGATGAAGTGATCAACAGTCTGGTCGGCGACTTTGCGTCGCCGAAATGCGACGCCTGCGCCGGCATCCTCAAATCGGCGACCGTTTCGTTCGGTCAGCCGATGCCCGAAAGAGCGATGCGCGTTGCGCAAGAGTGGACGGAGCAGGCCGAGATCTTTATCGTCATGGGCTCTTCATTGCAGGTGCAACCCGCCGCCTCGTTCCCGGTTGTGGCCAAGCGCAACGGCGCGCTGCTGGCGATCATTAACCGAGAGCGCGGGCCGCTCGATGATTTAGCCGACTTCGTCCACCACGGCGCACTCGGCGAGTTCTGCGGCAGATTTGGCGAAATGATCGCCGACGGATAAAACCGCGAAAGCCGTCAAACATTAAAGCACTTCAAATCGTTCGAACCGTCGCGAGGCAAAAAAACAAGCGCGACGATCGCCGCTCAAGGGGAGACGCATCATGGCGGATTGGAAGATGATCGACGCGGACGGTCATATCCGCGAAGTCGAAAGCAACGTTTTTGAATATCTACCGGACCACTACAAGGCGCGACGCGAGGCGGTGCTGTATTTTCCGCTGCTGCCGCATCATGGCTGGCATCGCCAGGCGGGCCGCGCCGGCATCGGCGCGGCGTTTCTGGTTCCGACCCTGGATGATTGGCGCAAGGCGCTCGAGGCGGGCAACATCGAAGCCGCGGTGATTTATCCGACGCGCTTCATGCACATCGGCCAAGTCGGCATGAGCGAATTTGCCGTCGATTTGAGTCGAGCCTACAACGATTACCTTTTCGATCGGTTCCTGCGCCGCGAGCCGCGCTTGAAAGGTATCGCCGTGCTGCCGCTTCAGGATGTTCCCGCGGCGGTCGCCGAGCTGCGCCGTGCGGTCAACGACTACGGCATGGTCGGCGGACTGCTGCCCGCCGACGGACTGCCCAGGCCGCTGGGCCATGCCGAGTTTCATCCGCTTTACGAAGCGGCCAACCGACTGGGGTGCATGCTCGCGGTGCACTCACAGAATTCGCTGCGCAACAACGATATTTTCATGTGGCGCGGTGAAGCGGCGACGCTCGCGCACGTGTGGCCGCAGATGCGCCAGTTTACCAACTTGATGTTTGCCGGCGTGCTCGGAAGATTCCCCGATTTGCGGATCGCCTTTCTTGAGGCTGGCTGTGGCTGGGTGCCTTACTTGATCAGTAAAATGGAAGGACGCATGGGCGAGTTGGTGCGGCCTTCGAAGCTCATCGCGCGCGGCCAAATCTACTTTCAGTGCGGCGAGGAGATGACCACGAATCGCGATTTGGAGCTGCTCGGCGACGGCTGCATGTTCTGGGCATCGGACTTTCCTCACGAGGGGATCGTCGACATGAGTAAAGCGGTCGCCGATTTTCTGGAACGGAAAGATATTCCCGAGGCGGCAAAAAGAAAAATTGCCTACGACAATCCCAAACGGCTCTACCGGCTTTGAGAATGCCGGTTCCAAAGGTTCCAAAGTTCCAGGCGTTTCACTGGTTTGCTAAACCGATTAGAACCGTTGCAACCAGTGGGAACGATTGAAACGGCTGGAACCATTGGAACGTCTGGAACTCAAGCTTTCAACTTTGCTCGACGTTGAACTCGGCCTGAACTTGTCTGCGGATGTCCTTGCGCGTCACGTAGTCGATGATCTGGATCTTCTCAGCGGGACCAGAACGGTTCCCCATCATGATCATCGGCCCGTTGCCGGTATTTTCCAGCGTATAAAACGATCCTCCCGTGATTAGCGCCGCCTGTCCCGGCTTTAGCGTTACCTTGCCACCGTCGGGAAAGCTCATCGTGCATTCGCCTTCAAGAACGATGAACGTCTGATCGGCGTTGTGGCAGTGCATCGAGTCCTTCTGTCCCGGTTTGTAATAGTGCATCCAGGCGTGGAAACGCGGCGTGTTGAAGACGTTCTTGCGCTTTTGCTCCTTGTGCCCCATTTCCACTAGATCGATCACTTCGATGCCCATGACGGAATCCTCCTTATGTCATTAGAGAACCGCAATCGCTTCGATTTGGAACAGCGCTTCGCCGCGCAATTCGGCTTTAACGGCGTGGCGCGCCGGCCGGTCGTGCTCGTCGGGGAACATTTTGAGCCAGGCCCTGTTGACCGCTTCGCGGTACTTTTCTTCTTTAGGTAAACTTTCATATAGCCGATAATCGGCGTGCCGCCCACGCTTTCCATGAACTGACGCAGGTTGCGAAACATCGCTTCGGCCTGCTGGTCGGCGTCCGGCGATAGCATGCCGATCTTGGCATCCTTGCCGGAGATCGCCGAGGAGAAGATCATGTTACCGACGACGGCGCCATTGGGAATCGGCGCGCCGTGTTCCATGCCCGGGACATGGACACTTCGCTTATTCATCCGAGCATCCTCACGCCATGTTGCTAGGCGGCTAAATAGCACGTGCCGGGGCCGCCGTCCACCTTGTCAGCTAATGTTTTCTGCCAGCAAGCAAGAGCCGTCAAGCTCACTACTGCCGTAGCGGCATTGTCGGTTGGTCAAGTGAACGTGCCGCTCAACAGCGCAGCGGCAGACTGACCGTGAACGCAGACCCTCGACCGGGCTCGCTTCGAACGGTTATCGAACCGCGCAGCAACGCTGTGAGTTGCTTGACGATATAGAGGCCGAGTCCGATACCGCCGTGGGAGCGGGTGACCGAGCTATCCAGCTGATGAAAAATTTCGAAGATCTCGTTGACTTTGTCCGCGGCGATCCCTTCACCCGTATCTCTGACCGTGAAGTCGATGCGCTCGTGCCCGGGTTGCAACTCGGCGGCGACGGTAATGCAGCCTTCGTCGGTAAATTTGACCGCGTTGTCGATTAGATTCTGCAGTATGCGCTTGAGCTTTTCGGTGTCAGTCTTCATGACGATCCGCTGGTCTGGAATGTTCCAGACGATCTCAACCGCCTTGCCGAGCGGCAGCTCATACATTAGGCGGAGTCGGTTTAAGAATTCGCCGACGTCACATTCGCTGGGCATCAGGCGCAGCGTTCCAGCCTCGATGCCGGTCGCGATAAGGATACTTTCGATCATGGTGAGCAAGCTTTTCGTGTGGGTCGATACCTTGATCAGATTGGTTTGTAGCTCGGGCGTGAGGCTGCCGCACGCTCCCTGGAAGATCAGGTCCAAATAACCCGAGATGACGTTGACCGGCGTGCGCAGCTCGTGCGACATGATCGCGAGAAACTCGTCCTTGGCTTTGTTGGCTCTTTCGAGATCGTCCGTCCTGGCGCGCAGCTGAGCAAAAAGGTTGGCATTACCGATCGCGATGCCGAGATGATACGCGGCGGTGTTGATGAGCTGCAGTTCGTTGGCCGAAAACGGCCGCTTCTCGTGGTCGAGCAGATTCATGACGCCAAGGGTTTCGCCGCGCACTTTCAGTGGAACAAAAAGCGAGGCGTTAAAACCGGCTTGAAGCATGATTTTGCGAGTCGCCAAGCGCTGATAGTCCGGGTCCGTGCGCATGTCCTCGAAGGCCAATGGCTGGCCGCGGTCAATGACCAGGCCAATTAGGCCCTCGCCTTTTTGATATTTTTTCGGGGCCACGGATTCCGATGCTAGCCCGTGGGTCGCCGCCAATCGGCTTTCTCCGGTATCCTTGTCGACCACGTAAGCACGCGCCGCGGCAAAACCAAAGATCTCACACAGCTTGCGCATGCTCTGAAACAGCAGCGCGTTCATGTCGACGAACTGCGCCGAAATGCCGGCAATCGCGTATAACGCTGCGAGTTCCTTGGCCTTGTCGGCGGTGGCGCCGTACAAGGAGGCGTTTTCAATCGCCATGCCGATTTGTTGGCCCATCGCGATCAGCAGTTCGATTTCCGCCGCTGCGAGTCTCATCGGGTTCTTGGCGAGGCATGCGAGCGCGCCCCAGGACTTCAGTTTCGAGCGAATCGGGAAGGCCGCGAAGAACCTGGCGCCGGCCTTCTTTGCGCCGCCCGTCTGGCTGTATTGGTCATAACGCGGATCACTGAGGATGTCCTCGAAAATGACCGGCTCTCCTTTTCGTGCCATGGTGCCGATGATGCCGGTGTCGGCGCGGACGACCTGCGCGTGCCCCCAAGGACCGGGTTCCGCCGTAAACGAGGACTTGAGGTGCGCTTCGTGCATGACGTCGTCGAACAAGTAGATCGCTGCACCTTCGAAACGAAATAGATCGACGATCGACTTAACCGCCTCGTTCAGCACCGCGTTCAGGTCGAGCGACTGGCTGGTCGCGATCGTGAGCGCGTTGAGGGCCGATAGTTGCCGAGTTTTTCGCCTCATGCTGTCCTAGAGCTGCGAATCGTTAATCTGAGACGGTTTGTGGTGAAGATGGTCGCACGGCAGTTTCTTGCTGGCTCAGCGCGCTCGGCACGAACTCGATCGCGGAACGTTTCGTGCGCCTGAAATTTGCTTCGATCGGCAAGGTTAAGCCAGAATTGCGATGGCGTTGCTCTTTCCAGAGTGCGGAAATCGTTTTTGGTTTACTCTGCTGACCGCTCGATTACAAGGAAAAATGAAGTCCTTCAAAGCGTCCATGGCGGAGATTTCCCGCCATGGTGCAAGAACGGCTCAGCTTTCCCGGCGCTTACCTGCCACGTTATTTTTCCCTTGAAGGTGACTTGGAGCAATGTGCCACCATAATGCTCCATGAGTGCATACTAAAAAAAGAACTTTTACGGTGTAGCATGATCGCCCGCTCACCTCAGTCGCGCCTTCACCGTGCCCCACGGCTCAAAACGTACAGGATTACTTTAACTCGTTGGTCTCAGATTCCACCGCAAGACCATCTTGAGTCGTGTTGATTCCCGTCTGCGAGGGATTGGCGACGCCGTTTCCGTCCGAGTATGTGACGGTCGCTGGAGACGCTGCCTTCAATGCTGGACTCGGTTGGACTGCCGTGCTGATGAGCCGCGCGAAGGCTGAAAGTTCCTCCTGAAACCGGCGTTGCCCCTCAGCCAGCGTGGCTTGTCTGCTCAACAACTCATTACACGGCTGCTGCAGTTCGGCGAGCCGTTGGCCAATTTCCTCGGCTGCGGTAAGTCGCGCTTGCCAACCGGGGATGTCGGCTTCTTGTCGGCGGATTTCTTCCTGGAGTGAAGCGCAAACACTGTCCGCTTCGGCCAAACGATCGTGCAATCTTTGCAATTCGGAAAGTTTCTCTTGATCGTTTGACAGCAGCCCTTCGAGCTCGGCAATCCGCTCAAGCAAGCTCTGCCGTTCGCGCCGGTGATCCGCTTTGAGGGTCTCGAGGTCGGAGACTTTGCACTGTGCCGCTTCCAGTTCCCGGACTCTTGCCTGACTGGCGTCAAGTGTTCGTCTGAGAGCCGCGGTTTCGGCTTGCAGCTCGGCGATATTATTCCGCGCCTCCTCTCCTCGGAGTTCGGCATCCGTTTCCGTCCGGGGATCGCCGACAACGGTACTTGTGGTGGCGTTCTCCAATTTCGTCAGCAACTGTTCGATCTCGCGGCGCTTGCTTTTAAGCTCTCTTTCCGACGTCAACAAGAACAAACCGAGCAAAGCAACCGCCGCACCGGCGCACATTAAGATCCAGACAAAAAAGCTATCCATGGTGTTCCCCCTATCGAGCGAGAACGACGCCAAATATATGCCAATTAAAGCCATGGCACCGACGAAATTGGCCGTCGCCAATTGAGGTAATTCTTAACTATCGAAAGAGTTCCTGCGTCGATAGAGGCAAAACCGCGCCGAACAAAATCGTGGGTCCCGGCTACATTTGTAACCGGGGGCAAAGGCTTTTTTCGCAGAAAAGTGGCGCGCGCGGAAGCGTGTGACTAGGCCGCCACGTTGGCTATAGAACGGAACCTGGGATAAGCAGGAATGATCCCCTGGCCGATGGCGAGTCAACTGAAAGTCCGATCCGAGAAATGTCGTTCCCGTGCGAGCGAAGAGCGCGCCATTCTCGCTGTCACTTGCCTTGCGGCGTTTCTCTTCTTCAACAGCTTCGGCAGCATCGGCGTCGCTTTGCCGATGATTCAGAAACAGTTCGGCAACAGCTTGGCGGAGATCCAATGGATTTCTTTGATGGGGGTCGTGACAATTTCGAGCTTATCGTTTTGCTTCGGTCGCGCCGGGGGAATTTTTGGCCAGCGGAGGATTTACAAAATCGGCGTCTCGCTTTACGCCGCCGGCGCCGGATTAGGCGCCATTTCAACTTCGTTTGTGCAGCTGCTCTCGGCGCGCGCGGTGATGGCGGTAGGTTTGGCGATGGCGTTACCGATGTCCACCGCCATTCTTGCAGACGCTTTCGAATCGGATCGCCGCGGGCAGATGCTGGGTCTGTTCGCTGCCGCGATTGCGATCGGTCGTATGACCGGGCCCGCGGTCGGCGGCCTCTTGCTGCAATTTGGCGGCTGGCCCTGGGTATTCTGGATGAACTTCATCGTCGGCACCGGAGTTACGGTAGCGGTAATTAAGATCTTTCATGGTCCAGGTCGGCAACGGCCTGAGCCGTTCGACGTCGCGGGGTCCATCGCTCTGTTATTCGGTTATCCGGCGCTGCTGCTCGGCCTCACTTTCGGCGCAAGGCTCGGCTGGGCGTCGGCGGCCGCGGCGGCCTGCTTTGTGATCGCGGCGCTCGGTCTGGCGAGCTTCGTCAGGATCGAGCTCGGCGCTGCGCGTCCGCTGGTGGACGTCCGCCTGTTCCGACGAAAGATGCTCGCGCGGGCTTTGGCTGCAGTCGCCTTGAGCCACCTGATTTATAATCCGATCGCCTTATGCGCTCCGCTTTATCTGCAGAACGTGCTGAGCGCTCCTGCGATCTTAACCGGACTGATTCTCGCAGTCTTGCCGCTGTCCACTGCGCTGGCAGCGCCGCTTAGCGGTCGGCTCGCCGATCGCCATGACGCCTCGACCGTCAGTGCCATCGGATTGGCGGTCATCGTTGTCGGTATCGCCTGCTATGCCGGGCTCGGTATCGCGAGCCCATTCGCAGCGGTGGCCGCAGTGCTTTTCATGCTTGGAGCGGGGGTCGGGTTTTTTACACCCGCAAACCAGAAAGCCGCGTTCGCCACGATCGAGCGCGACGACTACGGCGTCCTTGCCGCGATGTTGAGTTCCTTCGGCACCGCTGCCGGGACCATCGGCACAGCCGTCACCGTTGCTTTGATGGAGATGGCGGGCGGAGAAGCGCTTTGGATGGAGCCGGCGACGTTCGCCGCGGCGCAGAGTTTTGCGTTTGCTTGTCTGGCGCCAATCGGGATACTAGCTTTGTTCATCGCGGGCAATCGGTTCAGACTTTCGACTGGCACCGCCGCGTCAGGCTAACGGCGCCGCCATCGGCCAGTGCATCATCGTACTAGAACGAGGTGAATTCATGGTGATTGATTTTCAGCATCATTACATACCGGTAGCCTTGGCCAAAAAACGCGGTCTGTACTCGGAAACCGGCAGGACCATGTTTCAAGAAGGCGGGTTGCCCGCCACCACGATGCACCAGCGTCTCTATGACCTCGAACTACAGCTGCGTGACATGGACGAAGCCGGAGTCGACATGGCGGTGCTCTCCTGCCTCCTCGGTTGGTCGGCGCCGCTCGAAGAGTGCCGCTTCATTAACGACGATCTGTCGATGCTGCAAAAAAGTTATCCACGCCGGTTTGCCGGCTTGGCACAAGCACCGATACTCGATGGCCCGGCGGCGCTCGACGAGGTGCACCGCGCGGTCGGCGAGCTCGGTTTGCGTGGCATTACGATCACTTCGCAAGTCAACGGCGTCTCGCTCGACTCGCCGAAGCTTTATGACCTTTACGCCACCGTCTGCGCGCTCGACGTGCCGGTATTCGTTCATCCCGCCCTGGTGCCCACAGGCTACGAACATTTGAAGGACTACGATCTTCCCCGTGTCTTGGGCCGCGAAGTGGATTTGACGGTCGCGACGACGCGCCTGATCGCCGGAGGAATCTTCGATCGCTTTCCCAATCTTAAAATCGTCATGGCGCACTTCGGCGGCGGCATCGCCGCGGTCAAAGAACGGCTGGTCGGAAAGGGGTATCGCTTCGGCACGCTCAAAAAACCGTTCGCGGAATACTTCGATATGGTTTATTTCGACATGGCTGGGTTCGAAGGCGGTATGGCGGCGCTCCATTGCGCGCTCCAAGGGATTCGACCGGACCGATTAGTTTTCGCCAGCGATTACCCGCAGGATTTCACCGGTGTCAATACGGATACCGGCAAGGGGATGATCGAGCTCAGGAACTACATCGATGAGGTGCGCCGTTTGGCGCTCGATCAAGACAGTAAAGAAAAGATTCTGGGCGGCACCGCCGCAGCTTTATTGAAGCTTTAACAGCGAGCCGTGTTGTGCGGCACGCGCTCCGTTTGAAGACTGCGTCGCACAAAGAGGCGCTCAGCGGACTTTGGCCCCGTGCGGAACATAGCACCCCTACCTCATTCCTCGCCCGTCGCGCAGGAGGAGGTCGGATTTACGTGGCGTTACTCTCCGGCTGCCGGCTTGGTCAGACTTGCCTCGACGTAACCCGGCTTGTTGCCGCGCTTGGACTCGACCTTGAGCCAGCCGTTGTCCTGGTCGACGACGTTGAGTTTCGTTCCCTTGGAGATACTCGCCACGACCGGGTAGTGAAGTCCTGGCCCGCTTCTGACTTGAGTCGCGGCGACGGCTTCGTATCTTCCCTCGGCGCGCGGATCGAGGTTCTCGTTCGCTTCGCCATCCCAGCGCTTCACCGAAGCGATCTCGATAAAGCCAGGGGCATTGCCCTTTTTGGATACAATCAGCACCCAATCGCCGTCTCTGCCGACGACGTTGATCTTGGCCTCTCGAGGGATTTCCGCGATGGCGCGAAACTGCGGACCCGGTCCGGTGCGCACTCGGGTGCTGGCCACGGTAACGTAAACGCGACTGAGTTCGTTGAGATCGGCCAACTCGCTCCGCTCGGTCGGTTTTTCCGCTTTTTGGCAAGCGATGAAACTTAAAGACAGCGATCCGATTACCATCCAAGCGATGCTTGCAGCTATGTACCGACGCATTGACGGCCTCCGCATATTCGGTTTTGCCCATTATAGCACGCTTTCCAATTTGTGAAGGGCGACTTTAAACGATGGCGCGCGAGTCAATTTGCGTGGGCGAGCAGTGGGTTTTGGCTCAGTGAATTTCCTTCCAAACTTTGGCCAGACTTTCGCCGTAAACGCTGAGGCTCCATTCGCAAGAATAGCCGAACGGCGTGGTCCAGACTTGGTAGCCGCCTTCGCGCAGTCGCGCGGCGGCCGTGTCGATAAACCACTCGGCGAATTCCGGCGCGGCGGTCTCGCCGCCCAAGTGAGTGAAAGAGTGCAAGACGAGACTCTTTAGCTCGCGCTTGTTAGCGAGCCATTTGATGTGCTTCACGGACTGACGCAAGACCGACGCCTGGCGCTCCGCGGCCGCATCGGCCGCTTCCGCATGGACAAAAACGATCACCGCTTCTTTTATTTCCCGCTCGATATTTTGTTGTTCTGCGGCTGCAGGGAGGCTCTTCGAATGGGCTTTCCAGCGAAAACGCTTCGCCTGGAAACAAAGCAGTTTCATTCCACGCCGGTCCGTCAATAGACGGTCAAAAAGTTCTTTAGAATCTTTTTGCCCTCTTGATTGAGAATCGATTCGGGATGAAATTGCACGCCTTCCACCGGGAAGGTTCGATGACGGATAGCCATGATGATGTCGTCGGCCGTGCGCGCGCTGACCAGTAAATCGGCCGGCACACTTGCCGGATCAATGACCAGGGAGTGATAGCGCATGGCGTTGAAGGGATTTTTTACGTCGCGGAAGATCGTTTGGGAATCATGGCTCACCGCCGAGAGCTTGCCATGCATGATCGTCGGCGCGCGCACAATCCTGGCGCCGAAGGCCGCGCCGATCGATTGATGTCCAAGACAAACGCCCAGGATCGGAATCCGTGCGCCGAAATGTTGGATGGCGTCGCACGAAATGCCGGCTTCTTTGGGCGTGCAGGGTCCCGGGGAAATCACGATCTTGTTCGGTTTGAGCGTTGCTATTTGATCCAGCGTAATTTTGTTGTTGCGGTAAACCGTGACCTCGGCCCCGAGCTCGCCCAGATAGTGATACAGGTTGTAGGTGAACGAGTCGTAGTTATCGATCAGCAGAATCATCGGTTCTCCAATGCTCCGCCAACTCGACGGCTTTGAGCATGGCGCGCGCTTTGTTGAGCGTTTCCTGGTATTCCAACTTTGGGTCAGAGTCGGCGACAATTCCGGCGCCCGCCGTGATGTAAACCTTCTTTCCTTTCATCACGATCGTGCGGATGACAATACAAGTGTCCAAGTTGCCGTTATAGCCGAAGTAACCGATGGCGCCGGCGTAAAGTCCGCGTTTTTGCGGCTCGAGCTCGTTGACGATCTGCATGGCGCGAATCTTGGGCGCGCCGGAAACCGTTCCGGCCGGAAAGGTGGAAACGAACAGGTCAAACGGAGTCTTGCCGGCCGCCAATTTGCCGCGGACGTTGGAGACGATGTGAATCACATGAGAGTAACGTTCGATGGCCATCAATTCGTTCACTTCGACCGTGCCGATCTCGGCGACGCGGCCAACATCATTGCGGCCGAGGTCGACCAGCATAATATGCTCCGCCCGCTCCTTCGGGTCCGCCAACAGATCCGCTTCGAGTTCACGTTCCTCTTCCGGCGTAGCGCCGCGCCGTCGGGTGCCGGCGATCGGCCTGAGCTCGATGGTGTCGCCGGTCAGACGCACCATCGTCTCCGGTGATGAACCGATGATGTGAAGATCCTCAAGCTCCAGATAAAACATGTAAGGCGAGGGGTTGATGAAGCGCAGGGCGCGATAGATCTCAAAGGGGTCGGTGGCGGTTTCAGTCTCGAGCCGCTGGCAGAGCACCACCTGAATGATGTCACCGGCTTCGATGTATGCTTTGGCCTTGCCGACCGCCTGCTCAAACTGTGACGGCGAAAGGTTGGAGCGAAAGTCGCGCTTGCCCTCGGCTTGGGCTAAATCTCTCGGCTCAATGCCGCGCGGTCTGTTTTGTAGGGTCGAGATCACCTTGGTGATCCGCTTGACCGCGCCCTCGTAAGCACGCCGAAGATCCGCCTGATCGTCAATTTGTACGTTGTCGATCACTTTGATCGTATGCTTCAAATTATCGAACGCGATCAGGGTCTGAACGAAAACAAAAAATATTTCCGGCAAGCCGAGCGGGTCCTTCTTGTTGCCGGGGATCTCATGCAGCTGTTCGACTGCATTATACGAGACGTAGCCCAGGGCACCGCCAAAAAACGGCGGCACGCCGGGCACCGTGACCGCTCGGCAGTCCTTTAGCAAGCCTTCCAAAATGTTGAGCGGCGCTGCGGCCGTGAGCTTTTGCGACTGACCGCGCTCGATGATCTCGACTTGATTGCCGCGCGCCTTGAAGATCCGCTGCGGGCGAGTCCCGAGAAAGGAGTAGCGCGCCCAGCGTTCGCTGCCCTCGACGCTTTCAAGGAGAAAAGAGTATTGGTCGCGCTCGAGCCGTTTGAAAAACGAAAGCGGGGTCTCGAGGTCCATGAGCAGCTCTTGGTAGACCGGAACGAGGTTCCCCTGTTTGGCCAGGCGGCAGAACTCTTCGTAATTGGGTTGAATCATGGTTCAGAAATAAAAAGGGCCATAAGTGGATCACCTATGGCCCTCGATATCATGCACTCTTTTGATGGGAATCAGCCATGGTGAAGACGCTGTTTCAGTGACCAGCGCCACCACCCGAAAGCCAAACGCGAGGACTGGAAACCTTTCGGCATAATGCAATATTGCCGCATCCGTAAGACGGGGTCAAGCTTGTTTGCGCGGCGTGCTGACTGATCACGAGTCCAAATTGCACGCAAGTGCGGGCGATTGACATCAATTTGCCCTCAAGGTAGGCTAAAACGCTTTTTTGGAACTGCTTTCTCAGCTATTTAAAATCACGACGTTGATTCTCGAATTATCCTCCGGGAGGAAACATGGTTCGACGCGAGAAATCGAATTACGTTATTCAGTCGGTGTCGCATGCTCTGGACGTCCTCGAGCAGTTCCACGGCAATGTCGATGAGATCGGCGTCACTGAGCTGAGCAAACGATTGAAACTTCACAAAAACAACGTTTTCCGTCTGCTCGCCACGCTTGAGGCACGCGGCTATATCGAACAGAACAAGATTACCGAAAATTACCGTCTCGGGCTGCGTTGTTTGCTGCTCGGACAGACGTTCATCCATCAAATGGGTTTGCTGTTGCAATCTCGGAGCGTGCTTCAAGATTTGTCGCAAGCGACTAGGGAAAGCGCTTACGTCGCGATTCGCAAGGGTAATGCGATCATTCCGCTGGATTTTGTCGAGCCGGCACGGACGGTGCGCGTGGTTTCGTTCCTAGGCACGGTATTGCCGACCCATTGTACGGCGGCCGGCAAGGTGCACCTCGTTTACGAAACCGAGGGCGCTCCTGGACAGAATTTGCCGGAAAACTTAGATCGTTTCACCGACAAGACGATCGTCGATCGAAATGTTCTGCGGGAACAGATGAAATTTATCGGCGAAGCGGGCTATGCCGTCGAACGTGGTGAATTTGCCGAAGATGTTAATGCGGTGGCCGTGCCGATTCGCGATTACACCCGGTCGCTGGTCGGGACCCTGGCGGTGGTGGGCCCGGCGCATCGCCTAACCGACGAGACGGTCGCCAATAATATCGCGCCCATGCTGCTGAAAGCGGGAGCCGAGCTTTCAAAACGGCTGGGTTTTCCAGGATGAGACTTGCGCTGAACGGGTGGACCTCTAGCCTAGCGCTTCGAAACCCGATGGCCAGCGTTGCTGCTGCTTAAGGGCGGCCGAGCTTATCGGCGCGGCCAAATCCAATCTCCACAATCTTCGGGCATGAAGCTGGAGAGAATCCACGGCTGCCTAGCCCTGTGCGCAAGCGCTTTACCGCGAAGGTGGCACCAATATTACGGAGGTCGTTGAGACCGCATGCTGACAACTTTCGAAAAGATCTGCTTTATCTTACTTGCACTGGGGTCGTTGTCCTACGGTGGCAACCGGTTCTACGCGGTTTATCGGACGATTGCGCGCGGCAAACCGGATGATCGATCGGATAATCTCGCCGGGCGGGTGCGGCAGGCGATTTGGATCGTGCTGACGCAGCAATCGGTGTTCAAAGCCCGGCCGCTCATTTCGTTCCTGCATGCGCTGATCTTTTACGGTTTTGTTTTTTACTTTCTGGTTAATCTGGTCGATGTGCTCGAGGGATTCTTTGGCCTGCACGCGCGCGCTGGCGCCTGGAATGTTTTTAATTTGCTCGCCGATCTCCTGACCGCGAGCGTATTGATTGGCATCATCGGCATGGTCATACGTAGGCTGGTTGTTCGACCCAAGGATTTCGCGTTTCCGGCCAATGTACCGGTCCAGCCGGAAGTCCGCTCGGGAATCTTTCGCGACTCGAGCATTGTTGCTGCATTCATTATCTTTCACGTTGGCTCGCGCCTGTTTTTCAAGGCGACGCAATTGGCGTTGCAGGGAAGCGATCCTTTCCAGCCGGTGAGCTCGGCACTGGCGGCGCTGTTTTCTGGGCTTGGCGGCGAAGCGCTCGTGTTCCTCAACCACTTCTTTTGGTGGGGCGCCTTGGGATCGATTCTGCTGTTCATCCCTTACTTTCCGCGCTCCAAACATATCCATTTATTTCTCGCGCCGGTAAATCTGGCGTTAAAGACGGACAAGCCCGGCGCGCTCCAGCCGATGGACTTTGAGAAGGAAGAAGTTTTCGGCGCGGCGAAGCTGGAGGATTTTACCTGGCCAAGATTGTTGGACGCCTACAGCTGCATCATGTGCAACCGGTGCCAGGATGTCTGTCCGGCGACGAATACCGGCAAGGCGCTGAGTCCCGCGGCGATTCTGATCAACGAGCGTTACGAGCTCAACAAGATTTTCAAGAACTTTTCCGCCGGCGAGGAGAGCCCGCGCCCGCTGCTTGATTTCGCATTGAATGAAGAGGCCGCTTGGGCCTGCACCACCTGCAACGCTTGTATTGAAATATGCCCGGTCGGCAACGAGCAGATGTTGCATATCATCGATGTGCGGCGCGAACGGGTGCTCGGCGCGGCGGAATTTCCCAAAGGCCTGCAAAATGCGTTCAATCATATGGAGCGCGCCGGCAATCCGTGGGGTATGGCTGCCGACGAGCGGCTCGCCTGGACCAAAGATTTGCCGTTTGCGGTGCCAAACGTGGTGGAGAAAGCCGATGCTGAAGTGCTTTACTGGGCCGGGTGCGCCGTCGCTTTCGATCCGCGGGCGCAAAGGATCGCGCGCAGCCTCGCCGCGATCTTCAACGCCGCCGGAGTGGACTGGGCGGTGCTCGGTAAGGCGGAAAAGTGCACCGGCGATACGGCGCGACGCACCGGCAACGAGTATCTATTCGCGCAGATGGCCGAAGAGAACATCGCCGCCCTCAACGAATTGAAGCCGAAGACGATTGTGACCACCTGCCCCCACTGCTTTCACACCATCGCTAACGAATATCCTCAATTCGGCGGCAACTATGTCGTCAAACACCATATCGAATTCATCGACGAGTTGGTTCGCGGCGGCAGGCTCAAGCTGAGCGCCGACGGAAGCGGTTCGGTCACCTACCACGATCCGTGTTATCTGGGACGGCACAACGGCTTGTTCGAACAACCGCGGACCCTGATCCAGGCTGCGAGTGCCGACCTGATCGAGCCTGTGCGCAATCGCAAAAACAGTTTCTGCTGCGGCGCCGGCGGCGGCCAATTCTGGAAAGAGGAGGAGGCGGGTAAAGAGCGGGTCAGCACCAATCGCTACCGCGAGCTCAAGCAGACCGGTGCGAAAACGGTGGCCACCGGATGTCCGTTTTGCATGCGCATGATCACTGAAGAGGCGGCAAAGGAGGAAGCGGAGAGCGCTATGGAAATCTTGGACGTCGCGGAACTGGTCGCCCGGAACCTAGCCAAATAGAATGTGCACGCATCGGCGGAATCTGGGATGAACCACCGGCACCTATTCTTTTGTAGTATCGCTTTCGCCGTGCTGAGCGGCGCGGCGGCGTGCGACGCCCAACCCAGGGTGGCGATTTTGACCCAGACAGGGCGGGAGGTGGTTTTTCAGGTCGAGGTCGCCGATACTCCCGGAAAAAGAGAGCTGGGCCTGCAGTATCGCAAGGAGTTGGGCAGCAACCGTGGCATGATTTTTCTGTTCGCCTCGGAGGCGCCGCAGACCTTCTGGATGAAGAATACGCCCATTCCCTTGGACATGATCTTCATCAATCGTGATCGCAAAATCGTCGGCATCGTGGAGCACGCGGTGCCGTATTCACTTGAGTCGCGCTCGGTTGGCGTGCCAAGCCAGTATGTCCTGGAAATTAACGGCGGGCTGGCCAAGCGGCAAGGTATTAAAATCGGCGACCCGGTGCGTTTTGAAAAGATTTCGACCGACGGGGTGGCGGAGTAAAGGAACATATAAAAGGCGTTTTTAACCGTTACTCCGGCACTCCACCATTCCAGTATGCGAGACTTGTACCGAGCGACAGGGAGTGCTTTCAGTAGCCTGCTAGATCTCGCTGAAGAAGTAGGGCTTCACCGGCGCGAGCTTTTCCTCGTAGGAATCCGGGTACATGAACCACAGCGTGGCGGCGATGCTGCTCAACAGCGAGTTGCCGTCCTGCGGCGTAAAGCAGGTGCCGATGATTTCCTTGTCGCCACGCATCGCCAAACTCTGAGCGACAATAACCGTCTGGTTCAAAATCCTGCCGAACATGCCGTGATCACGCCCAAAAGAAAATACCGAAGCGGCGGACTTTTTGTTGGTCAGCGCAACTCTCAGGTTGCTTTTCAGCCGGCGCATCAACTCGTCCTTGGTGATGCCGCGGCGAAGTTTGATGTTGAAATGAATCGTGTGCATATACTGCGTGTTCAACTTCAGCGCCGAAGAATAGATGTCGAGGTCTAAGCCAAGCGTCTTGAACAGATAATGCGCATCGCGGCCCTGGTGCGTGCCGAAGCGGGGATCGTCGTGTTTGCCGGCCTCCGGCGCCGGAATAAAATCGCCTTCTTGGCTTAGATCATTGGCGCGTCGCATGCAGACGAAGTGGCTTTCCCCCAAGTTGTCTTCCTTTTCCGGACCCAAGGCGATGGTGTCGATCAAAACCGCCAAGTTGTGCGTGTTGCAGCTCACGACCTGAATGAACTGATCTTCGCCTCTCACTAAAGCTTTGTCGTTGATGCCGCGGGCATACTTTTTGCCGAAGCCGTCTTCGCTGCCTTGAGCGATAAAGCCACGGCCGTTGTCGGCGTATTTCTTATACAGCTTCTCCTTGTTTTCATTGCCCACCGGAGTGCAATCGATGATCACGGTGGCGCGCTCAATCGCTTCTTCGGCCTCCAGGCTCGGCTGCATGCCCAATTCGACGAATTTCTGCCAACGCTCTTTGTCGACGGCGAGCCTTGCGCCCTTATTGCATGAAACGATGACCTTAGAGCGGTCGGTGAGCAGGGGGGTGCGCTTGTGAAACGTTACCTCGTCGATGCCGAATGGCTCTTTAAAAGTTGACAAAATACCGACAAGCGGCTCGCCGATGGTTCCGGTGCCGACGATGTGGACAATTTTTTTCTGCGCCATGGTTACCTGCCCCGGTTTTTAATAGCCGAATACTAGCCCAATCAGGCACAGCGATCAAATCCGCTTGCAAGCCAGACTGCGGCGCTTTACGCGCCATTAGTTTAATTATGAAATATCTTAACCGGCACATACTTATGTGATAGAAACTTAAGTAGGAGGAAGTATGGCCATAGAAAACCTCCCGGTTGTTTTTTTTAATGAAAATTTCGGGATCAGACCGGGTGATCTCGACAAGGTGCTCGACGCGGCTCTTGGCAAGAAAGCGGACTACGCGGACCTTTATTTTGAATACCGCCGGAATGAGGGAGTTGGGCTCGAAGAGGGGCTGGTCAAAAATTGCTCTCAATCGACCGCCAACGGCGTCGGCGTGCGAGTTCTCGCCGAGACGAAAACCGGTTACGCGTACACCGATGACATCACCATCAAAAATCTCGAAATCGCCGCGCGCACCGCGCAGTACATTGCGCAGAACCGTTCCGGACAAGCGCCGGTCGCGGTAGGACACGCCGCCGGGCAAAGCCGCGACCTCTATCCGGTAAAGACTCCGGTCAATGACATCGTGCTGGAGAGAAAGGTCGAGTTGCTTTACGAGATCGACCGCTTTGCGCGCAGCCTCGACCCGCGGGTGAAAAATGTTTTCGTGTCGCTCGGCAGCGAATATAAAGTGATTTTGGTCGCGACGTCGCAGGGTATGGTGGTCGGCGACATTCAGCCTTTGACACGGCTCAACGTCAGCTGCATCGCGGAAGAAGGCGGTAACCGGCAGATCGGGAGTTACGGCGGCGGTGGCCGCGTCGAGTTTGGTTTTTTTATCGATAACAAAGACTACGAGCGCTACGCCCGCGAGGCTGTGCGCCAGGCACTGCTCAATCTCAGCGCGGTCGACGCGCCCGCTGGCACCATGGATGTGGTTCTGGGTCCGGGCTGGCCGGGCATTCTGCTACACGAAGCGATCGGCCACGGTCTCGAGGGAGACTTCAACCGCAAGAAAACTTCTGCGTTCACGGATCGAATCGGTGAGAAAGTGGCGTCCGAATTATGCACGGTTGTCGATGATGGCACGATCCCGTCGCGCCGTGGTTCGATCAACGTCGACGACGAGGGCACCCCGACAAACCGCACCGTGCTGATCGAGAAAGGCGTTCTTAAGGGCTACTTGCAGGACAAGCTCAACGCCGGGTTGATGAAAATGCCGCTCACCGGCAATGGCCGGCGCGAAAGTTATGCGCACATTCCGATGCCGCGGATGACCAACACGTTTATGCTCGCCGGAGAATCCGCGCCGGAAGATATCGTGCGCTCGGTGAAGAAAGGACTCTACGCGGTTTCTTTCGGCGGCGGCCAGGTCGATATCACTAGCGGCAAGTTCGTTTTCTCTGCGAGCGAAGCTTATCTTATTGAGGACGGCAAGGTAACCCAGCCGGTGAAAGGCGCAACCCTCATCGGTAACGGTCCCGACGTGCTGACGCGTGTGTCGATGGTGGGCTCGGACTCAAAACTCGATGAAGGCATCGGCACCTGCGGCAAGGACGGCCAATCGGTGCCCGTCGGAGTCGGTTTGCCGACCATCAAGATCGACGGGCTGACGGTCGGGGGAACGAAGGCGTAATTTTTCAGTTCCAGTCGTTTCAAAGGTTCCAATTGTTCCAGGAGTAAAGCGGATTCAGCTTTTTAAAAGATCGGAACGGCTGGAACGATTGGAACCGCTGGAACAACTGGAACTATGGGAACTATGGGAACTATAGCGGCTGGAACATAACTATGGAGCGATTGGAATTAAGTCAGGAGTTGGGCCGGGAAATTCTCGCTATGGCGCAGGCGCGCGGCGCCTCCGATGGCGACGTGGTGATGGCGGAAAGCGAATCGTTCTTTGTCACCGTGCGCATGGGCGAGGTCGAGAAGATCAGCCAGGCGGGCGAGAAGCGCCTTGGGCTTCGGCTTTTTTTCGCCAACAGCTCCGCTTCGGCAGCGACTTCCGATATTTCCGAAAAGTCGATTGAAAAGCTGGTCGACGACACGGTTCGCATGGCCAAAGTGACGGCCCAGGATCCGCATGCCGGTTTGCCCGACGCAGGCGAGCTGGCGCGCGACTTACCGGATTTGGATCTCAGCGACGAGGCGGCGCGGACGATTTCGGTCGATGAGAAAATTCAAATCGCCCTGGACGCCGAAAACAGCGCCTTGGCTTACGACTCGCGGATCAGCAATTCGGAAGGCGCGGAGTTTTCCAATCAATTTGGGCGGGTGATCTACGCCAGCACTCAGGGGTTTGCCGGTGAATATTCGGGTTCGACGTTCGGCCACTCGGTCGCGCCCGTAGCCAAACAAAATGGCGCCATGCAGCGCGACTACTGGTACTCGTCCAATCGGAAATTCGCCAAGCTGGAATCGCCCGCAAGCGTCGGTGAGAAAGCGGCGCAGCGCGTGCTGCGCCGGCTCGGCGCACGCAAGGTAAAAACGTGTGCGGTGCCGGTGGTGTTCGATTCCGAGATGGCGGCGTCGTTACTCCGCAACCTGGCGTCCGCGCTATCCGGTTATGCGCTTTACAAAGGCGCGTCGTTTTTGGCCGGCAAACTCGGCACCCGGATCGGCTCCGATCTCTTGACGGTGATCGACGATGGTACGATTCCGGGGGCGCTCGGTTCGCGGCCGTTCGATGGTGAAGGACTGCCAATGCGGAAGAAGATGGTGGTGGATCAGGGCGAGCTGCAAAGCTATCTACTCGACAGCTACAGCGGGCGGAAACTTGGAATGAAATCAACCGGCAACGCTTCGCGGTCGGTCGGCGACGCGCCGGGAGTTTCGCCGGCAAACTTTTATCTGAATCCCGGCAAAGATGGGCCGGACCAGATCATCCGCTCGGTCGAATCCGGGCTATACGTGACCGAGATGATCGGCTTCGGAGTGAACATGGTGACGGGTGATTTCTCGCGCGGCGCCGCCGGCTTGTGGATTGAAAACGGCGAGCTTGCTTACCCGGTCGAAGAGATCACCATCGCCGGCAATCTCAAAGAAATGTTTCAGAACATCACGATGGTCGGCAGCGATTTGGAAATGCGCGGACGGATCGCCTCACCGACGATCAAGATTGAAAGAATGACGATTGCGGGGGAATAGCAATCTCGTTCAAGGTTCAAACATTCAATGTTCCGGGAAGTCGGGAATCGAGGATCGAGAATTGCGGTTCGCGATCCTTCATCTTCCATCCGCGGTCTTTACAGCACTTGAAATCCCGCCTTTAACGCTGCACGAAGGAAGTCGTCGATGTGCGACTGGCTCGGATCGAAATCGAGCACGGCGACGCTGCGTTCCAGACTGAAATCGATTTTTTCGACGCCGGGAAGCGATCGGAACGTTTCGCGAAGTTTGGGCAGATCTTCCGATTTGAGGTCGGCGATCGAAAGAATGGCGGTCTTTGTTCCCATCACACTCTCCTTGTTTTGAATTTGACAAATCTTTCCTCGATTCGCAATTCAAGATCAGCGAACTGCGCTTGCCGAGCGCGTCTCATCGTAAAATCCGCGCTGGCTCCGTAATTTTCTTGACCTTCGACGCCGCGATGTGTGACAGTAAGCAGACCGTTCGGCGCTGCGTCGTCGGTTCTGCATACATTTTCGCTGACCAAAAACCCGCGACCATTTTGGAGGGGAGGGAGATGGCTTACGACGTCGAGAAACTCTTAAGCATGTCGCAATCCGAGCTCGATACTCTTTTTACCAACAGTCCGGTCGGAAAGATCCCAGACGGGGAAGCGGAAGGGACGGCGATTGTCGCGCCCGGAACGACGTTCAGCCCGGCGATCTCTCGATTCATCAATCTCTTCGCCTGGCAGGGGAAAGTCTTTGACGCGCAAAAAGGCGTGCTCAAGAATAAAATACTTCCGTTGGGTCTGAACGCGATCATCGCGAAAGTTTATAAAGGACCGAGCTGGCTCGACGGCAAAGAATGCATCGTGCTGGATTACTCCGACACTTCGATCGTTGCGCAATGGATTCGCGACGAGATCCGTGAGATCGAGCCGGGGCTGTATCTGGGAAAAGTGTACTGGGACAAAAAGCGGCTTATCGATTTCGCTTTGAAGTTTTAGCGAGCGCGCGGCCGGCGCCGAAATCACCCCATCGGCGAAATCGGTCGTCGCGAGCAAGCATCGCCCATGATCATCACCCTTTAGACCGTGCTCCTGATCATCCGCTGTTTACTTCACATTGCCAAGCGCCTGGTTGCATCAATTGCCATCTTGGATGGTTCGCGGCGAAGCTGCGGCCGCGCTGCAACCCTTCGCCAGTCAAAGGCCATGGCCCTGGTATCTCAAAAATGCCGAATGACGAGCTCCTCATGAAAGCAACCAGTGAAAAATGTCAGGAGTCGTGCGAGCGCCAAATAGGACGATGAACCATTTGGCGTCGATAGTTTTCCGATGAAGTCTAGGCAACTCCTATCGGCGGTTTTTGAGTGAGGTCGAACGCTCATGGCTGAAGAAAATCCCAAGGGACGGCTTGAAAGAATCTTCCACCGCATCGGTCTCGTTACCGTCAGCCTGCTCCTGGTTGGCGTTCTCGTGGGAGCTTGGCTGCTCGGCCGATTCGGCGCCGACATGGCGGTTACTTACAAGGACGACCGTGATCATTTCAAGTATGGTTCGCTCGGCAGCGAACACGAATTCGGCATTCCCTATTGGATTTGGCGCGCGCTGCCGGAACTGTTTCAGGACCGACTGCCCGACGGCGGCATCGGGTGGAAGTCGGTCGGTTTTGTATTCGAGAAAGGCAAAGAGCTGCCGGTCGGCATGTCGCAGCGACGCTATCTCGGTTTCGATCTGGTTTGGCTCAACTGCGCATTCTGCCACGCCGGGACCGTCCGGGAAACGCCGCAGAGCGAGCCACAAGTTTATGCCGCCATGCCGGCCAACACCTTCGATTTTCGTGCTTTCATGAGGTTTCTATTCGCCGCCGGCGAAGACCGGCGGTTTACGCCGCGCGATATTTTGCGTCAGATCAAAATCATCCGGCAGCGCGAAGGTCTGGAAGATTTGCCGCTCATCGATCGCCTGGTCTTGCGCTTTTACGGCATCTATTACATGCGCGAGCGCATTCTCACCTTGCGCGATCGGCTCAATTTTATCGCGCAACAACCGGAATGGGGCCCCGGGCGCGTCGACACGTTCAATCCGTTAAAGGCCTATTTCAATTTTCCGGTCGATCGACTCGCCCCGGAAGAACGCGTCGGCACAACCGATTTTCCTTCGATCTGGAACCAAGGGCAGCGTGAAGATTTGAAAATGAATTTGCACTGGGACGGCAACAACGTATCGCTGGAAGAGCGCAATCGTAGCGCCGCGATGGGCACCGGCATCACGCCGCCCACCGGCGATCGACGGAGTTTGAAACGCGTCGCCGATTGGCTGCGGAGCCTCGCGGCGCCGCCCTATCCGTTTGCGATCGATAAGGAGCTCGCGGCCCAGGGCGCGCCGCTTTACAAAAAATACTGCGCCGAGTGCCACGGCGCAGACGGCAAGGATTTTCGTAGCGAACAGGTCGGCAAGGTCGTGCCGATCGAGAAAATCGGCACGGACCGGCGCCGGCTCGACTCCTATACGTACCAGGTCGCCGTCAATCAAAATATGATCTTCGCCGGTTACGGCGATGAACGCTTCAGTCATTTTCGCAAGACTTTTGGTTATGCCAACAGCCCGCTCGATGGGATATGGCTGCGGGCGCCCTACTTGCACAACGGTTCGGTGCCGACGTTGCGCGAGCTGCTCGAACCAAGCGACCGCCGGCCGACGAAATTTTACCGCGGCTACGATGTCTACGATCAGAAGAAGGTCGGTTTCGTCTCGGACGTCGCCGAACAGCAAGGCCGGAAATATTTTCTCTACGACACGGCGGAGGCGGGCAATTCGAACCAAGGGCACGAGGGCCGACGCTACGGCACCGAGCTTTCGAACGCTGAAAAGGAAGCGCTGGTCGAATATCTGAAGACGTTTTAGCCGCCGGAGCGGGCGACCAGTCGACGTGAGTGTGCGGCAAAATGAGATGTCATGCTGAGTCGAAGCGAAGCATCTTGGATTTCCAACGCCCTATCAATGCAGATTTTTCGGCGGAGTTTATCCTGAGTTTCCGAAGGGCCTCAGAATGACCTTGGAAGACAGACGCTGCGGATGGAAAAACGATGGCTGACACACAAAAGAAGAGTTGGTGGAAGATTGGCTTACTTCTGTTAGTCGTCCTGGCCGGGGTTGGCGCCGCCATCGGCTGGTATAAATTTTTTCGCGCGGAGCCGCAGCCCGACTGGATGACGGCGACGCCGGACATGCGTTTCAAATACGGCTCCATCGGCGCCGAGTATGACGCCGGCATTCCTTATTGGATTTTCTTAGTGCTGCCGCGCATGTTTCCGGAAAAACTGCCCGGCCCTGGCGGCTATGCATCGTTGGGCGTGTCATGGGAACAGGGCCAGGAGTTGCCGATCGGATTCACCAAAAAGACCATCGGCTTTCCACGAGTGGCGAACAACTGCGCCTCGTGCCACACCTCCAGCTATCGTAAGAGCGCCAATGAAAACCCGGTGTTTGTTCCCACCGGACCCAATCACACGCTCGATCTGCAGGCGTTTTTTCGTTTCGTGGTCGACTGCGCAAGGGATCCGCGGTTTAACGCGGATGAGATCATGCGCGAAATCGCGCTCGTCTATGATCTGCCGCTGCTCGACCGATTGATTTATCGCTACGTGCTCATCCCGATCACCAAGAAGCGCCTGCTCGAACGGGAGGAGCAGTTCAAATGGGTTTACCACGAGGAATTCCCGTTGTGGGGCCGCGGCCGCGATGACGCCATGAACCTCACCAAGTATTTTCTGCTCAATTGGCCGATGGACGACAGCATCGGTCCGACGGACATGCCGTCCGTGTGGAATCTCAAGAAGTACAAGCCGGAAAAGGGCATGCTGATGAACCTCGCGGGCGACAGTCACGACGCGCGCTCTGTGATCATCGATTCGGCGCTCGGGTTGCTCAATGCCGAACCTCACGACCGCGAGGATTTTCTCGCCCAGATCGACTGGCTGGTCAACTATCTGAGCGAAAAGCAAGCGCCCAAATATCCCTTTGCGATCGACCAGCAACTCGCCGAAACCGGCAAGGCCGTGTTCCAGGCCAACTGCGCCCGCTGTCATGACAGCGAGCGCACCGGCACGCGAGTGCCGGTGGCCGAGGTAGGCACGGATGTAGAACGGCTCAAAACCTGGAGCAAGAAGGCCGCCATCGAGTCCAACAAAGTAGTGCGCAACTTCGGTATCGAACGTCCCGGTCTGGTGGAGAACGAACCGAGCGGATACATCGCGGCGTTTCTCGACGGCATCTGGCTGCGCGCGCCCTATCTGCACAACGGCGCGGTGCCGAGCTTGCGCGACCTGCTCAAGCCGGCCGCCCAGCGCCCGAAGGTTTTTTACCGCGGTTATGATGTCTACGATCCTGAGAGCGTCGGTTTTGTGACGCAAGGGCCGGAGGCTGAAAGGGTCGGCACAAAGTACGACGTGACCCAGCGATCCAACGGCAACCAGGGGCACGAGTTCGGCATAAATCTACCCGCCAAAGATAAGGACGCTCTGATCGAATATTTGAAAACCTTGTGACGATTGGCGGTTGATGGGTGTTGCCGTTGGTGGCGAGATGGCGCCTCGCTGGCGCGGCGGCGCCGCGATTATGGAGCAAGAATGAAAAACTTGAAGCTCGGCAACCTTGCGATTCTTTTCTTAATCATGTTCGCCTGGAGCTGCGGCAAAAAAGCGCCGGAGCCCGGCACCGTCCGCGATGAGGCGTTGATGGCAGGGCGCACGGCGGAAACTTTCCCAGCGGCCGACGAAGATTACTTCAAAGACATGGATGGTGGCGTGGCGCTGACGGCCAACGAAATCAAGGGTCGCAACAATTGGATCGTCTGGACCGGCGGCAATGACCGGTTCTGGGATCACCTGGTCGGCAAGAGCTTCGGCGCGGTTGATTTCTTAAAAATTCTTTCATCGCACCCGAAGGTGGAACATTTGAATCGCGATACGCGTTGGCGCCACCTCGGACTCGTCAACGAACCCTGCTTCGACAAGGCCAAGGCGCCGCGCGCCGATCGCTTCGGTCTATGGCTTGATATGCGCCGCCAGGACTGTCCGCCCGATCCGTTCGAGAACGAGCAAAAATACCCCGGCGTCAAGATCGGCGCGCGCGGCAAGAACCTACCGGTTGGATCGTACTACGGCTACGCATCGGGGATCGTCGGCTTGCGCCTCTTTCCCAATCCCGATTTCGATGAAGCGGCGCAGAAAAAATGGGATCCGGAGAGGTTTTATACCGATCCGGCTTATTACAACGACAAGAACCTCGTCCGTCCTTACCGCGTCGGTATGTCGTGCGGGTTTTGCCACGTGGGGCCGAGCCCGGTGAAACCGCCCGACGATCCTGAGAAGCCGCGATGGGAGAACCTCAACTCCAATCCCGGCACGCAATATTTCTGGGTCGACCGGATTCTTTTCTGGGAAAAGGACGAAGCCAATTTCATTTACCAACTGCTGCACACGTCGTTGCCGGGAACATTGGATACTTCCTTCATATCCACCGATTACATCAATAACCCGCGGACGATGAACGCAGTCTACAGCGTCGGCGCTCGCCTCAAGGCGGCTGAGCGTTGGGGACGGGAAAAACTCGCGGGTGGCGAGCTCAAGAACAAGCAATTCCAAAACTACCAACAGACCGCCGCGCTGTCCCAATACTACCAAGCTCCGGATGCGGTCTGGACAGCCCGAGTTCTCAAGGACGGCGCGGATTCGGTCGGCGTGCTCGGCGCGCTCAATCGCGTGTTCATCAATATCGGTCTGTTCAGCGAGGAGTGGCTGCTGCACTTCAACGCATTGGTAGGCGGGAAGCCAATCACGCCGATCAAGATCGACGATGCCGAGAAGAATTCAAGCTACTGGAACGCGACGGTGGCACAGACCGCCGATGTCGCGTTGTTCTTTCTCAAGACGGCGAAGCCTGACTTGCTCAAGGACGCCCCCGGCGGCGCGAAGTACTTGACCGCCGACAAGGCGACGCTTACCCGGGGCAAGCAGGCGTTTGCGACGTACTGCGCGCGCTGCCATTCGAGCAAGATTCCCGCGCCGCCGGAGGGCGTTGACGAGCAGAATTGGGATCAATACTGGCAATGGACCAAGACCGATGATTTCAAGAAAAAGATGACCGCGATGGTGATGGCGGATGATTTTCTGGCCGACAATTATTTATCGACCGAACGCCGCATTCCGGTGACGCTGCTCCAGACCAACGCGTGCAGCCCGCTCGCCACCAACGCGCTGGAGGGCAACATCTGGGACAACTTCTCGTCGCGAAGCTACAAGGACTTGCCCTCGGTCGGCAAGGTCGTCGTGCATAACCCGATCGATGGCAGCCCGCGGGAATACGAGATGCCGGCCAACGGGCGCGGCTATACGCGCGTGCCGTCGCTGATCAGCCTGTGGTCGACCGCGCCGTTCCTGGTAAACAACTCGGTCGGTAAATTCAGCCCGTCGCCGTCGGTCGCCGCGCGCATGGATTCATTTAACGACTCCATCGGGAAGATGCTCTGGCCGGAAAAGCGTGACAAAGACCCGATCCTCGGCGACAAAGTGCCGGGCTTTATCTATCGCACAACCACGGCCAGCTACATCAAAGTCGCGCCCGGGTTTCTGCCGCCGGCTTTGAACAAATTGCTCAGCTGGAACGATTGGGCGGCACGTTGGCTGCCGTGGCTGTTTAGTGAGGAGGGAGTGAGGATCGGCCCGATCCCGAAAGGCACGCCGGTCAATTTGCTGACTAATATCGATTTAGAGAGCAGCAAGATCGACCTGGCAAGGCTGTTGCTCAAGATGAAGGCGGATCTCAAGGCGGTGGAAGGCAAGAGCGAGCAGGAGGCTGCGGAGGTATTCAAGAACCTCGTTCCCGATCTCTTAGAAGTGAGCAAATGTCCGGACTTCGTCGTCAACCGCGGCCACTACTTTGGCACAGGCATGTTCAAAGAAGAGCCGCCGCTTAATGACGAGGACAAGCACGCGCTGATCGAGTTCTTGAAGACTTTCTAATCGCTACCTGCGAAGGCCGCGCGCTGTCGCAGAGATCTTTCAAGCACGCATTAGAGTTTTCGGCAATGCTACGCATTTCCAACCGAGAATCTGAGCACGGATGAGCGAAGCCGGCGCCGCAGCGCGCGAATACGAATTCATCGTGGTCGGATCGGGCGCGGGCGGCGGCACGCTGGCGGCGCGCCTGGCCGAAGCGGGGCGATCGGTTTTGGTGCTCGAAGCCGGCGGTGACTCGCTGCAATCGACTGAAGAGCGGCTTCCGGAAGATTATCAAGTCCCCGCCTTTCACGCCTTCGCTTCGGAAAACCCCGGAATGAAATGGGATTTTTTCGTGCGCCATTACGAAAACGAGGAGCGCCAACGAAGAGATAACAAGTACATCCGGGAACGGTACGGCGTGCTCTATCCGCGCGCGGGCACGCTCGGGGGATGTACGGCGCACAACGCCATGATCCTCGTCTATCCGCACAACTCGGATTGGGATGACATCGCCGAGCTTACCGGCGACCCGTCCTGGAGCGCCGCCAACATGCGGCGATATTTCGAGCGGCTTGAAGATTGCCGTCATCGGCCGATCTATCGCAAACTGAAAAAATTTTTCGGTGTCAATCCGAGCCGTCACGGCTTTGCCGGCTGGCTCGCGGCGGAGCGACCGCGTCCGCCGCGCGAGGCGCTACGAGACCGCGAAATGATGGACTTCATCGAGCGCTCCGCTTTCGGCGCCATCGCCGCGCTGGAAAATCCGCTCAAACGTTTCTTTTGGTTTCTGCGCGCCAAGGGCGATCCCAACGATTGGCGCATCGTGCGGCGCAACGCTTTCGGCATTCGCTACGTGCCGCTGACGACCGCCGAACATGCGCGGATCGGCAGCCGCGAACGGCTGCTCGAGGTCGCGCGACGTTTTCCCGACAAGCTGCGCATCGAGCTCGATGCGCTGGCGAGCCGAGTTTTGTTCGACGACCACCCGCGCGCGGTCGGGGTCGAGTATTTTAAGGGCAAAAATCTCTATCGTGCTCATGCTGCGGCCGCTTCCGATCAGGGCGAGCGCCGAGAGGCGCGGGCATCGAGAGAGGTGATTCTCTGCGGCGGCGCATTCAACACGCCGCAGTTGTTGAAGCTCTCGGGTATCGGCGCCCGCGAAGAACTCGAACGCCACGGTGTCATGGTGAAAGTGGATTTGCCCGGCGTGGGCACCAATCTGCAGGATCGCTACGAAGTAAGTGTGGTCTATCGCATGCGCGATGAATGGGATTTCATGAAAGCCGCCGAATTTCGCAAAGGCGACACCTGCTTCCGGCAGTGGAACGAGTCCAGACAAGGAATCTATGCGGGCAACGGCGGCATGTTTGCCGTGATCAAAAAATCACGCCAGGAGAGCATCGTGCCGGATCTCTTTTGTCTCAGCTTGTTGGCCCGCTTCGAAGGCTATTTTCCCGGCTACTCGAAGCTCATTTCAGGGCATCGCGACTTTCTTAGCTGGGTCGTCCTCAAGGGACGCACGGCAAACCACGCCGGCACGGTGAGTTTGCAGTCCGCCGATCCACGAGATCCGCCGCAAATCAACTTCCGTTATTTTGATGAGGGCAGTGGCGGAGGCGAGAAGGATCTCGATGCGGTCGTCGACGGCGTAAAATTTGTCCGACAGATCAGCGCGGATTTGGTCAAAAGCGGGCTGATCGCCGGCGAGCATCTGCCGGGCGATCGGGTGCAAAGCGATGACGAGCTGCGCGAGTTCGTGCGCGATCATGCTTGGGGCCACCATGCGTCGTGCTCCTGTCCGATCGGACCGCAAGAAAAAGGCGGGGTCCTGAGCAGCGACTTCCGCGTCCACGGCACGCTTGGTCTGCGGGTGGTCGATGCCTCGGTCTTTCCCCGCATCCCGGGGTTTTTTATCGCGAGCGCGGTTTACATGATCGGCGAGAAAGCCGCCGAGGTGATCCTCGCGGACGCGAGATGATCAAAACTCTGACCGGCCGTTTAGCAGGATTAACTCAAACACTTTCACAAATTTGAGGTTAAGGTTTAATTTCAGGCTGAACCTCAGCCTCAGCCTTTGCACTTCTACCCCGGTTTCCGGTGAACGCGGCATCGGTCTCCGCGCCGGGCCGCGGCTTCCATTGCAACGAATAATACTCTCCCCGCTCGCGCGCCCACGGATCGAAAACATTGATTACCGGATCGAGCTCGGTCTTGAGCTCGGGAATGGTTCTTAACAGTACACGTTTGAGCGGCGACACCTCGATCTCGTGGCCGTTGGACCTGGCGTTTTCCATCGCTTTTCCGTCAGGTCCGTTTTCGTTGACCCACTTGATGCCGAAGTGAGTGTAAAAATCCGGCCGAAAGCTGGACGTCAGGAACCGGTCGCTGAAGAGCCGGCGCGAGGCGTTGAGGATGAACACCTGAAATTGGGTTTCGGAGATCGCCCAGCCATGCGGTCTGACGAATTCCGCGAGCCAGCCGACCAGCGCGTCCGCGTCCTCAATATTATCGACCATGCTGCCATCGGGGTGGCCGAGACAGTCGTTGATCGGTGTCCCGTCCGCGTTCTTTTGCGCGCGCGTAATGATCTTCGTGGCATCGCAGCGGTGCTGCCCGTAGAGTTCCCGGAGCAGCGCGACCGTCCGCTGCTGCTCGGCACGCACCTGCGAATCTGCCGGCAGCCGCGGATCGATAAAGTCATCAAAGCTCGTCAGTTGTTGAAGGCCGTATTGGCGGCGAAATTCGTTGTAGCGCGGGATACCGCGTTCGCGGTCGCGCACAATATCGAGGGCGACAACATCGATTTTGCCGGTGGCGGTGTTGAGCCGCGGCAGCGGTAAATTTTGCAGAAAGCGCGGATGATTATGAAGCGTCAAGGCCCCGAGCCGCTGACGGCCAAGCGAGAGCGCCCAGTTGGCTATGCCATGCTGTCGCATCGACTGGGTCGCCTTGTCGCGCAGGGTAGCGGCGACCGCGATTCTTGCTGCGATCGCGTTCGGGTCGTGTTTCAGATCACGCAACTCGATGACATCGGGAAGCATTGGATGGAGCCGGTAAGCGTTGATGAATTCCTCGGGGAAATTAAACGGCGAGCCGAAGTGATGAACGCCGCCGTTGATGTCCGCGCCGCGATTGCCGAGGCCAAAAATGCCGGGCCCGGCGGCGAACGCGGAATACCACGCGGTGGATTTTCTTGCGTCCGCCGAGCCAGCGAAGTGGTGCAGCGTTTTCTCCAGCGCCGCGCTGACGCGTGGATAATTCTGCAGCAAGCCGGACCAGTTGGCGTTCATCGCCAGATAAAGCGGCTCGTTGTAGAGCATCTGGGTCGTCCATTCGATCGTGTGGACCTTGGCGATTTCTGCCGACACGACCAAGCGGGCGATCTCGAACAGCTCGTCGGTGGTGACATTCTTGTTGGCGATAACTAGATGAGGTCGATCCGGGTGGCGCAGGCCGGAGTCGGCGTCAGGGGCCGCTGCCGCATGACGGCGGAACGCTTCGACGAAGAGATTATGCTCGCGGGCGAAGACGTTGTGGAAGAAGCTGAGGCCGATGTTCCAGTTGTCCGGAAACGCCACCGCTTCTTGCCCCGCCCATTGTGGATTCTGCGGATCGGATTTTTGCAAAACCGGAAGATAGCTCGAGTCGAGCATCAAGCTAGCGGAATCGCGCGGGTCGCGCTTGACGCGCCGCCGTGATGTTTCATTGTAACCGTAAATCTGCGAGGCATCCCACCAGGCGGTGACCTTGTTGAACGTCGTCTTGGGCGCGCGCGCGAGTTTACGCTCGCCGTCGAGCGCGAAGCGCGGCGCCGGCGCCTCTTCGGCGACGAGGGTCTTGTCAATCCGGTCGCGCGGGCGACAGCCGAGCCCAATGATTTCGTCCGGAGTGAGCGGTCTTTCGACAGCGCCCGCGCGCACCGAGCGGCATCCCGTGGCGATCAGCTCAGTTTGATTGCGGCCCTCGTCCAGATGCGAAAACCAATCGTGGGTCATGAACTGGACCCAAAAAGCAGCCAGCACGTTCAGGTGATTTGCTCTTTTATAGTCACATTGGGTGGCGGCGGAATTCTCGGCGACTCCGTCGCAACTGTTGGGCGAGGATTGCCGCCGCGTAAAGAGTTTTCGGCTGATCACCTGCGGATCGGGCTTCAGCAAGTCGAGACGATCGCCATGGCGGTTTTTAATGATTTCATCCTCCGATAGTTCCGGGAAAGTGGATTCGAAATCCGCATTGCGCGCGAAGGGTTGGTCGACGGCGCCCATCAGCGGATTGAGAATATCGTTGCAGATGCCGGTGAGAGTCCGAAAACGGATCGCTTCGCCGGAACATTTTTGCGGCCCCTCGCCGCCGGCCGCGGCGAACAACGGATGCCCTTTGGGGAACCTGAACTGCGGCCAACTGTTCGCGATGCGTCCTGCCGGCGCGCTCCGATCGCGAACGTACCCCTCATAAGTTCCGCTGTTGTCGAAGAGATTGAACTTGAGCAGCTCGATGCGCTGGTATTCGAGATCGAGCAACGCGCCGTTAATGCCGCGTTGGTTAGGGCTGAGGACGGCGAGCTTGTCTGTCAGGCCGGAGTACCGGCTTGGTTGCCCCCCGGCAGAAAAGTATTGCGGCCAATCGAGCCAGGGCGTCTTGCGCCATGCGACGGCGGGCTCACCGCCGCGGCAGCGCGCCGTATCCTCGGACACTTTGCCGAGAAATCGTTCCGAGCGGTCCGCTGCGACGGTGCGCCATCCGCCCAACGCGTACGCGATGCAACTGCCGACGCGAGAGCTCCGAACGACGGGATAGCCGCCGAGCAACACTGCTGCGATCAGCAGGCCGAATGGAACGGAGCGCTTCATGCTCGCGCAGTATGCGGGAAAGCGCGGCGACTAGTCAATTTAAAGAAGCGGCGATCGGCGCATTTCCGATCGACAATTGCTCTTGCGCGGCAAAGCCGCTATAGCTCAAGCTACACTTCAGCGCACAACCATGTAACGACGAAACACTCCGCTTCCATCAATGACTTCCATTCCGGCTGAATTTTACGCGTTGGCCAACGCCTTTCTGTTCGCGCTGCACAACATGATGACCAAGAAGGCGCTGCGCTATTCCAATCCCGCCACGGCGGTGATCAGCAGCCTGTTGATCAACATCATTTTTCTCTGGACCGTTTCGATCCTGTTCGTGCCGTTGGAGGCGCTGACCAGCGCCGCCATCCTGATTTTCGTCGGTGTCGGGTTTTTTCAACCCGGATTGACTCGCCTGCTCAGTTACAAAGGCATCGACGCGCTCGGCGTCGCGGTCACCGACCCGATCCGCGCTACGACGCCGTTGTTCAGCGCCATCATGGCAATCATCTTTCTCGGCGAGGAAGTCACCTTGCCGATCGTTGCCGCTACGTTGCTGATCATCGCAGGGATCACTCTCTTGTCGTGGCGCAGCGATTCGATGAAGCTCACCGGCTCGGCCGTCTATCTGTGGTATCCGATCGCCGCCTCGGCGCTGGCCGGCGCCACCCAGGTCGTGCGCAAATTCGGCATGGCGGCGGTGCCGCACCCGTTTCTCGCCGCCGCAGTGACCGCGACGTCGTCTTTCGCGGTGTCGCTCGTGACGCTTTGGTATGTCGAAAAGACGCAGCAAACCTGGAAGATGAACCGCCAGTGCTTCTGGTGGTTTCTCGCCGCCGGCATCGTCATCAGCCTGGGTATGACTTGCATCTACTACGCCCTGGACCTCGGCAAAGTCTCCGTAGTAATTCCGATCAGCAGCACCGGGCCGTTCTTTTCGCTGATACTGGCGGCGATCTTTCTGCGCGACGTCGAGCGCGTGACCTCAAGAATCGTCATCAGCGCGGCGATGATTGTCGGCGGCGTAATGCTGCTGACGTTGTGGAAGTAGTTGGGCGATGGAGTGTCGAGCATGGTTCAACGTTCACTCGTTCAAGCCCCTCTCCGTTTCCTCGCCTACGAGCGCGGGCGAGAATCGAAGGGGGGACTTGTCATGAGCCTACTCCTGATTCGACTTCCTCATGCCGTTTACGTCGGGTTGCGCTACCTTCGGCGATTCTTTTCAAATCCCTCAAAAAAAGTTATGACGAAGCGAGCACAGCGGACGAGGTTTCGTGATGGCTAACTACTCGGTCGTCGGCCAATCGGTTTATCGCACGGATGCGAACCCCAAAGTCACCGGTCGGGCGCTCCACGTCGGCAACATCGAGATGCCGGGCATGCTGCAGGTGGCGGTGTTGCGCAGCCCCTATCCACACGCGCGCATCGCCCGGATCGACAAAGCGCGCGCAGAAAAGCTAAGCGGCGTCGCAGTCGTGTTGACCGGCGCGGAGATCGCGAAGATGCCGTCCGTCGACCCGCACTTCGGTCCCGCATTTCGCGACCAGCCGATCCTGGCGGTCGAAAGAGTTTGCTACGCCGGCGATCCGGTGGTGGCGGTGGCGGCGGTGGACAGGCGCACGGCGGAAGATGCGCTCCAACTCGTCGAGGTCGACTATGAGGCGCTGCCGGCGGTGCACGATGTGCTCGAAGCGGTGAAACCGGATTCACCGCTGGTGCACGAGCAACATCGACCGGCTAAGGCGTTCGCCGATCTGGCTCACGTCCAGGCCGGGCGGCAATCCAACATCTGTTATCATTTCAAGCTACGCACCGGCGACGTTGACAAGGCGTTCGCCGAAGCGGACCGGCTCTTCGAGGATACGTTCAGCTCGCCGCCGGCGCAGCATCTGCCGATGGAGCCTCACGTGACGCTGGCGTATTTCGATGAGCACGAGCGCTTAAATATTTGGACCGCCAGTCAATCGCCATCCTATGTCCGGACGGAAATTGCCGCCACTTTCGGCATCCCGATGAACCGGATCCGTGTGCGCGTGCCGTACATCGGCGGCGGCTACGGCGCCAAGCTCTACGCCAAGCTCGAGCCGCTTTGCACGGTGCTTGCGTTGGTCACGCAAAGACCGGTGCGCTACGCGCTCACGCGCGAAGAAGAATTTTTGACGATCACCAAACACAAGGTCGTGACCAAGATCAAAACCGCCATCAAAGACGGCGCTATCACCGCGCGCAAGTGCGAAGTCTACTGGGACACCGGCGCCTACGCCGAAATCGGCCCGCGCATCGGCCACAAATCAGGCTACACCTCGGCCGGGCCGTACCGCATTCCCAATGTGTGGATCGATTCTTACTGCGTGTATACCAACAAAGTGCCGGCGGGCGCGTTTCGTGGCTTCGGCGTGCCGCAAGTGATCTGGGCCTACGATTCACAGACCGATATAATCGCGCGCGCCGTCGGCGCGGACGCAGTGGAGTTTCGTCTGAAGCCGGCATTAGACGAGGGCGAGCGCTTCGCGACCGGTACGCCGGTCAAATCGTTCGGTATCAAAGAAGCGATCCGCCGGGCGGCGCAAGCGATCGATTGGTCGAAGCCTAGACCGGCACCGAGCGGAACCAAGCTGCGCGGCAAAGGCATCGCCGCCGGCGTCAAAGCCGTGCTGACGCCGTCGATTTCCGGAGCCATCGTGATTCTCAACGCCGATGGCACGGCCAACGTGCTTAGCAGCACGGTTGAGATGGGGCAGGGGTCGGAGACGACCATGGGCCAGATCGTCGCCGAGGAGTTGGGCCTCGATACCGCGCAAGTGCACATCGTTCAACCCGACACCGATGTGACGCCCTATGACACCATCACCGCCGGCAGCCGCTCGACTTACCACATGGGGAACGCCGTGCGCATGGCAGCCGGCAAAATCAAGTCTGAGTTGATCGAGGTCGTAGCCTCGAAGCTCGAAGTGGACCCCGATGATTTAGCCGTGGGAAAAGGGCGTGTCTATGTGCGCGGCATGGAAGAGCGCGGCATGACCATCGGGCAGATTTTTTTGGCCAAGTTCGGCAGTCTTGGCACCACGCTCGCCGCCGAGGCGGTCTGCCAGCCGACTTCGGCGCACATGGACCCGGAGACTGGCCAATCGGAAAAATGCACGGAGTACTGGTTCCCTTCGGCGACCGCTGCCGAAGTCGAAGTCGATACCGAAACCGGCCAGGTGAAGATCCTCCAACTCGTCAGCGCCGGCGACACCGGCACGGCGATCAACCCGCGCCATTGCGAGCAGCAGCTGCAATGCGCGGCGATCATGCATCTGGGGTTGACGATGTTCGAAGAGATGATTTTCGACGAAGGCCAGCTCATCAACGGCTCGCTGCTCGATTATCAAGTCGCATCGATCAAAGACATGCCGCAAAGCGTCCGCTCGATCGTCGTGCAAGTGCCGCACGACGACGGGCCGTTCGGCGCCAAGGGCGCAGGCGAGACCGGCGCGTTGACGGTCGCTCCAGCGGTTGCCAACGCGATCCAAGACGCCTGCGGCGTGCGCATTCGTGATTTGCCGATCACACCGGAAAAAGTCTTGCGCGGCCTGGTGGAT
>DATBMR010000123.1:0-1504 GCA_036554745.1 Binatia bacterium
GGCGGTGTATATTGAAGAGCTGGGATCGCGTCGTATTGTCTATTGGAGCCCGAACGCTGCCAAAATGTTCGGCTATGATAGAGCGCAAATCCTGAAGCAGAGCGTCGCCCGCTTACTGGCCGACCCGAATGAATTTGCCTCAGAGTACCAGGCGGTGGATCTCGAAAGTGGCGGCTGTTGGCGCGGACGGCGGCGTTTCCGGCGCGCCACCGGCGAGGTCTTTGACGGCACAGTGAACGCAACGATTTGGCGGTCGGCTGCAGGAGGTTGCGTCATCAATGTCGTGCAGCCGGCGCGCGCCCCTGACGCTTTCGACCCACCGCGCTTCGAGGCTTGGGCGAATCCGCAAATGTTCCAGATACTCGATCAAAGCGAGCAGCTGCAAAAGGGAACCGAGCGCAAACAGGGCGAGCAGATGATCGGCCGATTGCTGCGCAACGTCGTCAACTGCGCTCTCTTCACCACCGATAGCAACGGCTACATCATGGATTGGAACAGGGTAGCCAGCGCCCTTTTGGGCTACGATCGCGCCGACGTTTGTGGCCGGCATTTGTCGGTGATCGACCATGGAGGCGAAGGACCGATACTCGGCGATGCGCTCCACCAGGCCTCAGAGCGCGGCACGGCGCGCTCAAGTCAGTGGCTGACGCGCAAAGACAGCAAGCGCGTTTATGTCAATGTTGCGGTGTTTGGGCTTTCGGGCGAGGCGCAGCCACAGGGCTTTTTGTTCCTTTTACGCGACAATTCAGGCGACCGCAGCTTGCGGCGGAAGCTCCGAGAAAGAGAACAGATGGCGGCGATCGGCACAGCTGCCTCAGTGCTCGCTCATGAGATTGGCAACCCGCTCAACGGAATTTCCGCAACGGTGCAGTTGCTTGAACATTTTGTCAGCCGGGAGAACCTTCCAACCGCTCACCTCATGCTGTCCTCGATTAACGACCTGAAGAGCGAAATCCAACGCCTCACAGTGTTATTAAATGAGTTCAAGAACATCGCTTGGCCGCAAAAACTAGCGCTCGCGCCGGTGGATTTGCGATCCTTGATTCAGGGTTTGATCGGATTGATCGAGAAGCGCGCTTCACGGCAAAATATCGAGGTGACAGTGGAGTTCCAGGAAGGCATGCCACTGCTCGATGGCGATGAAGATAAGCTCAAGGAGGCCTTGCTTCACGTCTTAGACAATGCGGTCGAAGCCATGCCGGCCGGCGGCAGACTTCAGATCAAAGCCTATCCATCGAACGACGCCATTTGTATCGACATCAGCGATACCGGCGTCGGTATTCCGGAGAATTTTAAAGTTTTCGATCTGTTCAGCTCGACCAAACCCCATGGGACGGGGTTTGGCCTTTTCATCGTACAGCAGATTATCCTCGCGCACGACGGGACCATCACCTACTCGAGCACGCCCGGCCAGGGCACTACGTTTCACATCACCTTTGTCGTTCATCAAGCGCCCGAATCGCTTGTTGACGAGTTCAGCGAACCGCTTTAGCACAATCAACCC
>DATBMR010000035.1:0-35651 GCA_036554745.1 Binatia bacterium
CTTCATCTACCCGCATCCACGGCCACCGTTAAGGCGGAAGATCTGGTGCGCTTCGCCCAGCAAGCGGAGGCGTTGGGGTTTTACTGCTTGACGGTTGCCGACCATGTCATCGTGCCGAAAAATATTTCGGTTCCCTATCCCTATACGGTGGATGGCAAGTATCCCGGCACGGGATACCACCTGGAAACGTTGATGACGATGGGTTATCTCGCCGGCGCAACTCAAAGGATTCGTTTCGTGACGAGCGTCATGATCCTGCCGTACCGCAATCCGATTGTGACCGCCAAGATGCTGGCGAGCTTGGACGTACTGTCCGGTGGGCGTGTGATCGTCGGCGCCGGTGTCGGCTGGATGAAAGAAGAGTTTGAAAACCTCCGTACCGGGCCTTACGACGAGCGCGGCAAGGTCACCGACGAATACATCGCCGCTTTTCGCGAGCTATGGACCAGCGATAATCCCCGCTTTGACGGCAAGTATTGCAGTTTCTCGGACATCATGTTCTTGCCCAAACCAGTGCAGAAACCAGCGATTCCGATCTGGATCGGCGGTCATAGCAAGCAAGCGATCCGCCGCGCGGCCCGCCTCGGGGACGGCTGGCATCCCATCGGTGGCGTGCCGACGATTCCGCTCGAGCCCGAGGATGTCGCCAAAGATATGTCAATGCTCCGTGAGTACGCGGAAAGAGCCGGCCGCGACCCGAAGCAAATCCGCGTCGCTTTGAAAGGCTCGCTGTTCGACCGCGAAACGCAGATCGCCCCGGGCAAACGCCGGCGCTTTATCGGCAGCGCGGAAGAAATCGCCTCGGACATCCGCGACTATCGCGCCGTCGGGGTTGATACCATGATCTTCGATGTGCGCCGCCCGAGCGTCACGGAAACTCTCGAGCGGATGGAGTGGATGACCAAAGAGGTTTTCCCCCGCGTATAACCGAGAAGAGTGAGATTAACCGCAAAGGACGCAACGTTAGCAAGGGGGAGATTCCCCACGAAGGTCGTGAAGAGCACGAATTTAAGAAGTCAAGAAAGTTGATTGTAAGAACTTTCGTGCCTTCGTGTGCTTCGTGGTGAGTAAGCAGTTCCTTCCGCAGCTTTGGTTTGCTGCTGTGCTGCGCACGCCGTCAGTGGCACCGGTGCTGGTTTTAGGGGAAGCCCTAGCAGGTTGCTGAAAAAGACTCATATCCTGCGTTGCGCTCGATCGTCTCGCTACAACGTACTCGCTAAGTACGCCTCCGCTCGCCGAATTTTCGCGCGCCTTGGCTCTGAGATCTTTTTGAGCAGCCCGCAATCCGGTTTCAACCTGCCAGGGACTATGGACGGCACTTTAGCTGCTAATCCCTAATCGGATCTGGCGTGCGCAGCGTACCATGCGAACACTGCTCGTAATAGCGATCGGCGCTGCCATCATACTCGGCTACGGCTACTATCACGCAGCAACGCACGGTTGGCTCTACATTGATCTGCTGGATACATCGGTAAAGCCGTACGGCCGCAATATCCGCGACGCAGAAATTCGCCTGCTCGACAGCGAAGGCAAGCTTCTCGCTAGAGGCAAATCGGACCAATACGGCGTGGTTCAACTCATTCATCCCGAAGCCGGCGAGTGCGATGATGCGGGACGTGCCGCATCATCGTCGCTTGCGGCGCGCCAGGAGTGGCCTCAATGCTTCGAAGCCATCTCTACCTGGATAGTGCGGTGGGCGGACCGAATTCGATTTATCGATGGCAAGTTTGCTGCCTGCGATCTTAGAGCCGTGCCGGTAACTGTGCACAAAAGCCGCCCGGAATGGTGGCTCTGGTGGGTGCCGCTGCCCCATGTAGGCGGCAAACCGCTCACTTATTTCAGGTTGTCAGTCCCTGTGAACAGAGCGAATTGTACCTCGGCTGCCGCTCCCACCATCAACACGTTGCCGAACCAGCCAACGGAATCGTCCGGATTGTAGAAGCTCGTCGGTGAAGACCAGTGTGCTGCTAATATTCGCTTGCGTCATAGCCAGTCTCTGGGCGTGGCAACAAGAGCCGGCATTCGCCGAAAAAAACCTCATCTTCAGTCTGAGCAATCTCGAAAGGGGTAGACCATGGACGCTAGTGGCGGCGCTGTTCGTTCACGCCAACGTCTTGCATCTTTTCGGCAACATGCTCTTTCTTTTCGTCTTCGGCAGCACTTTGGAGCGAACGGTCGGTGCACCCAAGCTCCTGGCGATTTTTTTCACCGGCGGCTTTATGGGTTTTATGCTCGGCCCGGCCTTTTTGCCTCGCGGCGCGGGAATGCTCGGTGCCTCCGCCGCAATCTTTGCGTTGGCTGGCTGTGTCATGCTCGTGCGGCCGCTCAAGTTTTCGTGGCTCTTCCTCGCGCCTCAGGGTCTGATCGCAATCATCTACTTCATCTACAACCTGGTCGTAGTTTACGAAAAGAGCCGGATTCCGGGGTACCATGCCCAAGTCGCCTACGTCGCCCACGTGATCGGTTTTCTCGTCGGAGTCCCTTTCGGCATCGCCTGGAGTAATCATTGGAAAAAGAACCTATTGATTACAGTGCTGCTGTTGGGAATATACATCGCACTCATAAGCGGCGCCCTCACGGTTCTTTTTCATTAGCAGAGGTTATGAAACTATAAAGTTTGACATGCCCGGTTGGCATCCGATAGTTTCGCCGCAGCGCTTAGAAGAAACGGAGGATGACCATGGCGGAATTTCTCGTGATTGACGCTGATTCTCACGTCGAGGAGCCCGAGGAAGCTTGGAGCTATCTGGACCCGAAATATGAGGCGCGCCGGCCCTTCCCGATCACCGGCGAAAATCGCCCTTTCCTGCACAGTATGAACTCTTTCTGGTATATCGATGGGTCGGTCTATCCGAAGGTGGCAGGACAGGGAGTAACGATTTACGCGACCCCCGTCACTATGGCCCGCGCGAAGCTCAAGCCTTTTTCTCTGGATAGCCAGACGCTGCTCGAGCCGGCGGCGCGCCTCAAAGATATGGACGGCGGAGGCGTGGACGTTCAGGTTGTCTTCCCTACGATCTTCCTCGAACCGCTTTCCGAGGATCCGCGCTTCGAGGCCGCCCTAATGAACAGCTACAATACCTGGATGGCTTCGGCGTGCAGCAAGCACCCGACCCGGCTCAAATGGGCGGCTGTTTTGCCCATGCGTTCGGTGTCCGAAGCCGTCGAGGAGACGCGCCGCGCCAAGGATCTCGGCGCTGTCGGCTTAGCGGTCTACGGAACTGTCGGAGAAACGCTTTTGAGCCATGAGGATTTCGACCCAGTCTGGTCCGAGGCCGAGCGGCTCAGGCTTCCAGTCTGCGTGCACACCGGCTGGTGTCATCCCGGTCTCAAGCGTCCGTTCACCGATAGCTACGGCGCCCATGTCCTAGGGTTTACGCTCCCCGTCATGATGGGTTTCTACGCGTTTTTGGGCGGCGGCATCTTAGATCGCTTCCCGCGGCTCAAAGTCGCCTTTTTGGAAGCTGGTGCCGATTGGGTCCCTTACCTGATCGAACGAATGGATCACTACTTTCATTCCGAGAGCGCCAACGGCCGACCGGTGCCCAAGCGGCGCGCGAGCGAGTACATACGCGACTGCGAGGTTTACTTCACTTGCGAGGCAGAGGAGAAGCTCGTGCCACAGGTCATCGAGTTTGTCGGAGAGGACCGAATTATGATCTCGGCCGATATGCCGCACGGCGAGGCGCGCGAGGGCTCCGTCCAAGAGATCCGCGAGCGGGCCGACCTGAGCGAAACCGTTAAGCAGCGGCTCCTCGGCGATAACGCGGCTAAATTCTACTCGATTTGAGTCAAGCAAGCCTATGTGACGGAAGTAGGTGCTGTGTCTGGAGGAAGCCTGAAGACTCAGGAGCAATCCTCATCATCAATGGACAAGGCGGAAGCATCGCGAATCTTAGCTGAGGAGCTCGCAAGGTATAGGCGTGAATCCTATGCCAGCCTTCAACGCCTGTTAAAAGAAGTCGACGCTTACGAGATTACAGGACCATCAGGCACGAACTATCAGATTGAGATTCAAGCCGTCTGGGACGACCAGACTAGTGGTAACCTGCGCGTCATCGGCGGAATCGATGACGGTGGTTTGCGCGCCTATTTACCTTTGACAGACGACTTTATTTTAAGCCCGGCCGGCGAGTTGATCGGTGAGTAATCATTAGAATCTGACAGGATGAAGGATTACGCCGACGTGCGGGGCGTTGTAGGAATAAATCCACCTTTTCTGTGCCAGATTTGACCCCTCTTCGTTAGCAAAGAAGAATTTGCTTCCGCATATAGTTACCATCTTATTTTCAGATTTGTTCAACAGATTTCGCATAGTAGTAGGCGATCTCTACGGTTTTGCGCTTCTACGCTGGACGTTTTTGTGCCTTTGGCACAGAAACTGCGGACATGCGCTGTGATTGCAAGTCCGCACTTTGCGGTGATGAAATTTCAAAAGGAGGCATTCATGGCATTGTTTAGGAAGTTGTTTTTGCCCGCACTCGCCGGGCTCATGCTGCTCGGAACGCTGAGCGCTTGCGAAAAAGAAGGGCCGATGGAGCGTGCGGGTGAAAAAATCGACGAGAGCGTCGAAAGAGCCGGCGACAAAGTGGAAAGAGCGACGGATAAGTAAAGAGCGAAAAGCGTTAGAACAGGTTAAGGTTTAGGCTAAGCTCAACCTTGGCCTCAGCTTGCTTTTCAGTTGGCTTGTCCGATCGGCCGCACGTCGGCGGACCGCACGTAGCCGGGAGGATTACCGTACCTTGATCGCACCTCAAGCCACTCGCCGGCAGCGCCGACGACATTGATGCGGGTTCCTCTGCCGAGTTGCGAAACCGCGCGTGAAGTCGATGACGGATTCTCACGAACCGACGTGTCCTGGATCGTCTCATAAACTCCCGGCGCGCCCGGTCGTCGTGTTGACGCCTGCGAAGGAAGTGAGGAAGACCGGCCCGATGAAGGAGACGCAGTTCTCTTAGCGGCCACAGAACGGCTCGCATTCAGACGGTCTAGCTCACGCGTAGTGACGCCCAACCGCTGCCGCATTGCCGAAAGTTCTTTTTGGCTTTCCTCGAGTTTAGTCTTTACTCCGACGAGCTGATCGGAGCTGTCGTGCAGCTGTTGTCGCAACTGGGTCAGTTGTGCTTCCTGACTTTGAATCATTTGGTCTTTCGCCTCAAGTCGTTTTGAGTCGGCCTCAGACACATGTAACAACCGGTTTCGCTGCATGTGACCACCGACCAAAAAGGCGGCCGAAGCCACCACGAACAGAGTCACCGGCCATATAAACTTCGAACGCATCGAAAATCTCTTTTTATCATTGGCCGACCGAGTTCGCGGCGCCGTCGACGTCTCGTCGCGATTGAGCCACCGAGGAACATGCTCCGATCTGAGATCGGCCTTGCAATAAGAACATTTCGTCGCATCTTCTCCGATACTGTTGGCACAGTATGGGCACAGCTGCGTCTGAATGGTGGAATTTTCGATCATGACTTTCCTCAAAACTATGGCTTAACCTTTTTCCAAACGACTCACAGTGCCGGCAAGCGGCCAGTTTCTTAGACGCCCGTAAGACCAAGTTGTGAATTTTGAGCCTCAGGCGCGCATTGACGCATTTTCACCAATCCCGGGCGTAAGACACGTAGCGTACTTTATCTGGTCCCAACGCTTCAATCGTTCGACCGGATTATCGATAAACGGAGGCGTGAATCACCGATTCCGAAAATGGCCGGCAGTTCATTGATCGGGAGACGTCACGCGTCGACCCAAACCCATATGCGCGGACCCGAAAGCTCTTATGGTTTGGCCTGTCTGGTTTGCTTACGCGGGTCTTCGTTCTCGGGCAGGCAATAATAGCTCATGGTCGTGGCATTGCTGGTAAAAGTCACGCTGTTGCCGCTGAAAATCGCGTCTTTGAATTGCCGCCAGATCTCAAGTTTTTCTTTAACGCTGGCGTTGCACCTTTGAAGACTCGGTAATCCCGGTGCCGCGTTCCAGCTATCCGATGTCGGAGTCTGAGTCCGAATCCACAAAGTCCATGCCAGCGCGAACAATAAAGCGCTTTTTCTCATATGCCTCCGGTGCTCCTTCCTTTTGAAGGGCTCGTAAGTTAGACGCTCTTCCACCGGATTCAAATAGAGCACCCCCTGATCCCTTATAAACTTTTACTTGTTTTACACAAGTAAAAAATTACCAACGTTCCGGAAAGCGCCTGACAGCTGCCTCTCTTGACACGGTGCTCCCGCGGGGCGTACGAGTGGGGATGAACAGTCCTAAAAGGAGGCAATGCGCCATGGCAGTCAATTACGAAGTCATCGATGCCGACGGTCACATCACCGAGGAAGACGCTCAGCTGAAAAAGTACATGCCCGAGAAGTACGTTAAACGGGTCGCCACGTTAACGCCGCGTGATAGCTGGGATCGCTCATTGAGCGGTAAACTGGGCACGCGCGCCAGGGACGCCAAGAGCTGGCTCGATGCGATGGATCAAGGAGGGCTTTCCACCGCGGTCCTTTATCCAACCAACGGACTGAGCATCGGTTGGATACGCGAGCCGGACGTCGCCGTGCAGTATGCTCAAGCGTGGAACAATTTCTGTTCCGAAGAGTTTCAGAAGGTCAGCCCGCGGCTTAAATGCGTCGCGCTGGTTCCGTTTCAAGACGTGTCGGAGGCGGTCAAAGAATTACGCCGGGCGATCACCGAGCTCAAGCTCGTCGGCTTGATGCTACCCGCGGTGGGGCTGCGTTTGCCGCTGGGTCACGAGAGTTTTTGGCCGATCTATGAAGAGGCCGAAAGGCTCGATTGCATGGTCGGCGTCCACGCGACGGTGCGCGGGCCACATTACTTTGCCGGCGACCTATTTGACCAGTTTATCGAAGTCCACACGCTGTCCCATTCGTTCGCGCAAATGATGCAGGCGTGTAGCATGATGTTCCGCGGCGTGTTTGACCGCTTTCCCAAACTGCGTGTGGCGTTCATGGAAGCAGGGTGCAGCTGGGCGCCCTATTGGTTTGGCCGTATGAACGAAGAATGGGAGAAACGCGGCGAAGTCGAAGCTCCCATGTGCAAGAAAAAGCCAACGGAGTACCTGAACGACGCCCGGATCTATTTCCACGCCGAAGATTACGAGCCGATGATCGGCGCCACGACTCAAATCCTGACCCACAAGGTGATTTATTACGCCTCCGACTATCCGCATTGGGACACTGAGTTTCCTGGGAACATCGAGCACCTGAGCCGTCGCGAAGATTTGAACGACGAAGGCAAAAAGTGGCTGTTCGCGGAGAGCGCCAAACGACTCTACAATCTTGCATGAGGCAAAGTTGACAACGCAACGCAAGGTCTGTCTTACCGGTCCATCGCGGCTGAAGGTCGCCGAAGATCTCCTGCGCGCGGCGGGCTGCGAACTGGCGCTCGGCAAGCCTGCCGACGAATTCCCGGATTTTCGCTACCAGCGCAAGGAGCTGCTCGATCTGATCGACAACAGCGCGGTGCTTTATTCCGTGGGCCGTGACTTCATCGGTGGCGATACTCTGGATTCCTGTCCGAATCTGCAGGCGGTCGTCAAATCGAGCATCGGCATTGAAAGCGTTGACGTCGATGCCGCCACCGATCTTGGTATTCTGTGCTGCAATAGTCCCACTCCTGAGAATTATCTGGGGGTGGCGGAAGCCACCGTTGGTTTGATGGTGGCGCTGTTCAAGCGGCTCAAGCTCAACGAAACCTACATGCGCGCGGCGGGTTGGAAAGAGGCGCACAACCGGGGCACCCTGATGTTCGGCAAGACCGTCGGCATCATCGGCGTCGGGCGGATTGGCCAGAACGTCGCCAAGCGGCTCGCGCCCTGGGGCATGAAAATTCTCGGTTACGATCCCTATGTCGCCGAGGAAAACGTGGCCCCGTTAGGTGTGAGTCTGGTTTCGCTTGACCAGCTGCTGGAGCAGTGTGACGTCATCACCATCCACGTGGTGCTGACGCGGGAGACCCGCGGCATGATCGGCATGGCCGAGCTGCAGAGGATGAAGCCGACCGCCTTTCTCATCAACACGTCGCGCGGACCGGCTATCAATGAAGCCGATCTCGTAAAGGCGCTGAACCAGAAAGTAATCGCCGGAGCGGCGCTCGATGTGTTCGACGAAGAGCCGTTGCCGATGAATAGCCCGCTGCGCCAGGTCGAGCCGGACCGTTTGATTCTCACGCCGCATATTATCGGCACTAATCCGGGCTCTCTCGAAGCGGGGCAGCGCATGGCCGCGGCAAGCATCCTGCAGATCCTCGATGGCAGAGTGCCGGATACGGTGGTCAATCCTTTGGCTATTCCACGTTGGAAGGAGCGCTTCCACAGTTAGCGCGCGGTCGGATTCTTTGACAATAGATTCCAGAAAGGGTTAGAAGAGATACGATATTCATTAGATACTGGTTGGCGTTGACGGCCAGTATGCCCAAGCTAGAGCTAGCCAGGAGGTTGTGCCCGATGTTCATGCGATCGCTTATCACCGCCTTTTTCATCTTTTGTTGCGCTTCCGGTTTCACCTCGGCGGCGGACAAACTCGTCACGATTCATTCCGCGCGAGTCATGTCGCAATCCATGCCCTGGATTGCCGAGGAGGCGGGACTTTTCAAGAAATATAACCTCGACCACCAACTCGTGTTCGTCGCTTCATCAACTATGGTCACGGCGGCAATACTCGGCGGCGACGCGGAAATGACATTGACGGGCGGCATCGGCAACGTACGCGGTTACATTCAAGGAGCGACCGATTTGGTGTTTGTTGGCGGCGTGAAAAACGTCATGACCCAAAGCATCGTCGCCGGCGGCAACATTAAGAAACCGGAAGATATCAAAGGAAAACGAGTCGCCGTCAGCCGAATCGGCAGTAATACCCATTATTTTACGATTCAAGCTTTGCGCCGTTCGGGAATGGAGCCGAACAAAGATTTCACTTTTATTCAAACCGGGGGCGATCCGGAGAGTTTAGCCGCGCTGCTCAGTAAGCAGATTGAAGTTGCCACGCTCACGGCTCCGTCGGATGCCAAAGCGCTATCGGCGGGCTATCACTACGTAGTCTACGGTCCCGACTTGAAAATACCTTATGCAGCTACCGCGTTTGTCACCAAACGGTCGGTGATCGCAAAGCGGCCCGAGGTCATCGGGCGTTTCATGCAAGCGATGGCGGAGGCTGCGAAGATCCTGCATTCCGACAAGGAATTTGTCTACAAGGTCATGGGCAAACAGCTGCGGCTGACTGATCGATCCATCCTCGATGCCGCCTACAACGCGGAGATCAAAGCGTTGGAGCCCCGCTTGGTGCTCAAATCCGAAGCGATTGAGGCGATTCTCGGTGAGATCGCGGCCACCGATCCACGCGCCAAAAAAGTCAAACCCCAAGAATTGATCGACAGCCGTTACTTGGACGAAATGGAGAAGAGCGGATTTTTTAACCAGCTTTGGGCCAAAAAGTAAATCGGAGGGAGGTCGCTATGGAACCAACAATTATTTCCTCGGACTCTCACGTGATTGAAGTGCCGGATCTATGGGAGAAAGGGCTGCCGGCGTCATTAAAAGACCGTGCGCCAAAGGTTTACTTCGACGAAAAGGCCGACGCCTGGATGTTTGGAGCACCGGGCGTTCAGGAACAGGCGGTTGGCGCATTGTTCATGGCGGGGGGGAAACCCGAAGAAAGGGAGAATTACCGAAGAGCCGGGTTTTCCATTGCGCGCCCAGGGGGATGGGACCCCATCGCGAGAATGAAGGATATGGCAACCGACGGTGTCGCCGCCGAAGTGCTGTATCCGAGTCTCGGGCTGGGGCTATATTGCATTTCCGACGCCGCCTTTCAGGAAGCTTTGTTTCGAGTTTACAATGACTGGATCATCGAATATTGCCAAAAAGTGCCGGACCGGCTGTACGGCATTGCGCTCATCTCAATGTACAACATCGACCACGCGATCGCGGAGATGGAACGGTGCAAAAAGGCCGGAATGGTTGGTACCATGATTTGGCAAGTGCCGGACCCCAAACTCCCGTTCACTGCGGAACACTACGAGCGTTTTTGGGCGGCCTCGCAGGACCTTGACCTGCCCGTTCATCTTCATATTCTCACCGGGTTCGGCGACAGCATGCACCGCCAGACCAGCCATGGCATTCAACGCTATCGCATCGGCGTGCAGCAGCACCGCGAGATCGAGGACGCGCTTTTCGATATCATCTTCTCCGGCGTGCTGGAACGCTATCCCAAATTGAAGATTGTTTCCGTGGAGAATGAAGTCGGCTGGATGCCGTTCTGGCTCGGCCAATGCGATAAGAATTTCAAGCGCCACCGTCATCGCGAGAAGATCGGCATCGATAAATTGCCGAGCGAGTATTTTTACCGGCAGGTCTACGCCACCTTTTTCAACGACCACGTCGGTGGCAAGTTGTTTTCCTGGTGGGGGGTCGACAATTGCATGTGGTCCAATGACTATCCACACCAGAATTCCACCTGGCCGAATTCGCGCGATGTGATCAATCGCGACATGGCGCATCTGGCGGCGGCCGATCGCGATAAATTGCTCAATACCAACGTACGAAAGCTTTACAACTTAAATGCACCAGCTTCTTTACCGGTTGCCGCCTGAAGGTGACGTCATAAGGTTCGGAATGCTTCGACAGGCTCAGCATGAACGGAAAATATCCGGCGTTTCGATTGCCTGGAGATTTGTTCCGACCTGCAATCTGAGCGTGGCTAAAATTAGGTGATGCTATTTTATCAATCGTGAGGTGAAATCATGGAACTACGCGATGCAATCAAGGTGCTGGATTCGGACGCGCACGCGCGCGATTTTGACAACGAGATCAGGCCTTACCTGCCCGAACCCTATCGCAATCAAAAGGCGTCATTTATCCCGAGCGAGCACTACGATCGCAATCTCGGCGGCACTCTGGGCCAGTCGGGCGCCAGCATCGAAGAGCGGCTCGCGGCGATGGACAGGCAGCAGATCGATACCGCGGTCCTCTTTCCCACCAGCGGGCTCGGCGTCGGTCGGGTCCGCGACCCGCAGTTTCAGACGGTGCTTTGCCGGGCGTACAACGACTTCATTTCTGACTACTGCAAGGGCACGCCACGCCTCAAGGCGGTCGCCAACTTGCCGGTCAACAATCCCGCCGAATGCGCTAGAGAGCTCAATCGCGCGGTGACCCAGCTGGGACTTTGCGGCGGTATGCTGGCGGCGCAGGCGCATAGGAAAAACCTCGGCAGCCCGGAGTTCTATCCGCTCTACGAAGAAGCCCAGAGGCTGAACACTCCGATCACCATCCACGCCTTCGGCGGCGACGAGCCTGGCAGCGAAGTGTTCGATCAATTCATCTGCCTGCACACTACCGGCCATCCGTTTCCCGTATTGCGCCAATTGACGGCCATGGTCTTCGGCGGCATACCCGAGTTGTTCCCGAAGCTGCGCATCGGTTATCTTGAAGTTGGTTGCGGCTGGCTGCCTTATTGGGCCGAGCGGATGGACGAAGAGTGGGAGAAGCGCGGTAAAAGAGAAGCGCCGCTCTGTAAGAAAAAACCGAGCGAGTACCTTTACAGTGATAACAGTTACTACGGTTGCGAGCCCGAGGAGAAGATGATCGGCTACGTGGTGAGCGAGATCGGCTCGAAAACGCTCATGTATGCATCGGATTATCCGCATTGGGACATGAGTTGGCCGGAGTCCGGCAGTATTTTGTGGGCACGTGAAGATCTGTCCCTCGACGCGAAAAAGGACATACTGCTCAATAACGCCAAACGGTTTTACAATTTGTCGTAGTTGATCGATGGTGCTCAGAGGCAGCGCTTGGGCTACCGTAATACGTGCCCGAGCGAAGGATCCGCGTTCATCCAGCGACGGCACCGCGCCAGCGCCAGACGGAAAAGTGCCAAAGCAGATTCTCCGTCGCGGCGCTCCTCGCGATAACAGCGAGCTGGCAAATCTGTGAAGCCCAACTGGGCGAGAAGAGGAGTCGGACATGATTGAAACCAAGGGATTGACCGGAGCACAAACCATGCTGCGCGTGCTCGCGAAAATGGGGGTCGAGAAAATCTTTGCCTCGCCCGGTTCCGAATGGTCGCCGGTCTGGGAGGCCCTTGCCGAACCCGGAGTGGAAGGCATGCCGCAGTATTTAAGCACGCGGCATGAGGAAGTGGCGGTCGGGATGGCGAGCGGTTACGCAAAGTCCACCGGAAAGCTGCCGGCGGTTATGATTCACACGACGGTGGGTTCACTGCACGCGACCATGGGCATGCGTGCTGCGGTGCGAGAACAGGTGCCGATGGTGGTGCTTACCGGCGAATCGGTCGGTTTCGGCGAAGATGAAGGTCCGGATCCAGGCGGCCAATGGCTGGGTCATCTCTCCAACATCGGTGGGCCCGCGAACTTGGTGGAGCCAACGGTGAAATGGAGTTTCGGCATCAACAACAAGGCGATTTTGCCGGCGACCATCCAGCGCGCTTGCCAGCTCGCGATGGCCGCACCTAAGGGTCCCACCTTTGTTTCCTTGCCGATGGAATATCTGTTCGCCAAGATGATTAAAGATGTTCCGGGAGATCTTGGGTTCGCGCCGGGTGCAACTGCCGATGCGAAGGGCATCGAAGAACTCGCCAATCTGTTGACCGGCGCAAAGAACCCGGTGATCGTCACGGAAGACTGCGGCCGCAGCGAAAAATCGGTGCATTGCTTAGTTGAGATTGCCGAGCTGCTGGGTTGTGCGGTTTGCGAAACGCGCAGTACGGGTTCGCTCAACTTCCCGCGCACGCACCCGCTCCACAGCGGCTACGATCCCAAAAAAGCGGTGGCCGGCGCCGACGTGATCCTTTTGCTGGCGGTCATTGCGCCATGGCATCCCGCGTCCGCCACCCCGGCGCCCGGGGCGACCGTGGCGATACTCGATGAAAACCCCTTGCGTCACGATATGCCGTACTACGGCTATCAGGCCGATTTGTGCTTGACCGGAGAGATCGAAAGTTCGCTCGAGCATCTACTGGCGTCGCTCAAGAAAAAAATATCGACCAGCGATGCTGCGCGCAAACAGCGAGCCGAAGATCTCGGCAATAAGAACGCCGCGACCCGAAAGGCATGGCGTGATGACGCGATCGCGCTCGGTAAACAGAAGCCGATGGACACCCGTTGGGTGGCCCACGAAATAAGCCAAGTCCTGCCGGCCGACGCGATGGTCGTGGAAGAGACGATCACCCATCGGCTGGCGATTCACCGCTATTTAGACAATCTCAAGCCGGGTTCGTTCTTCAACGGCTGCACCGGCGGGTTGGGCACGGGTCTTTCGACCGCTTTGGGAGTCAAGTCCGCCAATCCGAAGCGGCCGGTGGTTTGCCTGATTGGTGACGGTTCATTCAACTACGACCCGGCTCCAGCGGTGTACGGCGCGGCTCAGGAGCACGACTTGCCATTTCTAACCATCATGTTTAACAATCAGGGCTATCTATCGCAAAAGTCAGGTATTCCAAGGTACTATCCGGAAGGTTGGGCGGTCAAATCAAAAAATTTTTCCGGCCTACACATCAAGCCATGTCCGGAGTACTCGCAGATTATTAAAGCGTTCGACGGCTATGGCGAAAAGGTGGAGGAGCCGGGCGACGTCCGGAAGGCGGTCGAACGCGGTCTCCGCGCGGTGGCGGGGGGGCAATCGGCGCTGCTCGATGTGCGGCTGAAACCGGTGGAAGAGATTATCGAGCGCGGCGAAGGATAGAGTGGCGGGCATATTGAATCGGTGCTTTGGCGAGCTTTACAAAGCGCTGGTTACATCGGTGCATGCCGCGAGCCTTGCTCTCGTCCGCCATCGTGGAGCCTCTCGGCTTGCTCGGGCTAGCCTCCGCGACGAAGAACCGATTTTTTCGTAGCAGGTAAGCCGAGCCTTTTGCTCATTTGAAGACGTTGTAAGTCATCGCAAAAGCCGGGCTTTTTGGTCCGGCTTTTTCGTTTAGATACCGGGCGAGGTCATATGAGCAACTTTCACGATCAGCTAGTCGCGGCGCGCGATAAGAACCACAGCAAAGACCATCCTTTCTTCGCTCTCTGGTCCGCCGGGAAACTCACTAAAGCCCAGACGGCTTTTTATTGCACCCAGCACTTTCACTATGTCGGCGAGTATCTCAACTGGCTCGCTTACGAAGCGTCACAGATCCCACAGCGTGACGTGAAGGTGTATTTGTTCGAGAATTTGGGCGACGAGGAAAACCCCGACGATCGCCATTTGGACATGCTGAAGGATTATGTGGCAGCCAGCGGGATCGATCGCGACAGCGTCGAATCGTCGATCGTTTTACCCGGTACGGACCAGCTGCAGAGCTGGGGCTGGCGAATGGTTTATCAACAACCTTGGCAGGCGGCAGTCGCAGGTCTGTTCATCGGCTTGGAGTCGCAGTTTCTGGATATTTGCAAAAAAATCGTGCCGGCGTTGCACAAACATTATGGGTATCAGCCGCACGCCCGAGAAATTCGTTTCTTCGAAGAGCATATCCATGCCGACGAAATTCACGGTTCCAAGGGATTTGCCATAGTCGAAAAGTACTGCGATACGGCGCAACTGCAGGCGCTCGCAATCAAGCAAATTGAAGAAGCGACCGTACGGCGGTGGCGTTACATGAACAGCATTTACTGGTATGTACTGCACGGCAAAGTGGACGATACGCCGGCTTTGCCGGCGTGATCGAGGCGCATATTCTACTTGTGAGATTGGCCGATTCCGGGAGCGCCGACCATTACCAACAATATCGGCTTAGCAGGAACTGGCCCATAAGAGTACGCTGGCCGCCAGAGGATGAAAGGATTGAAGCCGTTTTAAGTCTACGATCGGGGAAAGAATCCTCGCATCCGTCGGAACGACAATAAAAGGAAACGCATGGTCATCTCGAACCGACTGGAATAGGGCATTGAACGAGTCGGGCTCTTCCCGTGTCCTTCGTGCGCTCCCTTGAAAATAATCGGGTGGCAGCCGAATGATCGACTTACGAGATTGGACTGCCGCTAGAAACTTCTGAACTTCGTGGTCTTGCGGGCTTCGCGGTGAAACATCGATTTCGGCGAGGCAGCGCGTGGTGGCGCGAGTCCCTTCGATAGGGGTTTTACATGAGCATTCGTATTGATGGCGGTGTGGTCGTGGGCTGGTCGGGCACGAGCCATGAAATCGTGCCAGACGGCTCTGTGCTGATCGAAGGCGACACGATTCGATCCATCGGGACCGATAAGGCGCCAACGGCCGATCGGGTGATCGATGCCTCGGGCAAAATCGTTTGTCCCGGCTTCGTCAATCTCCACGTGCATTCGCAGCTCAACATCGGCGATTATCTACTCACGGATGTCACCAAGAAAGACTATCTCGCTGCCAACTGGTTTGTCTTTGGCGCACCGCTTAAAGAGAAAGTCGAAGCACCGCCGCCTCCCGCGGTCGCGATCGGACGAAAGTACGCGCTTTACAGTGCGCTGCGTAACGGCGCAACCACGATTTTGGATCCTGGCGGAGGAGCTGGCGCGCTGGACGATTACGTCGCCATTGTCGGTCAAACTGGCGGACGGGTTTTCTTCAGCCCGCCGTTTCGCAGCCACGATATCTTTACCGATGCTCAGGGCCGGCATTATTATGAAGAGCGAGCCGATAGAGGACGACCGGGTTTGAAGGTCGCGGTCGATTTCATCAAGCGGTTTCACGGGGCGCACCACGGCCGGCTTCAGGGCATTTTGAATCCCGCGCAAGCGGAGACCTGTGAGCCGTCGTTACTCAAAGAATCCGTCGCCGCCGCCAAAGAACTGGATGTACCGATCCATATTCACGCCGGCGGCAATTTTCGCGAGTTCCTGGAGATTCTGAACAGATACCGCAAGCCGGTGGCCGAATATCTTGCCGACACGGGCATTCTCGGCCCGCGCACGACGCTCGGCCACATGGCGATCACCGGTGGCCACTCGCGCGTCGACTATCCGCGAGGAGATGAACTCAAAATCCTCGCCGAAACCGGCACGACGATCGGACATTGCCCGCACAAGTGTGCGAAGATGGCGTTCGCAATGGAGTCCTTCGATCAGTATTTGCAAGCCGGCGTGAGGATCGGATTGGGTACGGATACTTATCCGCTCGATATCGTTTCGGAGATGCGCTACGCATCGCTGATCAGCCGCTTAGTTGATAGAAAAGCGTCAGGTGCAAGGCCCGGTGACGTTTTCAATGCTGCAACCATCGGCGGCGCCACTGCGTTGGGTCGTTCCGACTTGGGCAGGCTTGCACCCGGTGCAAAGGCCGATGTGGTGATCATCAATCTGCGGACCACCCGCCATGGACCGATCCGGGATGCGATTAATGCGCTCGTCGAGTACGGCAGCGGCGCCGACGTCGAAACCGTCATTGTCGACGGCGATGTGGTCATTGAGAACGGCCGCTCAACCCGCATTGACGACGATGCATTGCTGGCCCAGGCTGAGGCCGGAGCAAAGCGCGCCTGGGATAATTGGGCGGCGCGCGACTGGAACGGCCGCACCGTCGAGCAAATCAATCCACCGGCGTTCCCAATGCGGAAGGGTTAAACTCGAAATCGCCTCTGCAGAATGAAACCCAGGTTCAAGTTACAATTTTTTTCCGACAATGAACCACCCTACACGACACTTATCGCTGACCGATTTGGTTGAAAGCCTGAAGGGAAAGGTCGCGGCAATCCCCAGCTCCCATGTGACCGAAGCCGTTCAGAGATTGATCGTCACCGACCAGGAGATTGCTGAACAGGGCTCCTTCCGCGATCATCGCTACTCAAGGAACCTGGTCTTCAGAGACCAGCGCTTTGAGATTTTGATCCTTTGTTGGAAGAGCGGTCAAAGGTCTCTGATTCATGATCACGGAGGATCTTTCGGCGTCGTCAAAGTTCTTCGCGGGGTGCTCACCGAAAGCCTATTCGTGCCCGCGCTTAACGGCATGATCAAGCCGGAGAGGTCAACCGATTATAGGGCCGGCGATGTTCAGATCGAAGAGCCCTCCACCATTCATCAAGTCTCGAACCTTCAGCCTGAACGGTGCGATGCCGTTTCGCTGCATGTCTACTTGCCGCCTTTGCGTGCGATGAGTATCTACAGACTTTACGATGTAGATATCCGTTCGGTATCAGCCGAGTTGTACAATTACGGAGGCGGGATCTAGCGAAAAGAACTGGCATGTTGGAGTAGACGAGTATCGGAGTTGATGGGTTCCGGATCCATGATTCCAGCACCCGTCACTCCAGGGCTCCAGAGTGCTGGCAGCTCGCACGACGGCGAAATTCTCCGGACAATTGACCCCGCACGATTTTTCCTGCTATCACAGATGAAGCTTCAAGAGCCCCTTAACTAAATTTCTCGATCAGAAAGGCATGGAATGCGTTACGGGTTCGTGATCGATCAGCACCGCTGCATCGGCTGCCACGCATGCACGGTAGCGTGCAAAGAGGAACACAACATCGCGGTGGGCGTCAATCGCACCTGGGTCAAGTATATCGAAAAGGGCCGCTACCCGGACACGCGACGCCACTTCGCCGTCCTGCGCTGCAATCATTGCGACGATGCACCGTGCATCGAAATCTGTCCGACGGTGGCGCTCTTCCGCCGTCGTGACGGCATCGTCGATTTCGATCACGAGCGCTGCATCGGTTGCAAATCGTGCATGCAGGCCTGTCCCTACGACGCGCTTTACATTGACCCGGAACGCAATACCGCAGCGAAATGCAATTTCGACGCTTCGCGCATTGACATGGGCTACAAGCCGGCTTGCGAAGTCGTCTGTCCGACCCAGGCGATCTTATCCGGCGACCTTGACGATCCCAACAGTTTGATCAGCAAGCGCATCGCGCTGGAAAAAGTCAGCGTGCGAAAGGCGGAGAAGGGGACCAGGCCGAAGCTTTTTTATGTCGGTGTCGACGGTGACCTCTTGAGTCCAACGATGATGGAGCCGCAGCCAAGTCACTTCTGGGCTGAAAAAGATCCGGGGGAAGACCTCTACGCTTTGAAAAGCACCCATTCTGACCGGCCGATCCCCGGTGCGGCGCGCGAAGTCTACGACGTGCCGCATGCGACTCCATGGGGTAAGAAGATCGCTTCGTACCTCTGGACCAAGTCGATCGCCGCAGGCGTTCTGCTCCTGTCCGCGCTGTTCTTTAATATGGGCTTCGAACAAGATGCCGTCGTGCTCGGCTTTCTCAGTCCGGCGGTGTCGTTGTTCTTTGTCGCCGCGACCCTCGCGTTGTTGGTGTTCGATCTGAAAAAGCCCGGCAGGTTTTTCTTTTTGTTCACCAAGCCCAATCTCAATTCCTGGCTGGTGCTGGGCGGCTATGTGTTAATGATCTTTGGCGTGTTGTTGGTGCTTTGGCTGTATCAAATGTACGATGCTGGGCGGGTTTCGCCCTGGGTGATGTGGCCTGCTGCGCTGTTCGCCATCGCTTCCGCAGGCTACTCGGCATTTCTCTTCGCACAAGCCCGCGGGCGTGATTTTTGGCAAAGCCCGCTGTTGTTCTGGCACTTGATCGTAAAGTCGATCACCGCCGGTGCGGCGACGCTGATGCTGATCGGCTCGCTCGAGTTGATCACGCCTTATCAATTTGTTAGTCCGCAGATGTTTTTCTGGTTGATTTATATCCTGTTGGTCTCGTTATTTGTGGGATTGGCAATGGTTTTCACCGAGCTGTTTATCAAGCACGGGGCGGAGGAGGGCGTTCGCGCCGGCGATTTGTTGCTCAAGGGCGCGCTCTGGAAGCCATTCTGGATTATCGCCATTGGGGTTGGCGTCCTGGCGCCGGCAATCCTGATTTTCTTACCCATTGCCTCGTTATTGCCTAATGTCGGTGCGGCGATCCTCGCGCTCTTTGGTTTGTGGTTCTACGATCACCTGTGGATCAAAGCCGGGCAAGCGGTGCCGCTTAGTTAGGGTGCGTCAGGATCAGATCGGCAAGGCCTTTCCCGACTCGCTGCTTATTAAAAAAACCGATAAAGAAAGAAATACGACGATGGCTGATAATCGCACCCCGCTAAATCCCGACGTGCAGAAGTTGGCAGCTCCCGCCGGTCTTGCCAGCTACCCGCCCGTTGAAAAATGGGATGACTGGGTCGAATACGACACCGCGCAATGGCCGCGTAAGGTCGAAAAGCATTGCCAGATCATTCCGACGATTTGTTTCAACTGTGAGGCGGGCTGTGGCCTCGTCGGTGTCGTCGAGAGCGACACCCACCGGATTCGCCGATTCGAGGGCAATCCGGAGCATCCCGGCAGCCGCGGCCGCAACTGCGCCAAAGGACCGGCGACCTTGAATCAGGTGACCGATCCCGAGCGTATTCGATATCCGCTCAAGCGTACCGGCAAACGCGGCGAAGGAAAGTGGGAGCGGGTTTCTTGGGATGAGGTGCTGGATGATCTGGCGGCGCGGATTCGCAAGGCAATCGAAGAAAACCGGCGTAACGAGATTATGTATCACGTCGGCCGGCCTGGCCATGAATTACTCTATCACCAGAGGATCTTGCATTCGTGGGGAATCGACGGCCATAACAGTCACACCAACGTGTGCTCGGCCGGGGCACGCGCTGGGTACGCCTTCTGGTCCGGGATCGATCGGCCTTCGCCCGACCATGCCAATGCGCGCTTCATACTGCTGCTCAGCTCGCACCTGGAAACCGGCCACTATTTCAATCCGCATGCGCAGAGAATCATCGAAGCGAAGGAACGCGGCGCGAAAATTTGCGTGATCGACACGCGTTTGTCGAATACCGCATCCAAAGCGGACTATTGGCTATCATCCTGGCCGGGCAGCGAAGCGGCAATTTTGTTAGCGACGTGTAACGTCCTGCTGCAGGAAGAGCGCTTCGATGGACAGTTCGTCCGGCAATGGGTCAACTGGGAAGAGTACCTGCGCGAAGAGCATCCCGATAAGCCGCAGACGTTTGACAGCTTCATCGCCATTCTCAAGGAAACCTACGCGCCATACACGCCGGAATTTGCCGCGCAGGAAGCCGGCATTGATCCTAAAGTTATTGTTGAAATCGCGCGGGAAATCGCAGCGGCGGGTTCGGCATTTTCCGCTCACGTATGGCGCAACACCGCAGCCGGCAACCTGGGCGGCTGGCAGGTCGCGCGGGCGCTGCAATTTTTGGTCGTGCTCGTTGGTGCGGTAGGCACCGTCGGTGGGACGGCGCCCAACGCCGCCAACAAGTATATTCCTGCGCCGCCGCTGATGCCGCCACCGTCGAAAGTGTGGAACGAGCTGCTGATTCCGCCGGAATACCCGCTGGCGTTTTTCGAGATGAGCTACCTGCTGCCACACTTTCTCAAGGAGGGGCGCGGCAAGTTGGCGATGTACTTCACCCGGGTTTACAACCCGGTCTGGACCAATCCCGACGGCATGAGCTGGATCGAGATGCTTTCAGACGAAAGCAAAGTCGAGCGCCACGCGTGCCTCACGCCGACTTGGAGCGAGACTGCCTGGTTCGCCGACTATGTATTGCCGATGGGACACGGCTCCGAGCGCCATGACCTGATGAGCCAGGAGACCCAGGCCGCTCGCTGGATCGGCTTTCGCCAGCCGATTCTTCGGGTGGCTCTCGAGAAGGAAGGGAAAAAATTCACGACGACCTACGAAGCTCACGAAGCTGCAGGTATCGGTGAAGTCTGGGAAGAGGACGAGTTCTGGATCGAGCTTTCTTGGCGGATCGATCCCGACGGCGTGCTCGGCATCCGAAAGTATTTCGAGTCGCCTTTTGAGCCCGGCAGGAAGATGACGGTGGACGATTACTATCGGTGGATTTTCGAGAACAGCGTACCCGGGCTGCCCGAAGCCGCGGCCAAGCAAGGACTCCGGCCGCTCGAGTACATGCGGAAATACGGAGCGTTTTTGATCGAGGATAACGTTTACAAAGTTCATGAGACCGGTCTCAAACCGAGCGAGCTGGCCGATACCACGATCGACCCGAACACGAAACTCGTGCAAAAGAGCGGTGCGTCGGTCGGTGTCGAGATCGACGGTAAACCGTGCGTCGGTTTCCCAACCCCATCGCGCAAGCTCGAGTTTTTCTCTCGGACGCTCAAAGACTGGAAGTGGCCGGAGTACGCGATTCCGGGCTATATCAAGAGCCACGTGCATCCCGATAATATCGATCTCAATGCCGGCGAGATGCTGCTCTTGCCGACCTTTCGGCTGCCGACACTGATCCATACCCGCTCAGGCAACGCCAAGTGGCTCTACGAGATTTCCCATCGCAATCCGCTGTGGCTGAACCCAAAAGATGCGCAGAATTTCGACGTGCAAACCGGCGATCTCTTGAAGGTCAACACCGAGATCGGCTACTTCATCGACAAAGTATGGGTGACCGAGGGGATCAAGCCGGGCGTCATCGCCTGCTCGCATCACCTCGGCCGCTGGCGTTTGGCGGAAGATCAGGGTGGGGAGCGCTGGTCGACCGCCCTCGTTGATCTGAAGCAAATGGGTGAGGGCAAATGGATGATGCGGACGATTCACGGCATCAAGCCGTTCAGGAGCGAAGATCCTGATTCACAGCGGATTTTTTGGGAAGACGGCGGCGTGCACCAAAATTTGGCCTTCGCAGTGCAGCCCGATTACATCAGCGGACAGCACTGCTGGCACCAGAAAGTGCGCATCACCAAGCCGGGACCGGACGATAAGTACGCTGATGTTTTCGTCGATACCAGTAAAGCGCACGAGGTCTACAAAAAGTGGCTGCTCAAGACCCGCCCTGCGCCCGGCCCGGACAACCTGCGCCGTCCTTACTGGTTGCCGCGATCGTACAAGCCGGCATTGGAAGCTTACTACTTCAAAAAGGGCGAAGGATAAACCGACGAACGCCCTGGATCGTTGGAGTATGGGAGTATTGGAGTGGCAGGTATCGGGTTCCATTACCTCCACTATTCCAGTGCTCCGTCACTCCACTTTCGAGGGGAGTTCCAGGAGAAGTCGATGATTTTCATCTCAGCGCATGACCGAACCGTTCTGCGCAAGGCGATTATCGGCTGTCTCTGCGCGTCCGTTATCGCCCTTGCTCCGAGCATAACCGATGCGCAGGTCAAGAAGGTGCGGGTCGCGGTGCCGGGCTATACAATCGCCGTGCTATCGTTTCTCGCCGCCAAGATGAACGGCTATTACATGGCCGAAGGTTTGGACGTTGAACTCATTGCGATGCGCGCGCCGACGGCCAATTTGGCCGTCCTAAGCGGCAACGTCGAATTTTCAGCGGTCCCGTTGGCCGGACTCACGACGGCGCTGCGCGGCGCGCCGCTCAAATTACTCTTCTGCCAGTTCGACAAGCCGCAGCACGCGCTTTATGCGCGCGCGGACGTTCCGAATATCAGATCGCTCCGGGGAAAAAAGCTGGCGGTTTCGGGTCTCGGGACCATTGACGATATCCTGCTGCGCGATGCGTTGGTCGCGAACGGCGTGGATCCGCAGCGCGACCTGACGATTCTCGCGATGGGCGCCGCCGATACGCGATTTAGCGCGCTCGTGAGCGGCGCCATCGATGCATCGGTCCTGATCGCGCCGATGTCTTTTTATGCCCAGGATCGGGGCTTCAGAGAATTGGCGGCGTTTCAAAACATGGGGTTCGTGCTACCGAGCGGCGGCATCGTCACGCGCGACGAAGTCTTGAAAGCCGACCCCCTTACCGCGGAACGCTTCGTCCGAGCGACGATCATGGGATTTGTCTACATGCGTGACAACCGTCCCGGAACCGTCAAGGTGATCTCCAAAATGCTTAAAGTTGACGAAGCGACTGCGGCCAAGCTTTACGATTCGTCGCGCCCCACCTTGACTGCCGACGGCACCGTATCCGGCGAAGTTGAGAATAAGATGACGAGCATGGTGCTGAAGATCGCCGGACTGAAAGAGGCGCCGCCGGCGGAGAAAATTTATGACTTTTCTCTTGTGAAAAAAGCCCACGCCGCGCTGCAAGCGAAGGGTTGGCAGCCGGTACCGTGACCGAGCTAGAAGCGAGTTGTGATATGGCCCTCGCAAAGGTCGGCGATGTCGACATCTACTATGAGGAACACGGGGAGGGCGAGCCGGTGTTGCTCGCGCCGCCGTCGTGGTGGCCGAGCGATACCTGGAAGGTCGGCGTGGTGCCGTTTCTGTCCCAGCGATACCGGACGGTCATCTTCGACTGCCGCGGCACCGGGTATAGCAGCAAACCCGATCACGGCTATACGATCAGCCAATTCGCCAAAGACTGCGCCGGACTGTTGCACCATCTAAAAATTTCCAACTGTCACGCGGTCGGTTTCGCGCTCGGCGGCCAAATCGTCCAGGCGCTCGCCATCGAGCGACCCGATCTGGTAGCGACGCTGACCATCGCGGCGGCCGGCGCCGGAAGAAAAGCAACGGACGGCGGGTTGCGGAAAGTCCGAAATACCGACCAAGAGGAAATCGACGTTCACGGGTTCGAGAGCTTCATTCGCGGGCACGTCGAGAACACCCACATGGCGTTCGCAAAAAAATTTTACGACGAGCATCCCGAAGTCGTTCGAGCGCTATCGGATGCGTTGTGGAACCGCCAGACGAGCCCCGAGCAACACCGCTACCATTTCGAGGCGCGCCGTACGTGGGACACCCTCGGCATTGCTGCGAGAGTCAAAGTCCCGACGCTGATTCTTTGCGGCGCGGAAGACGACGTCAATCGCGGCGGCAGCACGCCGGTGGAAACGGCCCGGCGGCTCGCCGAGCTTGTGCCCGGCTGCGAGCTCTGCCTGGTGCCAAACGTCAAGCACATGACGTTTTGGGATAGCAACGGCGCGCTCCTAGTGTTGCAGAATTTTCTTGAGCGCCATCCGATCTGACTTTCGCAGCCTCCATCGTCGCTAGGTGACAAAGTTTTCTAAACGAACTTCGCGGTTGCGATCATCGATAGCTTATGCTCGCCGTCCAACGCCCAGAGCCTGGCTTCGCGGCCGTCGGGTGCCGGCGTGCCGGCGAGCGTGAATTTGCCGCCAGTGTCGTAGATCGAACGGAGGTTCTGAAAATCGAAATTGGCCATCTGTCGTGTCGGCAGTTCTCTACGGCATATTTCGATCAGCAACTGGGAAATCAGCGAGCTTTGCACCACCAAGCCGGGCAATTTTTCAACTTTGGTCACATAGTCCCGGTCGTAGTGGATGCGGTGGCTATTGAAGCGGATCGCCGAGAAGCGGAACAGCAGCGGCGTGTTGGGCTCAACCGTTTGGTGCCATTTCGCTTCGCCGGGAATCGCCGGCGATGTCTTGGGCGCAGCGTCGGCCCTGGCTTCGCTGAGCATGCACATGTCGCGCTCTTCGACGATGCACAGGCCGTTAGCCGTGGAGAGGCTGTTGCGCTCGATCACCGTGACCATGGCTCCGGTCGGCCCGTCGTCGATCTGAATATCGGCGACTTCTGTTTTTCTCGTAACTTCATCGCCAATTCTCAAAGGTTCTTTGAATGAGACCCGGGTGCCGCCGATGCGCCGGCGAGGCAGCGGAATCGACGGCACGATGCCGCCGCCGGATGACTGTCCGTCGGTGCGCATTTTATCGGGCCGATGTGAGGCCGGAAATAACCCGCCATACCAACCTGGCGGGATGGGCGAGCCCTTTTCGAGCGGTGGGTTTTCCAAGCCCAAAGTGGCGGCGAACTTTACCAACATCGACGCCGTGACGACATCGGTCGCGGTTTCGCTCTTGCCGATGTAGCTTTTGAAGCCTTCCAAAGATTCAGCCATGGCGCTAACCTCCATTCCGATTTGGCGATGACGAGGAGACTATTCCCCGGCGGCCCGCAGTGTCAAGCTGGGATCAACATTGAAGCAGAATGCGGCGTTAACGCTTTGTTCTTCAAACCCGGCTTTTGATGGTTCTCCCAATCGGGGATCTGCAAGGCAATCGAATGACTGCGCTGACAAGCGCGTGATAGTGTTTGGCGCTTGCACCGAACGAACTTTAGTTCAACGACGCGTCGACAGTTGCCGATTCCGAAGCGTTGAGCACGAGCGGTTTTCGACGATTCGGATTTCTGAGTATTTGCAGCGACTTTTGTTCGATTTGGCGTATGCGCTCGCGCGTGACGGCAAACATCTCACCCAGTTCTTCTAGCGTGTAATCGCGTTTTTGGCCGATGCCAAAGCGCATACGTAGCACCTGTTCCTGTCGCGGCGTGAGTATCGCGAGTGCCTTTCTGACCTCGCTGTGCAGCGTTGCATCCAGAGCCTGCTGCTCGGGAGCCGGACCCCTGCGATCTTCTATGAAATCTCCCAACTCATCGCCATCTTCCCAAACCGGGGTGTGCAAAGATACCGGCTCGGCCTGCGTCTGGATGACCGTGAGAAGGTCTGACACCGTATAACCCATCTCCTTGGCAAGCTCTTCAGGACGAGGATCTCGGCCGAGCTTTCGCTGCATCTGGCGAGCACATTGAAGAACCTTGTTTCGTGTTTCGACCCGATGGACCGGAATCCGAATCATTTTGCTAGTATCGATCAGACCGCGGCTAATATGCTGGCGAATCCACCAGGTGGCATAGGTGGAGAAACGATAGCCCAAGCGATAGTCGAATTTGTCGACCGCGCGCATCAGGCCGAGGTTGCCTTCTTGAATAAGGTCGAGTAAAGGCAGGCCACGGTTAATATGGTGCTTGGCGATGCTCACCACCAGTCGTAGGTTGGCTTCGATGAACTCTTTCTTGGTTTGGCTGAGCAGCGTTTCCCCTTCGTGGATGCGCTGAGCGTGGTCTTTTATCTGATGGCCGGAGATGCCGACTTTTTGCTCGACCTCGCGAAGCTGGTTGTGAAGCTGCTCCTGATTTGCCTTAGACGCCCCAGATAAACGCTGCTCAATCAGCGTAACGCGATCCGCGGATCGCTTGAGGATCTGTATCATGTCATCGATTCGTGAAGCCGAGAGGTGGAGTCCCGCAAGGAGCTGAAAGACCTTCTGTGTCACAATGGCCTTTTTATGCTCGAGGGCGACTCTGCGTGCTTTAGATAGACGAGCACGCTGCAGCTGTCGGTGTAGTTCTCCGTGCTTCGTTTCCAGTCGGCGGAGTTTAGCGACTGCTTTCAGAAATGGATCTGGATCCAACGCCTCTTCTCGTTCCTCCTCATCGCCCTCCGGCCTTTCGATGATTTGCCGGAGATCTAGTTCGCCATCGGCAAGCGCGGTGCCTAGCTCCGAGACGTAGCGCATCGCCATCGGAGTCGAGAAAAGCGCCTCTAAAATCTGGTTACGACAAACTTGCATCTGCCGGCCGAGTTCGGCTTCGCGCTCCCGACTGAGCAGCGGGACGGAGCCAATCTCGCGGAGATAGCTGAAAACCGGGTCGTGCGAACCTGCGGCTTCCGCAAGGTCTGTTTTGGGCTCGTCTTCCGGCTCCGCTTCTATCTCTGGCTCCTCCGGCGAGATTCCCTCGATCTCCGATTGGGGAGCATCGATAATTTCATACGTATATTCTTTTCTTTCGATATCGGTTAGCATCTTTTTTCTCCTCAGGCGGCTTCAACTTGCATCGGATCGAGGACGACCGGCGTTGGCCGTCCGAATACGCTCAGAGCCACCTTTACGCGCGCTCGTTCGGGGTTGAACTCCTCTACTGTCCCGGTGAACTCCCGGAAGGGACCCTCAATAATCTTGACTTTGTCACCCACTGCGAAAACCGTTTTTGGCCGGGGTTTAACCGCTGCGGCGCCGACTCGATCTAAAATCTCCTGGACCTCTTCATGTGATAGGCGAGCCGGAGTCGTATCCTTTCCGACCAGTCCGATCACTTTAGGTATGGAGCGAATTAGATGCCAAACCTGGTCCGTCAAGTCGGCGTGAACCAGCAGGTAACCCGGAAACATCCGCCGGTCGATAATGCGTTTGTCGCCACGCACGAGCTCCATTACTTTCTCCGTGGGAACTAAAATGTCCCCGAAGGCAGCTTCCATCCGCGCATCGCGGATCTTGCGCGCGAGCGCCGCCTTTACCCGATGTTCATAGCCAGGGTAGGCATGGATCGCGTACCAATATTTCTCCATTTCTGGTGATTTCCTCCTGTAATTTCCGGTCGGTCTACCCAATGTCCAGTTTGCCCACTCTCCCCGAGCGACAAACCGAACCGTGATCTTTGATGTGGGGAAACGTTGCGCGCAGGCGACGTTGAACAGGTTACTTGCGGGGTGGAGGATTTCCGGGATCGTCCTGTCACGCGCCTCAGACAGTATCTGAAATTTAAGAATGCCCGACCGCTATGTCAAGGAAAGGCTTTCTGCGCTCTGGCGATCAAGTTGCCCGAGTTGCCCGACCAACTTTCTCCTTGCATTCCTGAGAGAGCAACTAGTCTTCATTTTCGGATTTGCGAATCGTAAAGACTTTATTGAACGGAGGGTTTTGATGGCAGTATGAAAAACGGGAACCACGAGAGTGCGAAATCTGGGTTACACTGCACATTCTCTGCAATCCGGTCCCGCTCTTTCATCGATCAAGGAAAGTGTTTGACCGGTGCGAGAACCGTAGCGGTATACCGTGATCCCTCTCAAACGCAGTTTGCGGGCTAACGCGAACACTTCGCGCACTGCGCCGACGGGTGCCTCATGCGGCAAGTTAACGGTTTTGGATACGGCAGCATCCACATGAGCCTGGAAGGCGGCCTGCATGCGCACGTGCCATTCGGGAGCGATCTCCAAGGCGATCGGAAACCGGCGCCGTAGACTTTCAGGCAGATCCTTACTGTTCCGGAGTGATCCAGTCTCTCTGATCGCTTCGAGAGCGGCCTTCCCGGCGCCGTTGAGGCGCTCTAGCTCTGCTTGGACCGACGGGTTAACTTCGATCAGCCGATCGCTATCGAGTACCCGCCGTGCCAAGGCGAGAGCAAAAAACGGTTCGATGCCACTGGAAACGCCCGCAAGGAGGCTGATCGTACCGGTTGGCGCAATACACGTCACGGTAGCATTGCGCAGCGACGAAATCCCGACGAACGGCGCGCCGTCGGCGCGAAAAGCGGGATAGGATCCGCGCTGCTCTCCGAGTTGGCGAGAAATGGTCCGCGATTCGGTTGTAAGGAACGCGGCAATCGCTGCGGCGAAATTTACGCCTTCCTCTGAATCATAGGCAACGCCGATTCGGGCCAAGAGGTCAGCGAATCCCATAACGCCCAATCCAATCTTACGAGTCCGCCGCGTTGCCGCCTCTATTTCAGGAAACGGATAGCAGTTGGTCTCAATGACATTGTCGAGGAAAACTACCGCATCAGCGATAATGCTCCTAAACCTTTGCCAATCGAAACTGCCGTCGCGTGTTAGGGCCGCGAGGTTGATCGAACCTAGAGTGCACGACTCATAAGGCAGGAGCGGTTGCTCACCGCATGGGTTGGTCGCTTCAATCTGGCCAAGGGCAGGGGTCGGATTGTGGCGATTGATTTCATCAAGAAACAGGAGCCCGGGATCTCCGACCGACCAAGCGGCCTCGGCTATGGCATCGAATAGGTCCTCGGCATTGACGGTGCGTGTCACCCGGCCGGTCCGGGGGTTTCGGAGGGGGAAACGGTCGTGCGCATCAAGTGCGGTGAGAAAGGCGTCTGTGATGCCCACCGACAGATTGAAGTTTTCCAGGCAGCCAGCCGAGCGTTTGGCGTCAATGAATGCCTCGATGTCCGGATGATCGATCCGTAGAACGGCCATGTTAGCTCCACGCCGGCGGCCGCCTTGGCGGATCACTTCGGTGACATGATCAAACAGCTCCATGAACGAAATCGGCCCGGACGCGATGCCGCCGGTAGAGTGAACTGAGTCCTCGGCAGGACGCAAAGAGCTAAAGGAAAACCCTGTGCCGCCGCCTGTTTGGTGAATCCGCGCAGTCTGACCCAAGGCCGTAAAGATTGAATCCAGGTCATCTTCCAAGGGGAGGACAAAACAGGCAGCTAGCTGCCCGCCTGGAAGCCCTGCGTTCATCAGGGTAGGGGAATTGGGAAGAAATTCGCGCTTCTCCATTCGTTCTAAAAAACGCGCCTCCCAAAAATCGCTTTCTTCACCAAAAAGCCGGGCTGGAGCTGCAATCGCGTGTGCCACCCGTGCCAGCATCTGCTCACCATCTTCTACCAACACGCCGGACCCGTCTTTGAGGAGATAGCGTTCTCGCAAAACCTTGATGGCGTTCGGCGAAAACGTCGCGGTAACGGATGCAACCGGGTCAGTAGCCATATTTCGTTAATCTTTTTAAAGGTCGCTGATTCGAAGCCGACGCAATTTCAGTGCCTAATGCGCAAGCAGCGCAGTTAAGTGTCCCGCAATAAGGAACGCACGCGATTCTCGGGACGATAGGCAAATTCAAAACAGTCAAACTTTAATTCAAACGAATAATCGAATGCAGGCTAGGCCTAAAGGAAGCGGAAACCGTAAAGTCGAGCTTGGTGATCCCGACTCCGTTACAGTTGCGGCCCCATGGGAGATTCAATCCTTGGCGGGATTTTGGCTGGGTCTGCTAGTAAGGTGCCGCTTAAACCATTCCGCCGCCAAACGAGCCGCCTCTTGAAGCGTGCCCGGCTCCTCAAACAAATGGGTAGCCCCCGGAACGATGGCTAGATGCTTCTCGGTTTCTAGCCTGGCATAAGCTTTCCGATTAAGTTCGATGACAACATCATCGAAGCCTCCCACGATGAGCAGTGTCGGGGCTTCGACGCGGTCCAGCGCCGAGATCGCCAGATCTGGGCGACCGCCCCGGGATACGACTGCACCGATGGATGAGCCGAAGGTCGCGGCCGCCTGCAGCGCCGCGGCCGCACCCGTGCTGGCGCCAAAATATCCGACTTGAAGTTCCTTGCTTTCCGGTTGTTCCATAACCCATTGGGTGGCACGTTCCAGACGCGAGGTCAGCAGGTCGATGTCAAATCGATTCTCGTAGATCGTATCTTCCTCTCTAGTTAGCAGGTCCATGAGCAAGGTGGCCATCGCCGAACTTTGCAACACTTGAGCGACGAAGTTATTACGCGGGCTGTGTCGGCTGCTGCCGCTACCGTGAGCGAACAGGACGATGCCTTTGGCCTCTGCAGGGATCACCAGTGCGCCTTCCAGGCTGATTCCGTTCACCGGGATGTGGACGATTCGATTGATCGAATTCCGCTCGATGTTAGCCTTTTTCATCGCTACGTTACTCCTTCCCGCGCGCGAATTTCGCTGCATATCTTCCTTTTCGCGGAGTTACGAATCTGCCCGTCTGATTCATGGGCAGATGTAATCCTCACCCGGCAGGCCGCAGGCTCGCGGTTATCAACGATCCTGCTAATCGCCGTTTTGCCCTGTGTTGGCCAATTCCCTAAGCAGATCCGTGCGCGACACGAGCCCGAGCAACTGGTCGCTTTCCGTAACCAGCAAACATTCGATATCCCGTTCTACCATCGTCCGGGCGGCGTCGCGGATCGTCGTGTCTTTGGTGACAGTGGTGACCTGCTTCATCACGTCTTTAACCGCAATCGCTCCCAACGCCTCCCGGAGAGAATTTTTAGGGCGACGTCGCAACGACGCCATGGAGGCGTACAAGAGATCCACTTGATTGACGACGCCGACGAGCTTGTCACCATCGAGTACCGGAAAGTGGCGCACACGGGCGAGATTCATGATGTCATCGGCGAGCCGAAGGGTGTCGGTGAGCTTCAACGTGACTAAATCGGTGCTCATGACGTCGCCGACGGTTTTGGGTTGGGTCGAAGTTGTCGTTGTTGCCATCATAATTTTTTCGCTTTAACTTTTTTTTGAGGTCTTCACCTGTACGACGGAAAGTGTCTTGACGACTCTTACGCTGCCGCACGCGGGACATTTCATTTTAGCCTTGATCCGCTTGTTGTACTCGGAAAGAGGCCAGCTTTGTTCGAAGGTCTTGTCGCACTTGTCGCAGTGAAATTCGTAGGTCGGCATAGGTTCTCCCGCTCCTCAATGGCTGATCTGTATGCGACTGATGACTTCCTTCACCCCCAGTACCGTCCAGGTATCCCGTTCTGCCATCTGTTTCATCGCTTCCGTGGGAACCAAGCCTTCAAGCGTCACGACCCAATCCTTGGAACTGACGCGAATGGTGCCAGCGTCCACAAAAGGATCTTTTTCCAACACGAGCCGCACCGCGTCGATCAACTCGTCGTCGTTGTCTGCTTCAGGCGGCACTTCCTCTAAGCCGTTGACCACGTCGCGAGTTCCCGGAACCCACCAGGCGAGCGCGCCGGCGAGACGTTTGTGAGTTAGGCTGGGCACTTCACCATTGAGCGTAACGACGCCATCGCTGACTGCAACAAAAATCGTTGCTCCAGGTTCGCGCATTTGTCCGCCGGTTTCGATGGGGCCTGCGGGGACGGCCTGGATCGCACAACGCTCCAGCGCCGGTTCGCCGAGCAAGACCTTACACACATGGTCGCGAATTTCCGCATCCCCCATCGATTCCGCGGGAGTGACCGTTAGCCGGTCGACAATCCGGTCAACACCATGTGATTTAGCTGCGATCATCAGAGCAAGCTTTTTTGCAGCGACGCTCTCCATCGCACCCGTCAGGACCAGATCACCGTTCTGCATGACGATAGTTATGGGGAACCGATGCAGGTTAATTCGGATATCCTTCTCAAGAACAGCGTAGATTGTTTTTACGACAGGGTGTTCGGCCATGACCTTGTGTCTGCAGGGGGACTAGCGGCGAGGCTTCCGGGTCCGCAACGGTCCAATTGCGGTGAGCAGCAGATGGATAACAATGGTAAGGATGACGACCAGCACCAGGTAGGACAGCTCGGTTTCAGTTGCCATAAGGCTCTCCACTTGACGAACTGTTTTCCATTCCTGCGCAAAGCGTGTGCCACGGAAGTGATATTCTGTCCCGCTCGACTAAACAAGGGTGTTTTCGACTTTTTTCGCTGCGCTTGCGGCTCGCCGATAGTGGCTTACGTGGGTTGTTTTTCAATTTTGATAGCTTTGCAGCCGAAATTTCTCGACAGCGCGAAATTCGAACTTTGTTCCCGGTGGATAATGAAGAAGTAGATCCAGAATTAGCTGGCATGACGTATGCGTTTCGAAAAACTATGCTGAGTGATCTGTGTGAAATTTCGGTTGGGAGGTGTCGTATGGAAGATGCGGACATAGAGCGAAGATTCCATTTGATGCAGAAGGAGATCGAAGCCGCTGTTGCGCTCATCGGGGAATTCAAACTGGACCTGAAGGCGGCGATTGATTCACTCAGGATCGAACTGGAAGTCTTGAAGAGCTACATGGAACGCTATCATCCGGGTTTTGCGGAGTCTTACCCAAAATTCAAAGAAGAGGCGATCCAGTCGATCGATCCTGAATGGCTGGGCTCGGAAGCGGCCAAAAAGCTAGGTGGCTAATCCGGCTGGCCGCAGATCGAAAAGTTGGGCCGGCCTGCGGGCGTAAAACATGAAGGATTAAAGGAGGCGATTATGCGGTTTCGAAGCCGCGAGCACGCAGCACAGTTACTCGCCGAAAGGTTGAGTGCTGATTACAAGAACAAAAACCCATTGATCCTCGGAATTCCACGTGGCGCCATGCCAATGGCCAAAATCATAGCCGATGCTCTGGGAGGTGAGCTGGATGTTGTTCTGGTCCATAAACTGAGTCATCCGGATCAGCCAGAATTTGCTATCGGCGCCATTGACGAGAGTGGCAATGCGTATCTCGCGGAATGGGCGACCGAATTGGACCAGCAAACCATTGAGCAGGAAAAGCGACGACAGATCGCCATATTGCGTCGGCGGCGCGCACAGTATACGCCTCTACGCTCGCCCATCGATCCGACGGGGCGGATCGCAATCGTGGTCGATGATGGTATCGCTACCGGTTCTACAATGATTGCGGCATTGCGTGCCGTACGTGCCCGCAAGCCGAAAAAGCTGGTATGTGCTGTAGGAGTGGCTTCGCCCCACGCTGCCCGTGCGCTGGCGCAGGAAGCTGACGCGATCGTTTGCTTAGCGACACCACCGGAATTCTTTGCTGTGGGACAGTTCTTCGAAGAATTCGCCCAAGTCACTGACGAGGATGTAGTGGACATCTTGCAGCGCCATAAGGCGGCGACCGAGGCGGTCGGCACTAGCTAGCTAGTGTCCTGTTCCAGAAGTCCGTTACACAAGTCTTCGTTTCCTAGCCGTCATACCGGCGTAGGCCGGTATCCAGATGTCTTTGAAATTCCTGGATTCCGGGTTGCGCTAGCTTCGCCAGCTTGCCCGGAATGACGATCGAATTATGTGACGAATTTCAGAGACACCACACTAGTTCTCAGCACCCGAACCAGTCGAAAGCGCTTTCAATTCACGGCTTGCTGTCTGGTGTTAACTTCTGTGCGTCTTAAAATCGCATTGAGAATGCGTTGGGGCTTTCCAAACGAAAACATCAGCTCGAGGTTCAAGGCGCCTACGCTGCATTGTGAATCGGGTTTCGCGCTCTGTGCTCAAGAACCTGTTGAATATGGACCTCGACCTGCCTGAGGAAGGACGGCAACACCGCGTAGCCATCGCTCTCATAGGTCAGAATGGGCATGCCTCGTTGAACACTCAAAGGTTTGAGGATCGCCTCCGATATGCGATAGGGCAGACAGTTGAACGGCCCGATCACGATAATGCCGTCGTAACCCTCACGGGCGGCTTCAATCCCCCGTCCTAAAGTCGGAATAATTTCACCGAAAATAGCGGGCGAAACATGCTCAGCGCCTTTTTCGAAAATCGATGCTATGGCGTTGGCGCCGGCGACAAGCAGGCCGGTCTGGCGAAAAAGACCGCGGTAGTGGGTCTCAACCCGCTGCAGTTTCTGGTAACTCAGCCACTGCTGAAGGTACTGTTTGCCATCCGCCTGGAAAATTCTCGTACATGCCCTGGCCAGTGCCAGGCCGCCCGGCGCCATGCCCCAATGACTCGCCGTTCCAGTCAAGGCATCGTAGGCGATATAGAGCGAGAGCTCGTTCAGATCGACCGGTTTGAGGATGATCCCTCGTTCGGCGTAGAGGGCGCGCACGCCGTCCATAAAAAATGGACTGAAGCGCGTGAAGAAGTCGCCAACAACGACGACCCGCGGGCAGGTCAGGGGATCTCGAGTGCGTGGAAGTTGGGCCAAACAGTCGATGAATGCCGGCAGCTCGGCATGGAAACGGTCGAGGGAGTGGCTCACGTCGGCTAAGCGTTGCCACTCGTTTTGGAGCTGATTGAGCGCGCCAGGTTTGCCGATTACGTGGAGAACGTGCTCAATCTCAACCATGATGTCCGCCAAGACGATCGCCGGTGAAATATGCTGGGCCAACGTATTTGGATCGAAGCCAAGATAATCGTTTTCCTCCCGGGGATTGAACAGGAAGACGTCCGCCATGCGCTGCTCGCTGATAAAGCGTTCGAGGTAATCCATGTAGGCGTCGACGACACAGGGCGCGCCCCCCTGTAGCATATAAAAGCCGGAGATTTCGCCAGGCTGGCGATTTTCATAGATCTCTAGCAGTTGGCCGATGCAGATCGGCAAAGGAAGACACTCGCGACCTGAAGTGTACTGCAGCCCCTTATCGAGTTGGCTCCGCCGAAGCGGAGTGCATTTGCCGGGATGAAGGCCGAGCCAGCGCGCAGCAAGGGCAAACGCCCCCGTGTGGTATTGCGAGAAGTTGAGAAAATATAATTTCACTCGCGGGTCTGGAAGCGGCAGATGCTCACCATTGGAGCGAGTGACACGGCCCGCGGGCGCCAGCCGACACGGTGTGAATGCGGAGCCGCGGCGAACCTCTCCCGAGCGATAGTTTCTCACGATGTCGAGAAAGGCCTCCAAACGTGTTTGCACGCCGGCATCGGCAGTGTGGGCATCGATCTCGAGGATCAAGTAGGGCTTTGCGCCCATCTCGGAAGAAAGCACCGACTGAGTGAAGGCGTCGATGGTGCAACTAAAATTGCTGACGCAAAGCAAGAATAGATTGTCATGCGTCTTGGCGACTTTGACTGCATTTAAGATTTGATTGGCGAAGTGCCACGCCATCGGACCGGCAGCGACCGGCATAAGGCAATCGGCGGGAATCGCCGTGATACCCATGCTGGAGAGCTTTTTCCCCACCGACTGGGACGCTTCCGGCGTGAAGGCGTTATAGCTGTGGCCAGCGAGCAGAATCGCCGGAGTTCCTGCGGCCAGGGCTTGATCGAGAGCTCGCTGCCCCAGCTCTTGCATGGCGCGTTCGACGTCCATTTGGGCGGCCACTGCCGCAGTCCATGCCCTCTCCGCCAAGCCGACCGGTTGTCCAAGGTCGCGAACGGCCATTTCCACCAGCGCCGTGCTCGCCGCATAGCCGTTGGTGAAATCCAGCAATGGTGAAAGCAGCTGAATCCTGGGAAACGCCTTGGCGAGAAAGTAAGGGCTCGCCTGGGTGATCGGACATAGATAGGAATCATACGAGCCGTTGCACTGCGGCATGCGCATGAGATGGGGGAGGAAAATCAGCTCGACGCCGCGCTGAACCAGATCTAATACCGCACCATGAGCGATTTGCGCCGGGAAACAAAAACCGGCGTTGGACTTGAGCTCGCCGCCCGGATCCACATCGGACAACACGACTTCCATGCCCAGAGCGGAGAAGAAGGTCGAGTAGAGCGGATAGAGCGAATGCGCCGTCAGCGCCTTGGGAATGCCGATCCGGCTCCCATCAGCCGGCGCAACGTTCATAGGACGGCCAAAGAGGAGCTTGCTTCGCTGCTCCACCAGGTCGGCAG
>DATBMR010000045.1:0-12681 GCA_036554745.1 Binatia bacterium
GAATGCGCTTTCAAAATAAATCGGTGATCATTACGGGAGGCGGCGGCAAGATTGGTAAGGCGTATGCGATGGGCTTTGCCAAGGAAGGCGCCAAGGTTGCGTTGCCGGACATCGCCAGCGCGGATCATGTCGTCAAGGCGATCCGTGACATGGGTGGCACGGCGATCAGCATGGCGTGCGACGTTGCCGACGAGCAGAGCGTTAAAAGCATGGTCGAGGAAACCGCCAAGCAATTCGGCAGCATCGACGTGCTCATAAATAACGCCGCGTACTTCATGAACGTCAAGAAGAGTCCGTTTTGGGAAATGGCGGTCGACGAGTTCGACAAAGCCATGGCGGTCAACGTACGCGGCTCATGGCTGTGCGCGAAAGCGGTTTTTCCCTATATGAAGCAGCGGGGTGGGGGAAAGATCATCAACATCTCTTCCGGCACGGCTCTCAACGGCGGCCAGAACTATATTCATTACGTGACCTCCAAGGGCGCGTTGATCGCGATGACCCGGGCGATGGCAAGAGAGGTCGGCGACTACAACATTTGCGTCAACACCGTAAGTCCCGGCTTCGTCGTCACCGAAGGGCGCGCGGTCGACCCGGCGTTCAGCGCCAACCGGGTCGCAAATCGCGCCTTGAAGCGCGTCCAAGTCGAGAATGATTTGGTGGGCACGGTGCTATTCTTGGCATCGGCCGAGAGCGATTTCATGACCGGCCAGTTGCTCAACGTGGACGGCGGCGCTCATTTTGTCGGATGATCAAGCACAGTAAAGGAGTAACAAGTGATCGAGTCTGGGAGACGAAGCGCCTAACCCCTAACTATTCACTCCTTACGGAGGATTGATGCGTTTCAAAGACAAGTCGGTTATCATCACCGGCGGCGGCGGGAAGATCGCCAAAGCCTATGCGCTTGCATTCGCCAAAGAGGGCGCCAAATTATCGCTACCCGATATCGCGAGCGCCGATGCAATCGTGCGCACGATTAAAGACTTGGGCGGCACGGCAATCAGTATGGCGTGCGATGTTGCCAACGAGCAAAGCGTTAAAGCAATGGTCGACGAAACCGTCAAACAATTCGGCACCGTCGACGTGCTGATCAACAATGCGGCTTATTTTATGACTGTATGGAAAGGACCGTTTTGGGAAATGACTGTCGAGGAATTCGACAAGGCGATGGCGGTCAACGTGCGCGGCTCGTGGCTCTGCGCCAAGGCGGTCGTGCCGCACATGCAGAGACAGAAAAAGGGCAAGATCATCAACATCTCTTCCAATGTCGCCTTGACCGGCAATCCCAATTACATCCATTACGTGACCTCCAAAGGCGCGCTCATTGCCATGACGCGGGCCATGGCGCGTGAGCTTGGAGCTTGGAACATTTGCGTCAACACAGTGACGCCCGGATTCGTTGTCACCGAAGGGCGCCAGGTGGATCCCGAATACGAAAAAATTCGCGCCCAACAACGCAGCCTCAAGCGCACACAGGTGGAAAATGATCTGGTGGGGACGGTGTTGTATCTATCGTCGGAGGAGAGTGATTTTATGACCGGCCAGCTGCTCAACGTCGACGGCGGATACCACTTCGTCGGTTAATCAGATGACCTGTGTGCAGGATCCGGCAATGCGGGCTTCCCCGTTAACGTCTCGGGCGACCCGACGGGCTCACGCTGCCGTTTCCCACTTGTCGATATCGACTTCCCACCCTTTGGTTTGTGACAAATCCAGAGCGTTGCCTTCGATATCGCGGAAGCGAAACTCGGCGTAAGGACGGGTGGAAGGACGCGGGGCAATTTTCAATACGCTGCTCAGTTCCGCCATGGTTGCCTGCATCTCGTTAGTGAGGAAACCGATGTGGTTGATGCCGAACCGCGCTTCATGGCCTTCGATTCGATTGTAAAACGGGTGGATGGCTAGATTGGTCTTGCCGTCGGCGCAGAAGCGATTGCCCCGGCCCTGTTGGCGCCGCAAATAACTTGAGGGAATTTCACGCAGCCCAAACACCTGTGTGTAAAAGAGCAGCATCATCTCAGGATCGAGCGCGTTGTAGGCGATATGGCGGATGCGCGGAAATTTCTTCTCTTTGCTCGCGGGAACTCCGAAATTGTGCGTCGCTACTGCCACCGGACGGCACTCGGGATCATGCAGGCGAATTTCGCCATGATGGAGGTCTCGAGGCTCCTGAAGGATCATGCCGCGGGAATTCCACTTCAGAAACCGGCCTTTGACTTCCTCGAGGTTATCCACTTGCAAGCCGATGTGGTGCAACCCCGTCTCCATATGCATTTCGCCAAGAGCGAACCGCTTGTTGAAAAAGGTCAGGTTGTAAAAACCGTCAGTAATGGAAATATCGCCGTCGGCGGAACGGCCCAACTCTTCGGTGCCGAGAAAACGTTGATAGAAGTCGGCGAGTCTGGCCGGGTCTTCCGCGAGAAATGCAACGTAGCGAAGTGTCGCCATGGGGATCTCCCTTCAACCTTTGCGTATTAGTATTGACCGCGTTTCCCGATGCTCCATTACTCCAATGCTCCAGCACTCCAATCTGCTAATCTCTTATATTCTGTGTGAACCATTCCAACGGCAGTTTATGGCCCAACCCTTTGTCCTGGGCAAGGCGGTAAGCGGTTCCTCCCACCGCAGCGAACTGTAATCCTTGGGTTCCTTGATTATTTAAGAATGTAATTTGCTGGTCGCTCGTTCTTCCCGGCCAGCGGCCGGCCATGATGTCGGGCACGGTGCCGATATTTGGGTTGTCAACTTCATGGTGTGGCGAGGCGGGGATTTTCTTTTTTTCTTCCTGGCTGCCGGCAATGAACCCGAACATGCCATCACTGCCGGTGACGACGTCCGGTGCGTTGCGATCGGCAAACAAGGTGGAAGTGCCGAGGCGGGCTCGCACGTCAGCGCGCGCGAGAACATCAGGGCCAGCTTCGTTGTTGCGCACGTTGTTGATGTGCATGCCAGGCTCCAGCCATGCGGCTTTGATTACGGGGACCAGCGAGTCGGTCGTCAACGACACGATATCGGCTCCCTTGAGTGCTTTTTCCGGTGAGTCGACGGAAATGACTTCAATGTCCAATTTTTCGGTCATTTCGGCTGCGAACGCATCGCGGTTACCTTTGGTGGGACTGAAGACACGCATGACTTCGATCGGCCGCACCTGTTTGATAGCTTCCGCGTAAGTGCGAGCCATGCCTCCGGAGCCGATCATGGCAAGGACTTTGGACTGTTGCCGCGCCAAATATTTCGTGCCAAGTCCCGCGCACGCTCCGACACGCATGTGCTGTAGGTAGCCGTCGTTCATCAGCGCGAGCGGCTCGGCGTTGCGCGTGCTGAGTAAGAAAATCAGGCCGCAATAGCGACCGCGCTCCATGCAGTACTTGTCTTCGACCATAAAACCGTCCTGGTTTTCCCAGGCGAGCATGTCGGACTTCATGCGAATCGCGAAAACACCGAGCTTGCGCGACGCGCCTTCCATCGTGCCCCAGCGATAATAATGCGGCTCTTGGGGCACGTAGAAATCGATGCGCGGTCGATAGCCGGCACGCTGCTCGTTAAGATCGCGATAGGCTTCTTCCATCGCTTCGATGCAGGTCTTCATGTCGAGTACCTGCTGGATGTGTTCATTCGTCAAGAAAATCATCGATCGCTCCCTAAAGGGCTTTCACAGGAAAAATTGTGACCTTCTGTCCGAATTTGATATAGCCCGTCCATGATTTTATGTAAAGTCGCAGCCATTGAACCTCGTGCGGCGAGCCATGGCTACTGAGAAGATATTGAAGCGGAAAGATTTTTAATTTTTTTTAAAAAAATCGTTGATTGCCTTTGACCGATGAGAGGTAATTCTATAAATTACGCAAGCACGGTAAAGCTGCGATGATGAAGCGAGCCTTTCTTGTCGGTCGAAGGACTTTGAAGTTGAAACTCGGCGCAGCGCTGCGACGTGGCGCGGGTGTGACGGCGGCGACTTTTATCTTGCTATTGGGCGCGCCTTTGCTGAACTCGCCGCATAACGAGTCCGACGTGGTGCCCCCACCGCCCATAGCGGCTCCCCAACCGCCGGCGCGCATCGAAGTGGAATTACGCAAGGGAGATACCCTGGCATCGGTGCTCAAACGTTTCGGCATCGAGCCGCCGTCGGCGCACGCGATGATCGAAAAGGTGAGGCCCTTTGTCAATCCCCGAAGAATACGTCCGGGTGATAACGTCCAGGTGGTGCTCAATCCTGAAGACCGCACCGTCGAAGCTATGGAGTTCGTCATCGACGACAATTTGGTTCGCGTCAAGGCGACTGACGACGGATGGTTCGCCGAGCGCCATGAAATTCCCTACGTGCGCGAGCGGCGGGTTGTGCGCGGGAGGATCAAAGGCAGTCTATACGAAAGCGGAATTAACGCCGGACTGTCGCCACAGCATATCTTGGATCTGGCGAGGGTCTTTGAATATGACATAGACTTTTTCTCGGACTTTCAGCCGGAAAACGCCTTTAGCGTCCTCGTCGAAGAAATTCGCTATGGCGATGGACGGACCGGCACCGGCCGGATTTTGGCGGCCGAATTGGAAGCCGGGGGCGACGTTTTCAACGGGTATTATTATGTCGGTAAGGACGGCACGGGAGACTATTACAACAGCAAAGGGGAGGCATTGCGACGCGCGTTCTTGCGCGCTCCACTGAGTTATGCCCGCATCTCTTCGCCGTTCAGCAGGAGCCGGCGTCATCCAATTTTTCGTACCCTGCGCCCGCACCTGGCGATCGACTACGCCGCGCCTCCAGGCACGCCGGTGGTCGCGATCGGCCGCGGCCGCGTTGAATTTGCCGGGTGGCGGAACGGCTATGGCAACGTCGTCGACATCCGTCATTCGGGGACGTACATTTCGCGTTACGCGCATTTCTCCGGATTCATGCGCAACCTACGCAAAGGCCAAACAGTCGACGCGGGCGATGTGATCGGCTATGTCGGCCAGACCGGACACGCGACCGGGCCGCACCTGCATTTTGAATTTTTTCGCGGCGGGCAGAAGATCAATTTTTTGGCTCTGCGCCTTCCCAAGAACCACCAGCTGGCGGGAGAAGACTTGCTGCGCTTCGACCGACTCCGCGGCCAACATCAAGCCACGCTTCGCCATGACGACAATCGCCTCGTAGAAAATACCCGCCAAGGCTTGTAGCGGATTGCGGCCGAGCGAGGCACTTCAGTGTTCGTCTAAATCTTTCGCTACGGTTGCGGCCGTGATCCTTATTCAGCCCTGCCGGAATGGGTTTTCCCCCATTTAGCGCGCATCGACTTGAGGGTCTCGCCCTCGCCGACTTGAACGCGCGTTTGGCGTAAGATCTCCCAGACCTTTTCGTGTTCGCTGCGCGCTGCGAGCTCGGCTTCGTGGTTCAGGTTTTCCGGCCACAGACCCATGAGATAGCCATGCCAGGGCTCTTGCGGTTCAAGCTTCGGTAGGCCAAGTTCCTGCCAAATTTCCTTGGCGCGCACCATGAACTCTTCCTTGGGTAACGACAGCGGCGGAAAGTCGGCTTTGCGCGTAGCGTCGATTAGCAGCGATGATTCCGAATTGTCATAGCGGCTCGAAGGATGAGTCGCGACCATGCCGATCGGCGTGGCGCCGAACGGGCGATTGCCGACGATTTTGACGTCTCGGTGCGGCTGCGAGCGATGCGTGATTGCCCAGGTAACGGCGATGGGATCCTTGACGTTGATATCCTCGTCGACCGCCACGATCATTTTGCCGACGCGATCGCCGTAATCGAGCACTGCCTGCATGACGCCCCAAGGATCCTGGTCATTGCGTTTCTTCAGGCTGACAGCGACGTAGGGACGCATATTGACCAGCGGCTCGATCATGTGCACTTCTTTGACACAGTCGAAGCCCTTGCTGACGATGAAGCGTTTGACGAGCGTGGCCATTCCCATCGCTTTGATCTTGGAGCTCTCGCTCGGCGTCACCTGACTGATGATCGAAACCCAAATGGGGTTTTTGCGGTGGCTGACGCATTTCAGCTCGAACACCGTGCTTAAAGTCCGGGGGTCGACATAACCCATGGACTCGCCATAGGGACCTTCCTCCTCCATGTAATTGGTCGGAATGATGCCTTCGAGAATGACTTCGGCGCTCGCCGGCACTTCAAGGTCAACGGTCTGGCATTTGACCAGTTTGACGGGCGCACCCATGAGACCGCCAGCGAGCGCCAGCTCGTCGATGTCCGGCGGGACTTTCTGCGTGGCGCAGTAGGAAACGGCCGGGATCGTTCCGATGGCAACCGCAACCTCCAAGGGCCTGCCTAGCTTGCGACATTTCTCCCAGTGGCTCGACAAGTCCTGAGGCGTACCGGTCATCAGGCCGGCAGTGCTCGGGCCTTTGATCAAGCCGCGATAGTTGCCGACGTTGCGTTTGCCGGTTTCCGGGTCTTTGGTGATCCAGTGGCCGGCGGTGATGTAGGGACCGTTGTCGAAGCCAGGAGTCGACATGGGCACTGCAAACTCGAGCAACCCGCCATGCTCGAGCAAGCCATCAGCCTTATGAATCTCCTCGTGGCACGAGCCCGAGTCGACGATCACCGGATCGATCAAATGATCCATCGCATAGATCCAGCGATCGGCGACTTCGTCCGGTTGGCATTTGAGACCGAGACAATAGATCGACTCAGATCCGGACAGGCCGCCGACCAGAACCCGGCAATTGTATTTTCGCTGCTTCCCATCGGTTACGTTGTCGAAGAGAAATCCGCGACGTTCTGCTTCGGGGATGCCGCCGCGGAACTGCCAGCGGACTAGCGGTTGCAGTTCGGTATCTTTATTGATCTCACGGTGGATCCGGTACAACTTGCCGTGTTCATCCAACGCGCTGACAAATTCACGTAAATCGTCATAGGGCTTGGCAAAATTCATAACCTGTTTGTCTATGCTTTTTCCCCCGTTTTATCAAGCTTTTGAGCGCAATTCGGCTTGCAAATCCCCGTCCGATCCGTAAGATGAGAATCGCTCTCCATGGCGCTCAAAATCTTCAACACCTTGAGCGATGACAAAGAAGAATTTGTCCCGTTGTCGCCCGGCAAAGTGCGCATGTACGTGTGCGGCGTCACAGTGTACGATTCGGCCCATCTCGGTCATTGCCGTTTTTTGCTCACCTTCGATGTGATTTACCGCTATCTGCTTTTCGGCGGCTTCGATGTGACCTACGTGCGCAACTTTACCGACGTCGACGACAAGATCATCAAGCGCGCGAACGAAGAAAACGTCGATTGCACCACGATCACCGATCGTTACATTGCGGAATTTCAGAAGGACAGCGAAGCATTGGGATTGCTGAGTCCGACTGTCGAGCCGCGCGCGACCGCGCATATCGCTGAGATTATCGAGATCATCAGGCGACTGGAAGCGAAAGGGCTTGCCTATCGCGTCAACGGCGATGTTTTTTATCCAGTGGGCGGTTTCACCGGCTACGGTAAACTATCCCGCAAAAAGGTCGATGAGCTCGCAGCCGGAGCGCGGGTGGAGGTGGACGAGCGCAAACGCTCGCCGCTCGACTTTGCGCTGTGGAAATCGAGCAAGCCGGGCGAGCCGACTTGGGAAAGTCCGTGGGGGCCAGGGCGACCGGGCTGGCATATCGAGTGTTCGGCGATGAGCACCAGGTACCTGGGCCAGCCGTTCGATATCCACGGCGGCGGGCGCGATCTTATCTTTCCGCACCATGAGAATGAGATCGCGCAATCAGAAGGCGCCTACGATCGGCCGCTGGCGCGCTATTGGATCCACAACGGGTTTCTCAACATCAACCAGGAAAAAATGTCGAAGTCGCTGGGCAATTTTTTTACAATTAGCGAGATCCTCGAGGAATTCGATGCGGCGGCGTTGCGCCACTATTTCTTGTCGAGTCATTATCGCAGCCCAATGGATTTCTCGAAGGAGGGCCTGAGCGAAGCCGCCCGAGCGACCGATCGTATTTACGAGACCCTCGAACGGTTGCATCGTTTTCGGGCCGGAATCAAACACGAAATGCCGGACCGGTCACTGATCGCGGCGTTCCGTCAAGAGATGGATGACGATTTCAACACGCCGCGGACGCTGGCGCTGATTTTCGATGAACTGCGCGGACTCAATCGGCTGCTCGATGAAAAAAAATCCAGCGGTATTGAAAGTCGAGGCGCCGCGTTACGCACGATTTGTGATACACTGGGGCTGCTGCGTGCGGGCTATAGCGAAGCTAAGAAGCAACGGTTCTTGAAGAAGGGAGGTTTGACGGCCCTTCAGATCGAAGAGCGTATCAATTTGCGCGACCAGGCGAGGCATCACAAGAATTGGGGGGAAGCGGACCGAATCCGTGAAGAGCTCAGTCAACACGGAATCGTGCTGGAAGATACGGCGGAGGGGACGGTGTGGAAAGTCAAGTAATCGGAGGTGGCAGTCTGCGGCGGAGCTGGTCGCTCTTGAGTTTAAGCTGCGGTCTTTTGGGGGTGATCGGCTTGGGACATGCGCAAGAACAGCCGAAAGGCAGCGGCCCAGAGACGGAGATGAGCTTGCGCAAGTCGGTCGTCACGCGTCAATTTCAAGGCCGGGAGTTTGCTGGCGAAGAGCGCGAGATCGCACGCGGCGAAACGCTGTGGCGGATTTTGGTCGAAGAAAAGAGCCTGCCCGAACGGCAATTTCAGAGCTACCTGATCATTATTCGCGGCTTGAATCCGCAGATTAAGAGCCTCGATGTACTCCGTGTCGGCGATCGTCTCTTTATCCCGCTGCGCTTGGACTCCGGGCAAGTGCCATCAAGCGCCGCCGCGGCGGAGCACGCCAGGTTAGCGCCGGGGAAAACATTCAATTACCGAATTAAGGCAGGTGAGCACTTGTACCGAATTCTGCGCGACCAGCTGAAACTGTCAGACGAAGTCAAGCTGGCGGAGTATTACGCGCTGGTGAAGGATCTCAATCCAGAGCGGCAAAATTGGGACAATTTGCTTGAAGGCGAGGTGATTCGCTTACCGGTGATCGAATCGAATCTGACGATTGCCAAAGCCGAAACGATTACGGTGCAGCCGGAGCCGCGCGTGACAACGAGCGAACGAAGTACAACCAACCCTCAAGCCACAACGCTAAAGCCGCCGGTTGCGGTTGCACCGCCTGCGGTTGCCATCGTTCCTGCAGAGCCCGTTGATAAACCGTCGATCTCGGCGTCGCTTCCATCGGTTCAGCAAACGCTCCGCTTGCCGGCGCGCGATCACATGGAACTCTTTGCGAGAGTCGCCGAGGCGCTCGGCAGTGAACTTCAGCAGAGAGGCGAAGAAGTCGTGACGTTGCCGGATGGGGCCGTTCGACTCGACAAGAGCAGCTATCCCGTGGTTTATCATGCGGCGCTGCGCCAGCGAGTCGTGATCGATCCGGATGGCAAAATCCCCGCGTCGTTGAAGAGCAAGCTCAGTGACCCAAGCATCGGCACTCCGATTTTAGCCATGGCCAACGGTATCTCGGTGGACGACGCAGTCCGGCAACTGCTCGTCGGACTCGGATATCAATTGCTGCCGGACGAAAAGCCGATCGTTGTTCAAGAGGCCGGCGTTGCTATTGAGGCCAAGGGAAATTGGATGGCACTGGGTCCCGACACCAGCAACAAGACCCAAAAGGTACTGATCATCAATCTCACCGATGCCACTGAGGAGACTCCGAATTATCTAACTACAGCGCTAGCGAAGCACGGTCTAGATCTGCGGGAAATCGCCCTGCCGGAATCGGCCGACCGACCGGCAAAGACAGCGCTGCGGTACGAATTCAAAAGTGAGCCAGGTTCCCCCAGGGACTTGCCACGAGATAAGCAGGAAATCGTCGACGCGCTGCTGTTGTCCTTCGGCGTCGCTTTCGGCGTCGCCGAGACTCTGTCGGTCGAATTGAGCGATGGCTTGCGTGTCGACACGCGCGCGGATCGGATTTTCGAGTTGAACGGCAAGCGCACCGCGCTTTTTTTCAAACCATTGGACGCCGCAGTCCGGCACGCTTTGCAAGAGCGGCACGGAATTCAAACCTTTGAGATAGCTATTGACGCTCTAGCGGCGCGCGACGTCATTGCCCGCGTTCTGCGCTTGCTGGACGATCAAGCTGTCTATCGCGAGCACCGCTTCCCCGTAGCCGCCGATTCGGCGCCAGAGCGATTGACGCTGAAGGCATGGGGCTTTCATGTGCCGAAAAGGGCGATGTTTGTTACCGACCGGCAGATCCCGCCAGGACTGCACCGCTTCTTTTTTGAAAAGGGAATGGAGATCGTCTATTTTCATTGACCGCGATTACACGCGGGCGCCCGTAGCTCAACTGGACAGAGCATCAGACTTCGGATCTGAGGGTTGGGGGTTCGAATCCCTCCGGGCGCGCCAAAATCAAGTACTTACGCCCGGCCAGTCTGATCCTATTTCCAGTTGCTACCACTTTTCAGTTGTCAGCCTTCTGAGTGTATGTGGTATTAGCGCAATCTCCCAAAAAAGGCGTCGGCACATGGTATTTTGTGAGTGTGAACAGAGCCGTGGTCGACGTCAACGTGTCCTGGTACTACACCTGGCAACCGCATACGAGTCAAATCGGCCGGCCCCCTGATGTCGAGTTCGTTCCGATGATTTGGGACGAAACCTATGTCAATGCCGAGCAGCTCGATCTTGCGAAGAAGAATGGCTCGGTTTTGCTTGGATTCAACGAACCCGACAAACGCGTCCAAGCAAACATGACTGTGCAGCAGGCGCTGCATCTCTGGCCACAGCTGATGGCAACCGGCCTCCGACTCGGCAGCCCGGCACCTGCGGGAAATCCGTCGCTACCGGGGAGCTGGCTTGAGCGGTTCATGGATGGCGTCCGCGCACGCGGCTATCGCGTCGATTTCATGGCGGTTCATTGGTACGGCGCTAGCTTCCGTGTTGACGAGTCCGTCCGTGGGTTACAGAATTTTTTACACGCAGTGTATCGCAAATTTCGACTGCCGATCTGGCTTACCGAATACAGTCTAGTTCGCTGGAATGCCCCGCCTGTCTATCCCGATTGGAAGCTTCAAGCAGATTTCGCCGCGAAATCGGTCAAGCTGCTTGAGACACTAGGGTTCGTTGAGCGTTATGCTTGGTACTCCTTGCCTCCTAAGACAAAGGACATCCGCGAGAGCACCGCACTTTATGACGAGAATGGTGATCCGACGCCGGTAGGGATCGCCTATCGGAGAGCAGGATTAAAAGCAGGGCTCTTTTCCTTGAAGCGTTAATACAACTTTCGGCATGGAAGGATTCGCTTATTTCGAAGGTCGGGAATCGTCGGTGTCGTAGCGGGACGGCTAATAATATGATCAGTAAAGGAGATTTATGACCAAGTCCGAAAGGAACCGTCAGAATCGAAGACCTACTCGTATCCAGTCCGGCTCAAACCGATGCGCTAGCACAGCTGCTCATCAAGCGCCTGATTACAAAAGAAGAATTTTTTGCAAAAGATAAAGAAAGAACGTGCGACATATCAGCGGATGTTTAATCGAACGGAGCACTAACGCTGTCAATTATTTTGTTGCCTGTGTTTCGTTAAACTGGCAACTTGTCGACCTCTTCGGCGGCCTCGTCGATGGCCTCATGGACCACATCGCCCGCCACGGGAATGATGGAAACAACCGCACCGACGAGGCGCATCGGTACGGTCACGAGCTTGGTGAGGAGACAACCGGTTAGCAGGACCGTCGCCAGCACTAAACAACACAACGGTCTGATGAATCGCATAATCGCCTCCATTGGTCGTGTAAACGCCTCACCGTCGCAGCCTCCGATACTGTGAATTTACTCACCGCGTCCGGGGGAAATCAACGCCCGCCCGGAAATCGCAGCGAACGCTTCACCTGCTCTAGCACGAGCTTCCATTCGGCCTCCTCTGTCTGCCGGTGCGACAGAGTGAGCTCGACAAGCCGGCCATTCACCGGAATCTTGTATTGCTTCACCTCCCAAGGAGGCATCCCCGGTGCCCCAGCCCGCAGATAAACGATGCATACTGCCAGATGATCGTTGATCTGCTCGATCAGCGGGATTTGTACATCACGCACTTTGGGCCCGCCCGCAGCTTCCAGTTTCTTGAACGTGACGACGAGCTCCGAGCGTAGAGCGCTCAGTCCCGCCGGGCCAGTGGCTGAGAGATCGGCTTGGGCAAATCGGGCCGGCGAACTCACGCTCAGCCTGATCATGGCGCCGGCCGGAGCGGGCGTCGAGTTGACCGCCAGCAGCTCTTCCTTTTTTTGGCGCGGTTTCTCTATCCCCGCCTTTTCGGTGAGAGTTTCTCTGGTCCTCTCCAGATCCTTTCGGATCTGCGGCGGTGGCTGCACGCTCCACTCCACCGGGACCTCCAGCGAGAGGCCATGCTTCAGATCGACGCGCCGCCGCGTCTCCTGGCCGGGCGCGCGGCTGGCTAAGAAGGGAAACAGCAGCACGAGAAGCAGCGGCTTTAGAAGAGTCAGCGCGTTCATGACAGGGACCTCCTGCGGCAAAGCGGTGTGCGACAGTGATGGCGGTTAGAATAACTATATCACTGGCGTTCTATGGCTCCAGCCATTTCTCCGGTTCTCATAGCTGATCCATCAGTGAGTTAACCGGATTATTCCGAGACGATCTTCCCTCTTGTAGGCATGAGGTCAGACACGTTATAGCGATCGAATGGTGAGCCAGACCAGAAGAATGGTCGCGCTTGCCGTAATGCTCGGCTT
>DATBMR010000142.1:0-5290 GCA_036554745.1 Binatia bacterium
TGAGCGGCAGCGAAAAATCTGCGTTATCTTCTACGTCTCACTCATCGCTTCGGGATCTCCATTCCCCGCTGCACCGCGGGCCGTGCAGAAATAGCATCGTACCAGCGCTTAACGCTGGGAAAATCTTCGAGCTTCACATGATGCATTTCATGGCGCCAAACCCAGGGATAAGTGGCGATGTCGGCGATCGAATAATCACCGGCGAGAAACTCGCGCTGACCCAGTTCTTTGTTGAGCACGCCGTATAATCGCAGCGCTTCCTTGTGGAACCGCTCGATGGCGAACGGAACTTTTTCTTGTTGACGGTAAAAGTAATTGGCCTGGCCGAACATTGGCCCGACTCCGCCCATCTGAAACATCAGCCATTGAATTACCGTGTAGCGCGGCTGCATATCTGCCGGCAAGAGCCGGCCGGATTTTTCCGCCAGATACATGAGGATCGCGCCCGACTCAAAAAGCGTAAACGGCTTGCCGCCGGGGCCTTCTGTGTCGATGATCGACGGAATTTTATTGTTGGGATTGATCGCGAGATACTCCGGCTTGAACTGCTCGCCTTCCGCGATGTTGACCGGATGCACTTCGTAAGCCATCCCGATCTCTTCCAACATGATCGAGACCTTTTTGCCATTGGGCGTGCCCCAGGTGTAAAGTTGAATCATGCCACGACTCCTTTCGCCTCCCTTTGGATTTTGATGTTCCGCGTGCTCAACCAAACGACAAAGATGGAAATGATCAAACACCCCAGCGAGATCGAAAACGCCAGCACGTAGTTATGGGTAAGGTCGAAAAGATAACCGCCGAGCCAGGCACCGATCGCGCCGCCGACGCCAACGCTTAGCGTAAAGTAACCGAAGATCGCGCCGAAATTCTTTCCCTGAAAAACGTCGATCGAAATCGCCGAGAGTACCAATGCGCGCGATCCCTGACCCAATCCGTAAAAGACCGCGTAGATGTAAAGCAAGAACGGAAGAGACGTGTCCGTCGTCGCCATCAGGGCAACCGTGCCGACGGCCGAAACCAGTTGCACCCAGGTATACACGACTTCGCGGCGCATCACATCCGCGAGATATCCAAAGACGATTCGTCCGGCGATACTAACGACGCCCATGACACCGAAAACCGACGCCGCAAAGATTTTCGGAAAGCCGACGTCGACCGCATGCGCGACTTGATGGGTGACGATGATCTGATTTCCCAAACTGGCAAGGACCCTGGCGGTGAATAGCAACCAAAAGGATGAATTTGTCAGTGCCTGCTTGACGGTCCAATCACGGTCGCCCCGCTGAGCGCTATGCCTTCCGTGATGCGATCCCTGACTCGCGCCGACTTCCGCGCTGGCCCCCTGGTGGTTGGACGGAGTCAACAAAAACACCGGGGGAATCACCACGAGCGCTACGAGCACCGCCAGCCCGACGTAGGCAGCCGGCCAACCCCAATGGCTGATTATCGCCGCTGTCGCCGGCACCAGCAGGAAGATACCGACGCCGCCGCCCGCCCAGGCGATACCCAGTGCCGTCGCTTTGCGATTGGGATAGTGGCGCGAGATGATCGCTACATGCGGCACCATGCCGATGAGCGATATTCCCGCGGCAGAAACGATCCCTACCCAGAAGTAGAATGTCCAAACCGACGAAATCGTCGCACTGAACGCCAAGCCAATGGCGAGAATCAATCCGCCCAACAGCAGAGTTCTTCGACCGCCGAGTCGGTCGGTCAATGTGCCGACCACCGGATGAAAAATCCCTTCCACCATGATCGATAGGGACAACGCGCCCGCAGTCACAGCGCGCGACCAGCCAAATGCATCGAGCAGCGCGACGAAAAAAACGCCAAAGGTGCCGTGCAAGCCACGGCCAACTCCGATATGGATGAAACCGAGGGCGACCAGACCGTAATCTTTGATGGTAGCGGCTAGAGAAGTCACGGGTTGAGCCATCGCAACGATGCAAAGACAGACATAGCGCGGCAGGTGGCGAAAGTCTATTTGATTGACCCAACTCTCGCTTCGGCCAAGCTGGCGATAGCTCGTGCGAACAGAAATCTAGGATTTGATCCAACTAAATTCGGGGGCACGACAGCTGCGAACCTGTCGCATTCCGCGGCAAACTTCTAAGCCGGACCTACCCGGTTGACAAAACCCTGGATTGCAGGCTGCTCAAAAGATCTCTTAGGCGGGGCGCGCGATACTCGACGAGCGGAGGCGTACTTAAAGTAGTACGATAACACGAAGGGATCGGGCGCAACGACGCATAAGAGTCTTTTCAGCGGTTTGCTAGTGAGAGTTGGCGAGAGCCGAGCTCTTCCCGCGCAGCATCGAGCAGAGCATTGCGACGACCGCCATGCAACTGCCGACGAGAAAACTAAAATTCATCGACTGCACAAACGGCATTGCGTTGGCAGCGGTCGGAGTCGCCGTCGGGTCCCCGCTGTAATAGCGAAAGGCGGCGGTCAAAAGCAGCGTGCCCAACGACACTCCGATCGTCGTACCCAGCCCGAAAATGACATAGATCGCGCCCGTGGCCACGCCACGATGCTGCGGCGGCACGGCGTTGATCATCGCCGTATGATTTGAGGTGAAAAACAGCGCGCTGGCCAACCCCCAGAGAGCAAGGACACCGAAAGCCGCCGGCCACCGGGATTCGATACTGAGAAACGAGCCGAAGAAGCCGGCGCTGACTAAAAATACAACACCCACTGTAGCGGGCAGGCGCGGGCCCATCTTATCCACGACCCAGCCGACTAGTGGAGAGAGTGTAACGGTGAAAATCGGCGCGCTCATGAACAGCAAGCCGATGAACGAAGGCGTAAAATGCAACACGTCCTGCAGGTAAAACGGCAGAACAAAGCCGATCATCACCTGTGAGACCCCCACGAGCAGAAGCGCCAGTCCGCTGAGGGAAAACATGCGGATCCGAAACAGCGAGAGATCGAGGATCGGGCTCGGCGCCGTCCACTCGCGATAAATGAAGCCCGCAAATGAAACGACAAAGCCGAGTAGGAGGGCGGCGCGCAGGGGCGGCGCAAGCGTTTCCATGACACGGTGATCGATGCAGGAAATCAGCGTCACGGTCGCCACAATCAGCAGAACCGCGCCGAGATAATCGATCGTACCCTTTGGGTCGGCCGGCCGCGAAGTCTTAGGCATACTTCCCTTCCAACGCGTAATTAGAGTCAGCGCCAGGCCGGCGACGGCAATTGGAATCAGAAAGAAAAAAATCGCGCGCCAGTGGATATAATCTATGATCAGGCCGCCCGCGCTCGGCCCGATCAGCACACCGGAGTGGAACGCCGTGGTCATGAAGCCTTGCGCTCGTCCCGACGATTCCTTGGGCAGTGCTTCCATCGCCAGGGCACGCCCCTGCGACTGTGTCATCGACGCGCCCACGCCTTGGAACAGCCGGAATACGATTAGCTGACCGACGCTTTGCGACAGCCCACAGAGCAGCGCACCGATGGCAGATACCACTAAACCGAAACCAAACAACGTGTGGCGGCCGTAGACATCACCGATCCGGCCAAAGATCAGAGAAAAGCTGATTTGGGAAATCTGGTAGGCGATCACCGCCCAGGCGATGCCGACGATGGTGGTTTCCAGACTATGGGCGACTGTCGGCAGCGAAACGGAAAAGATTCGGCTCGACGTCCCGGCCAGAAAATTGCCGAGCGCCGCGTTGATCAGCAGCAGCCAGTTGGTGCGAGGATCCATGCGGTGTTGTCTATTTAAGACCCAGCTACAGGACGAGCGTAGAGAGCACGCAGCCCCACTCCGCCACTCTACCAATGCTTGTCTATCAGCTCGATTGAAAACTCAAGAGCTGCTTCAACTTCGCGTTTAGACACTCCCCGGGCGTGGCGCGCGGCGCGCGAACGATGGATTCTTTGGAGCCGGATCGCCTCCCGGCGGGTAATCAGCTTTTGCGACAGAGCCTCACGAACCAGCGGCGAGATGGTTCCCGGCGACCAAGGCGAGCGCCCTAAGCGGGCCTTCAGCCAGTCTTCCACCGCTTGCGCGCACAATACGATAACGTCACGGCGCCCTAGATCACCCGCCGACCAACCGCTCAGCGCGCGGCTGAGCGTGCGGATGGCCCGCCCTTCCGGCGAATGATGGCCCTTCAGCCGTTCCTTTTCGGCAAGATTAGCGAAAAGTACTTTTGCATCGAAGCGCGGCATACCGGCAGATTACCAAATAGACACGATCCGGCAGGCTCAATCAAATATCTCGCGCAAAGCTCGCCAAGAACGCCAAGTTTAGAAATTATTTTCTATCTTTCTTTGCGCGCTTTGCGGCTTTGCGCGCGATAATCCCAAATTACGGTCCGTCAGGGCGAGAACTTCGCGGTGAGCAAATCCCTTATCAACTGTTGACACGAACGCTGAGAGATCAATAAGGTAGCCCGTGAATTTATCGGCAGCGGAGGTTAATCATGGAGCCCCTTCCTCGTGGAGCGAATTTTCAGCGTGCCTTGATGCTTTGGGAAATCGGCCTGCACATCGCTGGCAACCCGAACACACCTTACTACGGCCCGCGCGACATGTGCATCGCCGTCGGCAGCGGATCCAATGAAACCTTCAAACCATGGCTGCGCATGTCGACCGGCTCACCGATTTTGGCGCACGCGGTTTGCAAGAATGAGTTGGAGGCGGCGATGATCAATCCCTCAGGCCTTTTGACGCAAGCCTACCGCGGCACGGGAATTTTTCCCGAGAAATTGCCGGTCCGGATCATTGCGGTCTACCCTTCGCTGGATCATTTTGTTTACGTGATTCACCCCCGCACCGGACTCAAATCACTGGCCGACATAAAGGAGAAAAAATATCCGCTGCGGTTATCGATCCGCGAGGATGCGACGCACTCGACGCGCGTGCTCGTCGATCAAACGCTCGCCGCCTACGGCATGACGGTAAAAGACATTGAAGCTTGGGGCGGCAGCCTGCAACTTAACGGCGGCCCCGGTGATGAGCGGCGCATGAAGGCGATCCGAGAAGGCACGATTGATGCGGTCTTTGACGAAGGATTGGTGCTTTGGTTCGAAGCCGCGTTGGCCTCAGGCATGAAACCGATGACACTGGACGATCACGCGTTCAAGTATCTGGTCGACGAGCTGGGCTGGCGCAAATACACGATCCGGCCCGGGCGTTACAAAGGCCTCGAGGAAAGCCATACCTGCATCGATTACAGCGGCTGGCCGATTTACACCCGCGCCTCCCTGCCTGACGATGACGCCTACAAGATCTGCGACGCCATCAATGCGCGCAAAGACCAGATCTATTGGGAAGACTCCTACAC
>DATBMR010000161.1:0-8500 GCA_036554745.1 Binatia bacterium
GGCCTAGCGGCGATTTGGGCTGAAGTACTGGGCCTGGAGCGAATCGGCGTGCGCGACGATTTCTTTGAGCTCGGCGGGCATTCTCTCGCGGTAAGTCAGATCATCTCCCGCATTGACGAACGGTTCAATTTACAGCTTCCGATAAAATCGCTGTTTGACGCGCCCACGGTTGAAGAGATGGCCGTGCTCGTCGCCGAGGTCCAAGCCAAAAAGGCTGGAGCGGAAAACCTTGAGTCTATGCTGGCGGAACTGGAATCGCTCTCGGATGAGGAGGCGGAAAAACTCGTCTCGCGAGAGAACCCTTGAAACCATCAGACTCTGCTGCCATCGTACAGAGAAACTATCAGCTCATCGCGTTAAAAATCATTGCACGTCTATTCACACGCGGGCAGCGCCAAACGAAAAGTCGTACCGACTCCCGGCTCGCTGGTATAGGTGACGGTCCCACCATGGCGCAGGATGATCTCGCGCACAATCGATAATCCGACCCCCATCCCATTCGACTTGGTCGTCATGAATAGCCCAAAGACATCCAAGCCCGACGGAATCCCCTCGCCGGTATCGATCACGTCCAAACGAACCTCCGAATCACTACGAGAGCCCCGCAGGATCAAGCTACCTCCATGCGGCATCGCATCGACGGCATTGTGGCAAAGGTTAAGCAAGGCTTGCCTGAATTTGGACGAGTCCAACCTCACCCGGGGTAAATCAGGCGGCAAATCAATCTCAACTCGAATGCCGCTGTCAGTGTAGCGCGACCCTTCGACCGCCAATAGCTCTCTGACCAGCGGCCCGAGCTCGTTCGGCTGAAGGTTCAATCTCTCTCCTTGAGCAACGCTGCGAAGCTCGTTCAATAACGAATCAAGGCGCAGAATTTCGCTCTTGAGATGCTTAAGCGTGTTTCTCGCCTGGTTCGGCTGCTCGACTTCGTTTTCCAGAAACTGCACCAAGCCGCTGACAACACTCAACTCGTTGGCAAATTCATGGACGAACTTGGCAACGGTGACTCCTTGGACAGCATGGGGCCGATCCGTTTGACGCGATTTTCCGTTGGCACCGAATGATGGGATGAAGTTTTGTACCAACGTCCAGGTCACCGGCTGGCTTTTTGGAGTGCAAGAACTAGCGCGCAAGGTCTGTGGTGAATTGAAGGTCATATCGTTGTTCCTCATTCGGTTGTTGTTTCTCATTGGCAAACCCCTCTCCCATAGAATGAACACCCACTTCCTGGTGAGCAGTTAACACCCACTTCTGGTGGTTGTTTGGACGGCAGCAAATTAAGAAGCACGTCTGTGTGCCGAATCACTATTTTGTTAGAGCAAGAGCAATGCCAGCGATCTAGCAGGTTGCTGAAAAACTCTTTCAGAGTCCTTCGACAGGCTCAGGACGAGCGGACCAGAGCTTGAATTGCCTGAAGAAAATCCGTGCATGCTGAGCTTGTCGAAGCATTCGCAGCCGTTTTTCATCAACCTGCTAGTGGAGGCGCCGTAAGAGTGAACGGGCGGGAATTCTTAACTGAGTTAGTTGAGCGAGTTCACGCTCTATCGCTGAATCCACGAAATCTCGTGGCTAACAAAATATGTCAAGGTACCCAACGCTTTAAAAAAATAATACAGCTAAGCAACGCACTCGCGCGAAAACTTGCGTGCGTCTTCGTAATTTCAGCGCAGCGAGCGCGTAATTTTGAATCAGATTGTACGAGCGTACGAACGAGGATCAGATCTCAGTGCAGTTCAGCACGGTAAGCTTCTCTTTTGATGCCGAGTTTTTGCATTCGTGAGCGCAGGGTGCTGGGACGAAGCCCCAGCACCACTGCGGCGCCCTGCGGTCCTTCGATTCGCCAATGCGTTTGGTTAAGGATTTGGATGATATGAGTCCGTTCGCGATCCTCCAAGGTAGTACCCGCACCGTCGGCTGCAGAATCCGCCGCGCCGCTCTGGGTAAGGCCTTTAACCGGAGTGTGCGCATGCCATGGTTCGGGAAGTTGTAAAGACCGCCCGGTCGAAGTCACCGCCGCTCGCTCGATTACATTCTGCAGTTCTCGCACATTGCCAGGCCAGTCATAGCGCTCCAGCGCCTCAAGCATCCGACGCGGGATTCCTTCGAATGATTTCCCGAGCCGCCGGTTCGAGTCCTGGAGAAAAACTTCGGCCATTAATTTAATGTCCTCCTTACGCTCGCGCAGAGGCGGCATCTGTATCGGATACACTGCCAGACGGTAATACAGATCCGAGCGAAAAGTTTCTTGCCGCAACGCTTCCGACAAGTCGCGGTTGGTTGCCGCGATTACCCGTACGTTCACATGGATCGTCTTGGAGCTACCCACCCTTTCAAACTCCCCTTCCTGTAAAACCCGCAAGAGCTTCGCCTGTAAGCTCAGCGCGAGATCGCCAATCTCATCGAGAAAGATCGTCCCACCGTCCGCCAGCTCAAAACGTCCGATCCTTTTGCCGACCGCTCCTGTAAAAGCCCCCTTTTCATGCCCGAACAACTCGCTCTCCATCAGATTGGCCGGCAACGCCGAGCAGTTTACCTTCACCAGCGGTCGTTCTTTGCGCGCGCTGGTGCCATGGATCGCACGTGCGACCAATTCCTTGCCGGTCCCGGTTTCGCCCAAAATCAACACTGCCATGTCCGTCGCCGCCACCTGCCTCACCTGGTTGAGGACTTTCCTGATCGCTTCGCTCTTGCCGACGATCTCCCCGTCTCGCAGGGTCTCGGAAAGCTCCTCCCGCAGGTAGACGTTGTCCGCCTCGACCCGCTCTTTGAGCCGCTGTACCTCGGCCAAAGCATTGCGTAGCGCTTCCTCGGTGCGTTTCCGCTCGGTAATCACACTGGCCACGCCTAACATCCTGACGCATTTACCGTTCTGATCAAAGCTGGCCTTACCGTGAGACGTCACCCAGCGGGTATTGCCATCCGCGAATATAACTCGGTATTCGCTTCGATAATAACCGTGGCCTTCAATGGCGCGTTTCATCGCGGCGACAACCGCCGGGCGGTCATCCGGGTGCACGCGCTTGATCCAGGTCTCGTACGTCGGCGTCACGCTGAACGGTGCCAGACCCATGATCGTGAAATACTCGCTAGACCACTGGAGCGTGTTGTGGCGCTTGTCCCAATCCCAGATCCCCATCCCGCCGGCTTCGAGCGCCAGCTGTAGCCGTTCTTCACTGTCGCGCAGAGCGTCCTGCGCTCCCTTGCGCCTGGTGATATCTCGGATGTAGCTGAGGCAGTGAATCGGCGTTCCGGCTTCGTCTGTGACCACGGAAACATTGATATACACCCAGACTATGCCGCCGTCTTTGCGAACGTAGCGCTTTTCCATGTCGAAGGATTTGATTTCGCCTTTAAGCAGCCGTAAGCGTTCACGCAAGTTTTGGTCGATGTCATCCGGATGAGTCACCTCGTGAAAACGCCGTCCGAGCAACTCCTCTTCGGAATAGCCTAGCAGCTCACAGAGTGTCGGCGGCACCTTGAGCCAGCGACCTTCCAGGTCCGTATGGGTCACCATTACAAGCGAGAACTTTTCAGTCCGTGCCAAACGCTCCTCGCTCTCGCGTAAAGCTTCCTCGATCCGTTTTCGTTCCGTGATGTCGATAATCGAGCCGATGAAGCCCAGGAGTTCGCCGGTTTCGTTAAATCTTGGAGATGCCGAGTTGATGACCCACCGGTATTCGCCGTCATGACGGCGCAGGTGATACTCGATGCGGAATTCCTCCTTGCGTCGCTGCATCCGTGTGAATACTTCTCTGATGCGCTTGCGATCGGCGGCATGAACGCTTTCGAGCCAGCGGAAACCGAGCGCCTGTTCGGGCCAAGCGCCGGTAAAATCGGTCCAGCGCCGGTTCACGTAGGTACGAGAGCCGCGGGGATCAGAAATCCAAATCATGACCGGCGCATGATCCGCCATGTTGCGGAATCTCGCTTCGCTTTCGCGCAGTGTTTGTTCGGCCCGTTTACGGTCGGTAATGTCGTTTGCGGTTCCCACCCACTCGCGAACGCTCCCGTCGGGCGATAGAATCGGCACCACGTGAACATAGAAATGGCGGTAACTTTCATCCAAAGCCTGGACGCGCAACTCATCCTCATAGCCATGGCGCTGAGCGCCCGCCTGATCCCACAGCCGGCGGCATCTTTCGCGATCCTCGGGGTGGACCGCGTTGAGCCACCCCGAGTTGCGTGACTCCGCTTCACTTTGTCCCGTAAGCTCGCGCCATGCGGGCGTTACAAAAAGCCCCTCGCTATGCGTTTTCGCCCGCCATACAATCTCCGAGCTGGCTGTCACCAGAGCGCGGTAACGTGCTTCGCTCTCGCGCAGCGCCTCCTCTTTTCTTGTTCGCTCTTGCATAAGGGCCGCTAACAGCATTAGCGGGAGTGATAGAACGCCGAGCGAGGCCTCCACCGCCAGCACATTCACCGTGCCGGAGCCTGAGGCAAAGATTCCTTGGCCCGCGATCGAATCAGAGATCGAGTCGTACGCGATTATCAAGAGAGCGACCGATACAGCCGCGGGTTGGAAACGGACAGCAGCCCAAAACAAGAACGGCAGCGGAGCATAGAGACGGATCGGGAACATTATCATTTCGTTTGCTTGCCAAGCGAAAGCGATCGCTATTGTGCCCGCGAGTCCGGTTAAAAGGAACGCGAGCTCAACGTACCTGCGAAGCTGGACCCGGCGAAATTTGGCCAGGTCGCCGCTGCCTATGGCGAAGCACAGCGGCGCTACGGTTAGCCCCGTCAGTATGTTGTTCAACAAACGCGCCTCCGCCGCTAGCCAATAATCGGTTTCCCAGCCGGCTGCCACGAAGAGCCAGGCAGCCGTGAGTGAGACGAGTGCTGGCGCCGCAAGAACAGCCACGAGAATAAAAACAGCCATTTCTCGGAGACTCTCGAGCCGGTACGGAACGTCCATAAAGCGGCGCAAGCCGACGGCAGCGAGCACCGCCTGCGCGATGTTGGCGAGATACGGACAGATCAACAGCCATACAGGAGCAGCATCCCGCGACTGGGCGATCAAATGAGCCGGCAGCGCGGCAGCCAACCAGATCAACCAAGTTCGCGGCGGCGTAACCACGAGCGCGGTCAACAGCACTGCATTGGGCGCCCAAATGATTGAGCTGTGGGTGGAAGGAACCCTGAGGGCGAAGCTAAACAGCGCGCCCAAGTAGTATGCTAGGGCGACCAGGAGAGCTGTTAGGACTAAGCGCGTCGCGGACTCACTGATGTTGAGCGCAGGGACTAAATTCCCCGACCGAGTTTCGATTGAGTTGAACATCCGACGCCTTCGCGGAATGCGCAATCGATGCGATACCTGGATGCATTCTTTTCGATATCTATTACAGCGGAAACGGTTGGTCAACAACAATCAAGAGCAAATTTTTTTTATCAGCGAATCACTTTATTTTACCGTCTTGCGGCTCGCCGGAGCGGCGGTCGGACACTCGAACGAGGCCGATCGTGAGTCGGGCTGCGGCTGCCCGCCCCTTTTTTGATGCTTTGAGAATTATCAGATGCGCGGTCTGTTTTTTGGATTCCAGCTAAACATAGGAAGAGCGGAACTCGCATTCTGCTTCGTGTCCCGCAAGCGGCAAGTTATTGCGGTCGGCTGGTTCAAACGTTTCGAGGCACTCAAGCGACTAATAAGATTGGCTCCAAGACAGCCTATGAAGTGAATATCTTCGACCAGCGTGAGGAGCCGTCCTACGGCATGGGCGCGAGTTAATTTTGCCACGGTATCGCCCATGCCCAAGGCCGCTAGAAATGGAACAACTTTGAAATTACAGCCAAAGGTTCGCAGCCGATCGTCGTGCTAAACGGAGTCCAGACCGCGAAGACTAATCACAGCCAGTTCATCCAAGGACCAGTCGCGCTCCAATACGGCAGCGGCCCGAAGAGTGCGCCGGGCGGCGCCATCGAATGGCGTAAAGTCCAAATCAAACAGCTATAAAGATTCGTTTAAGGTTCAAACGGTTTCAAAAATTCCAACGTTCAAGGATGGATTCGCGGTGGAAATCCTGAGCCGGCAAGAAATCGGACGACAGACGGGTCAGCTGCCTGAGTCTTTGGAAAGATGGGGAAACGGATAGAGCTTTGGACCCCCCAACACGCATGGAAGATAAGTGAGCCTATGCTAACAGCTTCGGCAAAATAGTCCGTAAGAAGAGGTCGGCAATCAGCCGGTGCCCTTTGTCGCTCGGATGAAACCCATCGACATCACTCACAAGCTCGTCGGTGATCTCTTCTTTAGAAAGCCTGACAAGCGACACATCAAACGCGTTCGCTTGCTTCTCGATAATGCGGTTGAACGCTGCGATGCGGGCCGGGGTGACAACCGGACTTGGCTGGGTCCTGAAGCGCGGGATCCTGGTGAGATCCGCAATGTCCGCGATGACGATGAAGGCAGAGCTTCGGTCACGAAGTTCCCTCAGGATTGCGCTCAGCTCTTTTTCGAAATCCTCTGGCGCTTGTCCGTTGATAATGTCGTTCGCTCCCGTCCAGATCGTGACCAGGTCCGGCCTTAGCTCCTTGCGTAACGCCAGCTGCAAAGCCTGCCGCAGATCGCGTGTGGTGCCGCCGGGAATGGCTAAATTGAGGAGTCTTACGTCGCCACGGGTCTGCTGTTCCAACTCATCTCTGATGCGGTAGACGTAGCCGTTGCGTAAGGGCGTGGCTCCGATGCCGAGAGCATCACTGGCGCCAACGGCGAGGTAAAGAATTTCCCGAGGTTGGCGTTGCGTCGCAGAGCAACCCGCGAGCTGCACATATGCTGCTAAAAATAACCATGCGAGCGCTGCCAAAGCTCTTGCAGGCTGTTGCTGAAAATGACTCATACCCTTCGTTGCCCGCGCCTGGGATCTGAGGTCTTTTTGAGCAGCCTGCGATCCGGATTTTTCATCCCGCTCGGGTTCGACATTGCACGCCCCCCGGCAATCTCTCGTAAATTAAGCATAGGACTTTTGACGCCCGTTTCAACGCTCGGCGGTTTAATTGTTCCACTGCTGCGCTCCGTTCACGATGTTCAACGTTTGGGCTTTCCATCGTTCCATTGTTTCGCCGGGTACAGGTTATTGGCGCGCCAATGGTTAGGGGAAGCGCTCGACGTGCGAGGAAGCGCGTCACAAGCCGCTGGCGTCTTTTCAAAAATATTTCTGGTTTACTCGATTAACGGGATGCGCTAAGTTTCACGCGCGGAACGGGAAAGCTCACGGAGTGTATGTCGGCTTTTCCGCTTGTGCGTACGGGAGGGCAGAATTTGTGGCTTTACGAATCAACGATATGGAATTGCATGCGATCGACGCGCACTCGCATTTAGGACGCCGAAAGACTCCGCTGGGGCATGGCGTGGCGAGCTTTCTGGGCGCAGACTTGGTGCGCAATCTGGACGAAGTCGGCTTGGACCGCGCCGTGGCGTTTCCGTTGGGAGCGCCTTACACCGATTATTCCGAAGCGAACCAGGTCATGGCCGAAGAAATGGCCAAATATCCCAAGCGCATCGTCGGCTTTTGCCGCATCAACCCAAACTTCGGCCCGCAAGCAACGGCGAAAGCGCTCGATCACTGTCTGGGCGAACTCAAGCTAAAAGGCATCAAATTGCACCCAGAGATCGAGTTCTTCGATCCCAATGAAGCGGAGCTGATGGAGCCAATCTATGACGCCGCGCGCCGCTATCGCGTGCCGATTATTTTTCATACCGGCATGTCGAGCAAAGCATCGCCGGGGATCATCGCGGAGCTTGCCGCCCAACACACAGACGTCCCGGTCATTCTCGGACATATGGGGGTTTCGGAGTATGTGAAGCTTGCTGTCGCCGTTGCCCGCCAGCATGAAAATATCTTTCTGGAAACGTCGGTCGTCGGTTGGATGCCGCTCCTGCTGGAAGCCTTTCGCGGAGTAGGCTCCACTAAAATTTTATTCGGCTCCGATCATCCCTATAATCCGCTGGCGATGGAAGTCGAGAAGATTGCAAAGCACGTGGCCAAAGCCGCAAAGCTCAAACACGACGACCTCAAAAAGATTTTCGCCGACAATTTTCTCGCTCTCTTGAACCACGATATTCAATCGCCTTAAACAGCACTGCTGCGGAGGAATCATGGGATCATCCATCAATCGATCACGGTCGAGACTGTCAGCTCGGACTTTGCCGGCTTTGCTCAGTCTTTTTATCTTTTTCTTGACCGGAGCCGTTTTGCATGCGGCCGACGCTCCCCTCGTGCGTGTCGATTTAGCCGCTTTCATGCAGTTACTTGCCATCGCCGGCTGAGTTCTCCCATGCATCCGGCGCAGCGGTTTAGTCGGAGCAATTTGTGATTCTGCAACGAAAAATTTGATGGAAGGAGCAAAAAGGGATGTCCGATAAAGTTCCTAAAGGGTCGGCTAGGAAGTTGCGTTTAATAACAGTTTTCGTTGTCCTGTCGGTTGCATTCGGTTCAAGTGCTCGTCTCGCTCATAGTGCTGCGCCGTTCTATGAGGGAAAAACAATCCGAATTATCGTTGGGAC
>DATBMR010000178.1:0-30437 GCA_036554745.1 Binatia bacterium
GTCTTGCCGATCGGAGTTTGATCGACTTCGACGACCCGTTCTAAAGCTTGCCAGCCGGTAATTTCTTTGTGCGCGCCAGGGCGGCCAGCGAATTGACCGAGGTGGAGTTTGAGTCCCTTGTAGAGGACTTCCCGAACCAAAGTGCTTTTACCGGAACCCGAAATACCCGTGACACAGGTCCACATGCCGAGCGGAATCTTGACATCGATATTGCGTAAGTTATGCGCCTTGGCGCCACGCACGATAAGCCATTTCGCTTGGGTGAAATCGCGCGGCGGTCCGACACGCCGCTTGGGTGTGCGCAGATAGGCGCCGGTGGGTGAGTGCGGGTTTTCTCTGATTTCGTCCGGGGTGCCGATGGAGACCACGCTGCCGCCGCGCACGCCAGCGCCCGGTCCTAAATCGATGATCAAGTCTGCGGACTCAATGGTCGCCTCATCGTGCTCGACGACGAGCACACTGTTCCCCAGTCGCTCGAGCCGCCGCAAAGTTTGCAGCAACATATCGTTGTCGCGCGGGTGCAATCCGATCGTGGGTTCGTCGAGGATATAGCAGACGCCGCGCAAGTTGGAGCCCAGCTGCGCGGCAAGCCGGATGCGCTGCGCCTCGCCGCCGGAAAGCGTGTCGGCGCGGCGGTCGAGCGTGAGATAGGGCAGACCGACCTCGGAAAGAAAATCCAAACGCTGCTGAATTTCCCGCAAAATCTTGACAGCCACCGCTTGGTCGCGCGCCGCGTTGCCGTTGCCGGAATTGGCAAGATCGAGCTTAGTGAAATACTCTCGCGCTTCGTCGACAGCGAGCGCCGTAATCTGCCAAATTGTCCTGCCCGCGACCTTGACCGCCTGAGCGCGCTGGTTCAGCCGTCGGCCCTGACAGGCGGCGCAAGGCGCCTCGGTCATTAACGCATCGAGCTCGCTTACCGCGTCTTCGCCGCCGGCCTCCCAGAGCTCGTTGAGAAAGGGCACCAAGCCGACGAAAGCGCCGCGTCCGGTGCCACCGTGAAGCACGGCCTCCTGGACTTTCTTCGTCAACTTGCCGAATGGTTTGTCAATGTCGACATCGTGCTCATTTTTGAGATCTTGCAGCAGGCGCTGCAGCGCGCGCTCGACTTCGCAACCGTTCGCTAACGAGCCTGCCGAAATGCCGCTGATGGCGTCCCGTAGCGAGCGGCGGGGATCGGTGAAAATCAAATCAGGGTTGAAGCTCGAGGTGAACCCCATGCCGCCGCATTGATTGCAAGCGCCCTGCTGGCTGTTGAAGGAAAACAGCCGCGGATCGAGCGGCTCGTAGCCGATGCCGCAGCCAAGACAGAAAAGCCGCTGATTAAATATTTGCTCGCCGCGGTCGGAGACCAGATGGATGACGCCGTTACCCAGGCGCAGCCCCTGATCGATCAACGCTTCGACCTCGTGCCCGGCAGCTTTAGCTTTGCCGATGACGATATCGATGTTGTGTTCCTTGAAGCGCTCCAGCCCGTTAGTCAGCTCGGGCGCGCGCAGCTCCATCAGTTTGCCGTCGATGCGCGCGCGTCGATAGCCCAGCCGGCGCGCGCCGGCGATCACTTCTTTATGAAAGCCTTTGCGCCCGCGCACGATCGGGCTCAGAATCAAAACCTCTTTGCCGCGATAAGAGCGGCCGACGCGATCGAGAATCTGACTGCGGGTGAGCGAATGGATCTGCCGGCCGCACTGCACGCAGTGCTGTTTGCCGATCTTCGAGTAAAGCAGGCGCAGGTAGTGATAAATTTCCGTCACGGTCGCCACGGTCGACTTTTTGCCGCCCTGGCTGAGGCGCTGCTCAATCGCGACTGTCGGCGGAATACCGGCGACATAATCCACGTTGGGCCGCGCCATGACTTCGAGAAACTGACGGGCGTAGGCTGACAAGCTATCGATGTACCGGCGCTGACCCTCGGCGTAGATGATGTCAAAGGCGAGCGAAGATTTTCCCGAACCGCTCAAGCCGGTAAAAACCACGAAGCGATCGCGTGGAATGTTAAGGCTGATGTTCTTTAAATTGTGCTCCTTGGCGCCAACGATGGCGATGGCGTTTTCCCCAGCGCTTGAACTGTTGAGCTGTTGAATCGGTAAGCTCTTTTCCAGCAATGGCGCGAAAGGTGCAGCGGCGGCTTGCAAATGCGGTCGCAGGTAGGCGCCGGTATGCGAGTGCTCGCAGCCCGCGATCTCGGCCGGAGTTCCAACCGCGACGATTTCGCCGCCGCCGCCGCCGCCTTCAGGGCCGAGATCGATGATGTGGTCGGCGCACTTCACCACTTCCATATTATGTTCTATGACGACGATGGAATGGCCCTGATCGATCAGCTCGTTGAAGGCCCAGAGCAGGCGCTCGATGTCGTGAAAATGCAGGCCGGTGGTAGGCTCGTCGAAGATGAACAGCGTGCCGGCCTTGCGCGCTCTGGCCATGTGCGCCGCCAGTTTCAAACGTTGCGATTCGCCCCCCGAGAGCGTGGTTAGCGGCTGGCCGAGGCGCACATATTCCAGCCCGACCGCGCGCAGCGGTTCGAGACTTTGCCTAATCTCCGCCGTGTCTTTAAAAAACTCGAGGGCTTCGGCAACGGTGAGATCAAGTACTTGACGGATGTTCTTGCCGCGATAAGCGACCTCCAAAACCTCTTCGCGGAAGCGACTGCCGCGACATTCGGAACATGACGTGTAGACATCGGAGAGAAACTGCATCTCGATCTTTTCGAAACCTTCGCCACGGCAGGTTTCGCAGCGTCCGCCTTCGACGTTGAAGGAAAACGTCGAAGGCGTGTAACCGCGCAAACGCGACAGATCGGCGGCAGCGAACAGCCGACGCACACCGTCGAACGCCTTCATATAGGTCGCCGGATTGGAGCGCGGTGTGGTGCCGACCGGCGATTGATCGACTAAAACAACCTCGGAAATCTTGTCGACGCCAGTGATGCTCGCGCAATCCGTCACTGCGGCAGTGGGCGCCTCCTTGAGCTTTTTCAAATTCCGGTGCAGCACTTCGTCGACCAGGCTCGATTTTCCCGAGCCCGACACGCCGGTGATACAGACCAAGCTGCCCAGAGGAATATCAACGTCGATGTTCTTGAGATTGTTGGCGCGTCCGCCTTTGATTCTAATTGCGCGCTGCAACAACACCTTGCGCTTGCGCGCGGGAGAGGGAATAGCCTTTCGCCGGCTCAAATAAGCGGCGGTCAGCGACTCTTCATCGCGCAGCAGCTCATCATAGGAGCCAGCAAAGATGATCTGGCCGCCTTGTTCACCGGCCCTCGGACCAAGGTCGATGATGTGATCGCATTCCTTGATGATCTCGGGATCATGCTCGACAACGACGACGGTATTCTGATTGGCGCGCAGGCGCTGGAGAATCTCCACCAGCCGGCGGCTGTCGCGCGGGTGGAGACCGATCGACGGCTCGTCGAGCACGTAGAGCGTATTGACCAACGACGAGCCAATCGCCGTGGTGAGGTCGACGCGCTCAAGCTCACCTCCCGATAGCGTGCGCGATTGGCGGTCGAGCGTGAGGTATTCAAGGCCGACGCCGACGAGATAGCCGAGGCGCCGGCGAATTTCGTCAAGGATCAGGCTCGCCACTTTGTCCAAAGCGCCCGCCGGCCTGAGCTCTTGAAAAAATCGTTGGGCGGCGCCGACGCTCATCGCGTTCACTTGGGCGATGTCTTTACCGTCAATGCGGTAATGCAGCGCATCGCCCTTGAGCCGCGTGCCCTGGCAGTCGGGGCAAATCAGGTAGGCGCGGTAGCGAGCCAGCAGTACGCGCACGTGCATGCGGTAGCTTTTGCGTTCGAGACGCCGGAACCAGCCGCGAATGCCTTTGTATTCGCCGTTGCCTTCGATGATGAGGTTCTTCTGTTTTTCGGTAAGCTCGCCCCAAGGTTTTTGGGTCGGGATTTTTCTGCGCTCGCAAAAATCCAGCAATCGGCGCGTGCGGCGGGTGCGATTCACCCAAGGTTTGATGGCGCCGTCGCTCAACGATTTGCCCGGATCCGGAACGATCAGATCGAGATCGAGGTCGATCACCCGGCCGAAGCCCCGGCAGGTTTCACAAGCGCCGAGCGGACTGTTGAAAGAAAACAAATTCGGCACCGGGTCGCGATAGGCAATCTCACAGTGCGGGCAGTGCAGTTGATTGCTGAACGGCTCACAACGCCAATCATCCCGCGGGAAGAACAGATTGAGCCGGCCTTTGCCATAGTGAAACGCCTGCTCCAGGGAATCGCAGATGCGCTTTCTGTTGTCGGGTCGCACAGCGAAGCGATCGGCGACGACTTGCAAGACTTCGCCGTACGGCGGTTGATCGAGCTGATCGATGTCATGAACGGCTCGCTCGACGAGCAAGCGCTGAAACCCAGCCTGGCGCAGACCGCTGCGCACCTCTTCCCACGCAACCGGCGAAACCGGCAAGGGGAACGTCAAGACGACCGGCGTGCCTTCGGGCCATGCGCTGAGTTTGTCAACGACCGATGAAGCGCTGTCACGTTCGACAACACGCTCACAACCGCGGCAGTAAAGCACCGCGATCTTGGCGAACAGCAGCTTAAAATGATCGTGCAATTCGGTCATGGTGCCGACGGTGGAGCGCGAGGTGCGCACCGGCCGGCTCTGATCAATGGCGATGGTTGGCGGGATGCCTTCGATGGCTTCCACATCGGGCTTATCCATGCGGTCGAGGAATTGCCGGGCATAGGCCGAGAAGCTCTCGACGTAGCGGCGCTGTCCCTCGGCGTAGAGAATATCGAAGGCGAGGGTCGATTTGCCTGACCCGCTGACGCCGGTCACCACCGTCAAAGCGTTGAGCGGAATGTCAACATCGAGGTTTTTCAGATTGTTCTGCCTGGCGCCGCGGATGTGGATGAATTTACCATTCATGACTGGCTCTTGAGGTGAAGCTTGACTGCTGCGACACAGGTGAGTTTCATTGCAAGCGATATTTTTCCACGAGGATGCGGCGAAAACGCGAACCGTAGATAAGATCGAAAGTCTCCTCTTTATCGGGAAAAAGTTGCAGCGCGGTGTGCTTTGCATGACCAACGACGTCTTGAGCTTCTTCGAGGGTCAAATCCACCCTCCAGAGGAGCGCCGCGGTCAGATCCATGGCGCGGCGCAGCCGACGAAGCTTGCGCTCCTCAGTGGCTAATGCCTCTTGATCTACCGACACGGGATCTCCTTGTTTATCTACGAGCGAACGACTTTGTCCGGTGCGCCAACCTTTAACCTCTACCACACGAGGCCGCGGTTGCAAGTTTTGTTTGTGCCGAGCCGCACCTAACGATACGCACGCTCCAACCAAGTGTTTTTGAATCATCGGCGACGGCTCTATCCAGACCAGTTGGCGAGAAGCGCGAATGGATCGTGCGCTGTGCATGCGCCTAGCTTCGGCTTCCCCCGGTGTCATATATCGGCTGTTCGGCAGCCGCACGGTCCGCGGCCGTCGCGGCATTTCGAATGCAAGTGACAGATCGCAGAATACGCGCGCGAGTGAGCGGATCAGCGTGTTAGGTTCGCAGTTGAGGTGCGCGGGCGGACGCCGGATGGAACGTATTCGACCGGCGGCGAGTTGGACTGAGCGATCGATTTATTTTCCAGCCGGCTGATGATCGTCGGTGCCAAAAGTTTCAGTATGGATACCGGCAAGCCGCTGGTAAAGTGGTAGTTGTCCGCCTCACGTCCTTGCACGTAGGCGGTGATGACGCCGAAGTAACGTTCGCCAATATAAAAAACGAAAGTCGCGGTTCGATTGGTCGCGCGCGACGAAATCACAGCGCCGCTGCGGCTAAACGTTTCGAAACGGTTGTCACCCGACCCGGTTTTGCCGCCGACGGTGACCATCTGGTCCCCGCCCAATTTGAAAACGCCTTTCAAGCGCCGCGCCGTGCCCTGCTCGACCACGTCGGCCATAGCTTTGCGCACGGTCCGAGCCACCTCAGGGAAAAGCACTTGCTTGCCGGTCTCCGGTAGACGTTCGAGAGCCGTTTCATAGGGTGTGCCCGCGGCAAAGTGCACATCGGTGAGGCTTACCGGGGGCCGGCGCACGCCGTCGTTAATCAGAATGCCGACCAACTCGGCGAGCGCAACCGGGCGGTCCGAAGAGCTGCCGATAGCGGTCGCATAGGTCGGCACCATGGTTTTGAACGGGAAGCCGAGCCGTTGCCAGTAGGGCGTCATCCGGTTAAAGGCATCCCTTTCCAGGCGGATGCGCAGACGTAAATCCTGCGCGCGCCGGTTGCGGCTTTCGAGCAGCCAGGCGGAACTGACGCGGCGTGCTTCGCTGCTCGCCGTGTAAAGTTTTTCCCAAGTAAGCTTGGGTTGTTTCCACAACTCGCCGGCGCTCCACAGATCGACGGGATGGAGCGAAAGCAGGTAAGCGTGGTCAGCCAGAGTGAGGCGCGGGTTGTGATAGGCCCGATACAGCTTAGAGAGTTCCGTATCGTCCAGGCTGACTTTATTTTTTTGCAGCCACGCCTTGAGTTCGTTTTCGGTTGTGCCGATGCGCCACGCAAAAAACAGAATCGTCAAACGGCGCTCCGTGTTGCTCTTGCCGACCAGGCGGCGGACAATCTCCTCGGGCGTTTGGTTGGCATAGTTCTGATATGCCCGACGGAGCGGCTGGCGCGACTCCTCTTCGGCGATTTCCTTGAGCATTTTTTGTCGCTGCGCGTTAGCTGGATTGGCCAGCACGTCGTCAGCGTTATAGGGCAATCGCGCTCGATGATACGCCACCAAATCGCGCATCAAGCGAATGAAAACCAAATTAGTCGAGTTGCGGAACGCGTCCTGCAGGCTCAACACGCGCTCGTTGTCGTTCTTATCGAAATTTTCAAAGCGGTGCAGCCCGCCGCCGGTAAAGAAATCTTCATAAGGGCTGGCGGAGTATTGCCGCGCCATCGCCAGGTCGAGGAACGGCTGCAAAGCGAGATTCCGTTGGTTTTGCATGGTTTCAATGGCCCAGCGCGTCAAGGGATCGCGCGCGCTTGCCCATCTTTGCGCAAGCTGCTTTTGCTCCAGCCCGGATAGCTCGCCGTGGAGTTCAGCGAAAACTTCCAAGTAATGCGTCAGGGTCCGTAGCTTTGCCGTGCTGCCCAATTCCAGCTTGACGCTCTTGTTGAAATCGAAGGGAGCGGCGAAATTGTCCGCCTGTACGCGGATCAGATTGCCCCAGGGAGTCGCTTCCACGAGCAGAAACGAATAGATCACTTTCGAAGGGTCGGCGGTCTCCAGCAGCCGCTCGCCGTTAAGACCGTTGGCGCTGACGAACTTCGGGTCAGCCAGTCGGTTCAAGAACTCGGTGACTCCTTTCTGCAGACTCACATCGAAGGTGCTGCGAACCTGCAGATGCAGCCGATTGAGGTCGTAAAGGTTGCCGACACCGAGCGCTTCCATCATGCTGGTGCGGATGGCATTGGCGGCTTTGTTCTTGCTCGACGAAGGCAGCGGCGGCAGCGGCGCGCTGGGCAGGAACCGGATCGGTGTCTCTTGCAACTCGGCGGCCATCTCCCAATCGATAATGCCGCCGCGCGCCAACAAGCGCGTAAACTGATTGACTTTGTCTTCTAAGGAGGCCCGTTCGTCGACCAGATAAACCGACGGCGCACGCACCGAGATAAGCAGCGTCAACACATGTTTGAAAGCTTGCACCTTCGCAGGCGTTAAGTCAGGTGCATTGAGCGCCTCGACGATGTCGTCAAGAGGCATCCCGAACCAGGCATAAAGACCCTCGCCGAGACCGTGGATTTCGCCATAACCGGGTGTTGCGGCGAGCGGCACCGTGTCAATGTAGTCAACGATGATGCGATCGCGCCAGGCACGCGTGTTGGGGCCTTCGCGATAAGCCTTGAGGCTCGCCCCGATAATCTGACGCAACTTTTCCAGCGGTGTATCGGTGCGGCCATGAGGGGAATGGCGAAACTTTTCGAGCTGTACGGCAAGCGTGCTGCCACCCTGCATCGGCACCGGAAGATTAATCTTGGCGCCGACATACATCAGAGCAGCCTTTAGAGTTCTGTCCCACTCGATGACCGGGTTTTGCCATGGCATGGCCGAGCGATCGAGATCGCGGTTTTCAAGAAAGAGCAATGTCTTGACGATCAAGGAAGGAATGTTTTCGATCCTCTCGAATAAAAATTCCGATTGATCGTAACGGAAAAGCGGTTCCCCATTGGCGCCGCGAATATCGAGACCAGCCGCGGGTTTTTCCGCATAGGGCGGCGAGATGCCCTGTTCAAAGAGAGTGAGCATGGTTTCCGACTGGCGGACTTGGCGAGTAACCTGATATTTTTGCTTTTCCAGCCGGGACTGAAAGGCGGACAGCTTGGAATAGCCGCGACGGTCGTCGAACGGCGCTGAACGCGGATAAGCGATCTCCTGGCTCGGTCCCTCGCCCAGTTTGAAATGCAAGCGCACGTTTGTGGTGGTAAAGAACCATGACTGCAGGAGCGATGTCTGAAACTCGATAAAGGCGCCGACGAACAGAAACAACAGTACCGCCAGGGCATAGAGCCAGCGCTTGAGCCGTTGTCCGTTGACGAACCAAAGGATGCGGGAGACAGCCGAGGGTGCCCGGAGGAAAGCGGACGAGATAGTCTTTCCGTTCATCGATGCGGTGGTGTAAGGATACCATACCGGCTGCGAAAACCTAAGAAGCAAAATGTGTTGTAACGGTTCAGATTGGCAAAGTGACAGAAGGTGCCTTCTGGTTCGGAAAGGCAGGCTCTGCGCTGGCGTTCACGTTACGCCTGGGTTAACTGAAGGGTTCACTGGGACGCGGAAGTTGACGCGGGTTAGCAAGGGATTTCCTCTATTTCTCATAAAAGGAGAAGCGAGATGGTGATGGATGATCTACACGCTTTGGTGATGCAGCGCCGCAGCATCCGCGGCTACGATGAGAATCGGGACATTCCTGATGAAGTGGTCCGGACAATCCTAGACTGCGCTCGCTGGGCACCGTCAGGCGGCAACGGCCAGCCGTGGGAGTTTGTGGTCGTGCGCGATCAGGCGACGCGCTACAAGATCGCGGATTATTATATGAAACAAATGGAACAAAAGCGCGAAATGGATCTGGCGGTGCGCGGCACGGCGAGGATGACCGGCGACGGCTTCCGTCGCGCGCCGGTGCATATCGTCATTCTCGGCGACCCGCGGGTGAAGCGGTCTTATCCAATCCGCACTCAACTGGAAAAGGCCGAGTCGCACTTCATTACCGGTCTGGCCAATGCGACACTGCTGATCCATCTTTCGGCAACGGCGCTCGGCCTCGCGTCGCAGTACGTCAGCGACGCCAATTCGCCGTACCTGGAAACCATGCTCAAGGTCTTGTTAAAGATTCCCGAACCGCTGCGCATCTATCATCTGGTGCCGATCGGTTACGCCAAGTCCTCAATCGGCGCTCCGCCGCGCCGGCCGTTGGATGAGCTGATTCACTACGAGAGTTACGACCAGAGCCGTTACCGAGATGACGCCGCGATCGTCCGCTTCGTCCAGACGCTTACTTTACAAGGCGCCTATGGTAGAAGGGGAACCGGCGATTGAACAACCTCGTGGCACGCTCGCGCTGAGTAAAGTAGGAGGGAAAAAAATTGCAAACGAAACTAAACCTTTTCGGGGCTATCGTCATCCTTACATTGCTCAGCATCGGTGTTGCTGCGCCGACGCGGGCGGCGACGGTTGAGGAGGTCCTCGCTGCCGCAAACAAGATGCCGCCTAAAGAAAGGCAGCGCGGGCTCGAAGAAGGCGCCAAAAAGGAAGGCAACCTAGTCGTCTATTCCAATCAAGGCGTTGAGACCATCCAGGAATATGCTGACGCGTTTGGAAAAAAATATCCGTTCATCAAAGTCCAAACCGCACGGCTCCAGGGGGCCAAGGGCCTGGATCGAATTCTGCTCGAGCATCGTGTCGGCAAACTGTCCGCGGACGTCGTCGGCGTCGACTTCGATAACATCGGAGAGTTGACGAAGGCAGGGGTACACGCCCGCTACGATTCGCCGGAAAAGAAAAATTTTTCCAACCAGTTCTGGGACAAAGACGGGCGCTGGTACGTCGCGGATTATACGTTAGTGGTGATCGCTTATAACACCGACCTGGTCAAAGCCGGCGAGGCGCCGAAGAGTTATCAGGACCTGCTCAATCCGAAATGGAAGAATGACGTCTCGATCGACAACGAGCCGGAGCAACTGGTATTCGCACTGATGATGGAATGGGGTGACGCCAAGACCGCCGAATATCTAAAAGCGCTGATGCGCAATGGCGCCGTGCCGCGCCGCGGCCACACCCTGCAGGTGCAGCTGCTTTGCAGCGGCGAAACCAAGATCGCGGCGGAGGTCTACCCGCCGCGGGTCATGCAGATGAAATACGAGAAGAAATGTCCGATCGCTATGGTTTTTCCCAATCCCACCCCGGGGTCGCTGGGAAGCCACACCGGGATCGCCAAGAGCGCCAAAAATCCGCACGCGGCCGCGCTATATCTCGACTTTATGCTTAGCGAGGACGGCGTGGTTGCGCTAGTGAAAAGTGGCGGGACGATCCCGGCCCGCAACGGCGCCAAGGCCGGTTGGCAGGAAATCCTGGACGCGCTAAACAACAAACAATTGCGCAAGGTCTTGATCGGCCACGAAAAGATGGCGGAGTTGAAGGAGAAGGGGTACAAGATGATGGACGATATCGTCGTGCGCAAGCAGCTAAAATAGCCGATCGTTCAACAGTTCAAAGCTCAATGTTCAAATTTGATCACGGAAATCTCGAATGGAGCTCGTCAACTTTGAAGTTTCGAACGATTCTAGATTTGCTGCACGGAATAGCGTGCGCCGACAGCGCGGGCTGCTAGACTGATCGCCACTAGGATCGCGACCAAAACCATGCCGAGGGCGGCGAGCTGAGGATATTGTCCGCCGTCCCACAATTCAAAAAGCACAATCGAGATGACTTCGGTGCCGCTGCGATACAGCATGATCGAAGTCGACAGCTCGCGAAACGAGTGAGTGATGACGTAGATCCAGCCCGCGACGAAGCCGGGAGCGAGCAGCGGCAAGATGACGCGGCGAAAGGTGTACGGCCAGCTGGCGCCGCTAGTCTCCGAGGCCTCTTCCAGTTCTTTTTTTATTTGCAGCATCGACGACGAACACGCCCGCATGCCGTAGGGCAGATATTTGGTTACATAAGCGATCAGCAAGATCCACAAGGTGCCATAAACCGGTACCGGCAAAACCAGGTAGAGCCAGAGTATCGCGATGCCCAGGACCAAGCCCGGCATGGCGATCGGGCTGAACGCCAAAAAATCGAGCGAGCCTTTGCCGCGCCAGCGAGTGCGAACGATGATCCAAGCGACGATAGCCGTAAGCACCATGGTGATTGTCGAGCTGGCGATGCCCAAAATGAAGCTATTCCACATGGCGCGCTGGACCAAGGGGAGGCTCCACAAGTTTTTGTAATTTTCCAGGGTCAACCGGGCAAATGCGGTTTGTGACGGCGCCATGTAGTAGGGCAGAAAAGACGACCACACGACTACCAGAATCGGCAGAACGAACAGAATCAGACAGGCGATTAAGCTCAGAATCGCGATCGGCCAGCGCCAAGTGCCGAGGTCGAGGGTGGCGGGTCGGTAACCCTTGCCGGTGATGGTCGCAAACTGCTCCGAAGCGGCGGTCCATTTTAGGTAAAGAATGACTCCAAGCGCCGTGATGGCGAGATAGACGACTCCGAAAGTGCTGGCCAGGCCGAAATCGGTGGGCACATTTTTTGTGGCAAGGTAGACTTCCGTGGCAAAGACGAGGATGCCTGCGGGCATGCCGATCAACGCCGGCACTTCGAAGGTTTCGATCGCCCGGACGAAGCTGATCATCGAGACTGCCAGAATTGCCGGCAATAGGACGCGGGCGGTGATGCGATAGGTGGTGCGCAGAATACCCGAGCCAGCGACCATCGCCGCTTCCTCCAATGCGGGGTCCATCGAGCGCAGCGCGGCGGCGAGCAGGAGAAAAGCGAGCGGTATTTGATCGGTTCCCTGCACCCAGATCATGCCGGCCATGTTGGTGATTTCAAGCGGTTGCTCGAATCCAAGATATTGAGTGGCGATAATATTGACGATGCCCGAACGTCGGCCAAAAAGGATGATCCAACCGACCGTGGTAAGAATACCCGGCACGATCATTGGCGCCAAAATACAGGTGTAGATGGTTTTGCGTAGCGGCACGTTACTTCGCTCGGTAATCCACGCAAAATAGAGCCCTCCCGTAAAAGCGAGAATGCTTGAGCCGGTGCTGAAAATGATCGAGTTGACCAGTGCGCCCGCCAAACGCCAATTTTCAAACAGCGCAGCATAGTTCTTAACAGTAAAGGTTCCCGAAGCTCCGGGCGGGCCGCTTTTCACGCTGCCGTAAATCAGCATGATGAGCGGAATGACCGTCAGATAGGCAAGCGCTCCACCGGCGATAATTATGACAGCCGATTGCGGACCCAAGCGGAGTTGCCGAAGTAGCGCGATCACACTTAGCGCTTACCATGCGTCCGGGGATGCCCGCAATAAACGAGAATATCCCGCGCTCGCTCCTTCGGACTTCTGCATGACAGAATCGAAGGTGTTCCGAGTCGCGGAGCTTGCAGCAAGAGACGTTGTGGAAATTCTCGTTCGCCAACACGCGGACTATCCGGATAACCGACGGGTGGTGATAGATGATGCGCCGTCGGGTTTGTTTCGCTCGGCGAGCCGTAATATAGAAGGGAAGCGGCGCTTGACGAAAGGAGGCCAAAGATGAGTTCGATCGATCTAACCGTGATGTACGGCCATCTTGAAGGCGCCGGTAACGCTTTCGCACGCGACCCGAGCGGCTATTTGTCGATCGAAAGCGGCATCTATCGCAAGCACGGCCTGAATGTTTCATGGGTGCACGTACAGGGCACTGAGCAACGCTACCGCCGTCTTGAAGACGGTTCGGCGCAGATATCGATGGTTGTTGGGCGGGCTTCGCTGCAGCACTTCTTGCTCTCGAAGACGACGCGGATTCTCGGCGCCGCGATGAATAGTTGCCCCTATTATCTGATGGCCGCGCCAGTCATCGATTCACTCGCCGATTTCAGGAGCAAAAGTCTTGCGTGCCGCGAAGCTCCGACACGCAACACGCCGATTACCGAAACGTTCTATGAGCAGGCACGGCTCCGCGTTGGCCCCGATCTGAAGTTGCAATTGCCAAATGGCGACCATGAAGCGTTCGCGTTGCTGGTCGACGGCAAAGTGGACGCCGCTTTGCTGCCGCGTCCTTTTGGCTTGATCGCCGAGGAAATGGGCTTCAAGCGCATCGCCGGCTGGCCGGAGATCGTTGACGACCCACTGCCGATTACCATCGAAACGACCCAGCAGCTGACGCGTGAAAGGGTCAATGACTTCGCCGCTTTTTTGGCTGCGCACAGGGAGGGGATTGGCTATTTCAAATCCAATCGAGCCGACGCCATCCGTATACTGCAAAAGCAATTTGGCCATTCCCGCGCCATGTCCGAGAAAATTTTTGCCGAGTACGTCATTTGCATGGACGAGACATTGAAAGTAGATTTCAAGCAATTTGAAAAACTCTTGTCTCAAGTCGCGACTGCGACGAGCGCGGATGCTCACCGAGTGGCGTCAGAATGGATCGTCCCAGGAGTGTTGAAAAATTTGCCGGAATGACTCTTTCATCGCTCGGGTAGATTTTGCTATAGCAGGCGAAGCAGAAGAAGGAGGTTTTTATGGCTGGCATAATCGACGCGGACACGCATATTTCGGAAAGCGAAGCGATGTGGGCGATGATGGACAAGGAGATGTATCCTCGACGCCCCGTGCTGCTCAAAGGGCCGGAAGACACCTTGTATGGCCCGCGCAATGCGTTTTGGTTGATCGACGGCAATATTTTCCCCAAGCCCGCGGGCAAGGGGAGTTTTCGCCTGATTACGCCATCAGCGTCAAAGCTCGAATCTTCCCGCGGCGACATCCATCTCGCCTATCGTGAGATGACGGATATTCCGGGTCGTCTAAACGACATGGACAAGCTCGGGGTGGCGACGCAGGTAATATTTCCTACGTTGTTTCTTATCTACATCACCGGAGATCCGGTGTTGGATGTTGCACTCGCCCGCGCGTATAATCGATTTCTCGCGCAGGCGTGCGCCAGATCGAATGGCCGCATGAGATGGGTCGTGGTGCCGCCGCTCCATTCGGCCGAAGAATCGGTGAAAGAAATCAGATGGGGCAAGGACAACGGTGCGGTCGGAGTGTTCTTTCGCGGCATCGAGGGAGAGAGAACGCTCGATAACCCCTACTTCAATCCAATCTACCAGGCGGCAAGCGATACCGGTCTCCCGATTCTCATCCACACCGGCGCGGGTTGTCCGCTCTTTTTGGGCCTTTTCGACGTTGAGCGCAATCACACGTTCGGCCACAGTCGCGTGCAGCCGCTATTCGCGTTTCGCGACCTAATCCACAACAAGATACCTGAGCAGTTTCCGCGCCTCAGATTCGGCTTCATTGAAGCGTCGGCGGGGTGGGTGCCCTTCATGATGCATATTCTCAAAAGACTGTTCCGCGAAAAATGGAAATTCTCGTCGGATCAGGACATGTTTCGCGAATATCGGATTTTCGTCGCCTGCGAAGCCGATGAGGACGTGAGCTACATCGCGCAATACACCGGCGAAGATCATCTGGTTATCGGCTCGGACTACGGTCATCAAGACCCTTCCGAGGAGCGCCAGCTGGTCGCCGCCATGCGCGCGCGCGAAGACATCTCGCCGGCGCTCACCGATAAAATCTTCTTCGCCAATCCAAAGCTTCTCTATCCTTTGAATTAGACAGTCCCGACCCTCATCGTCCTTTTGAGCCCTCTCCCTCACTGCGAGGGAGAGGGAAGGGCGAGGGCGAAGTGGCGTTCAGGAGATCGATCATGAAAACCTCGCATGGGATCAACGCACGTCGGATGACGTTCTGGCTGATCAGTTACGCGGTGGCACTCTGCTTGGTGCTCGCGATCTGCAATTTTGCCGAAGCCCAATCGCCACAGATCATCAACATGGCGGTTCCGGCCAAAAGTTTTCAGATGGTGATCTATCCGGTCGCGCAGCAGAAGGGATACATGAAGGACGAAGGCCTGGACGAAAGGGTGATCTTCGTCGCGCCGACGACGAGCATTCAAGCGATGCTCGGCGGCGACGTTCAGTTCACCGGCGCGGGCAGCAGCGCGCTGGTCAGTATCGCGCGCGGCAACACGCCGCTCAAGGTCGTGGTCGCAACCAACGACCGTGTTCTTCAATGGCTGGTCACCCGTCCCGAAATAAGAACTCCCAAAGATCTCAAGGGCAAGAAAATTGCGACGACCGGGGTCGCCGCGATCGCCACTTTTATGGTGAAGCAGGTTCTTACCAAGCATGGCCTGGATGGCAACAAGGATGTAAATTATCTCGACGTCGGACAAGGTAATCAGCTCACCGCACTGCTTGGCGGGGGCTTTGACGCGGCAGTGCTCAGCGTCGAGCAGCGCTACGTGGCCTTGGATAAAGGCATGCATGAGATGTTTTTTATGGGCAACGAAGTGAAAAATTCCTGGGGAACCTTGGCGACCACGGACAAGCTAATCAAAGAGAACCCTAAAATGGTGGCGGGTTTCGTGCGCGCGACGCTCAAGGCGCTGCGTTACGTGCGACAGGACAAAGAGGGAACGGTCGCGGCTTTGCTGAAATTCTCCGGCGTCTCGCGCGCGCAAGCGAGCCGCCTGTACGATGATCTCATCGGCACCTTCACCCGCAATGGCGCCGTCGACGACGAGACACAAAGAAATGATCTCAATATCATCCGCCAAGTCACCAACTCCAACGAAACGCTGCCCAATGCCAGAGCCTACGATTTCAGCTTCGCGCTGGAAGCCGATCAGCAGCTTACCAAGGCGGGGTGGAAGCGGTAGGAAGCAGTGGGTTAGCAGGGAAGTGACTTATTGAGTCAGGTGTGGGGCTACCCCTCGCTACGGCGCTTGGCCTACTCGGGGGAACGGGGTGAGGGTGGCCGATGAGCAGGCCGCTAGCTAAGCTAGGCCGTAGCAAGGGGGACTCCGCTCACTAACTTACTTCTGCCCCCAGCTCTTGTTTCGCCAGTTCTTCCACGAACTTGACCAAGCCGGAGTGATCCAGATCGCCGTTACCCATCCCCTTCATCGCGGTCATCATCTGGCCGACGATCCCCGTGACCATGAGCGGCACGCCATATTCGGACGCTGCCGCCAAAGCGATTTTCATGTCTTTTTCGTGCAAGCGGATGCGGAAGCCGGGTTTGAAATTGCGGTCGAGCATTTTCTGTCCGTGAGCTTCCAAGATCTTTGACTGGGCAAAGCCGCCGAGCAGCGCCTGTCGCACTTTGGCGGGATCGACACCGGCTTTGGCCGCTAGAACCAAAGCTTCGCCGACGATCGCGATGGTCGTGCCAACGACCATCTGGTTAGCGGCTTTTGTTACTTGGCCGGCGCCGGCTTCGCCGACGTGCACGATATTTTTTCCCAAGGCCTGGAAGATCGGCATGGCTCTTTCGACCGCGGGTGCTTTGCCGCCGATCATGATCGACAGCGACGCTGTGATGGCGCCGGCCTCGCCGCCGCTGACCGGCGCATCCAGCATGTCGCAGCCGCGCCGCTCCGCTTCGGCGGCGAGCTTGCGCGCGACGAGCGGCGAGATGCTCGACATGTCGATGAGCAGCCTGCCTGATTCCATGCCGGAGAAAACCCCTTGATCCCCGGCGTAAACAAGCTCGACGTCCGGTGAGTCAGGTAGCATCGTGATAACAACGTCACACCGTTGGGCGACTTCTTTCGAATTACTCGCGGGTTGCGCTCCCTCCTTGCTAAGCTCATCAACCGGCGCTTGGCTGCGGTTGTGCACGACGAGTTGGTAGCCGGTTTTCAATAAATTGCGCGCCATGGGCTTCCCCATAATGCCTAGCCCGATGAAGCCGATAACTGGATTACTCATAATCATCTCCTTTTACGCTTTTTTGGAATTCGGCTTGTGCTGTCAGCGCTGATTTGCGCGATGCGAGGCTTGAGCCACTTATGTCAAATGAAGGGCTAAAGGCAAGTTGCCGCCGCAAGGGCGGCTGTTCAAAGCGTCTTTCCAATCAGGTACGGTTTGGGCTAGGTTAGCTTATTATGAGATTGAAACTGTTCAACTGGCTCGGCCGGGACTTTGTCGAGATTGCTGCGGAAGGGCAGAGCGGATTGGCTGCGGACAGTGCGACAGAGCAATTGTTTCAGAGGTTCGAAGCGGAGCTCAGATCGCACGGTCTGTCGCTGGACAACACGGTTCGTGTCCGAATCTGGGGACGCGATAAAGATGCCCGGACGCTGGCGACCGCCGCGCGGTCGAAGATTCTGACGGGCAAGCGCAAAGCGGCAAGCTCAAGTTTCATTTCTCAGCAGTGGTTCGATTCCACGGCAGACGCAGGTCTGGAACTGCTCGCGATGAAACCCGCCGGTGGGGACGCTGAGCTTCGCCCGGTCGAGTTCGAACCACCACGAAATTATCTCTGCTATCTGCGGTATGATTCTGTGGTGTTCTACTCGGGTTACACGTCGAGCGCTGACAGGCTGGAGGAACAAGTCGCAGAAGTTCTAGAAGCCATTTCAGGGGCGCGTGCGGTCTCAGGGGCATTGACTCAAGACTTCACAAAAACCGGAAGGCTATCGGTGTTTGTGCACCGAAGTCAGAAGCTCCATGTCGTCAAAGAACTATTAGCCAAAGAAAGCTGGATCGATCTTGCCCAGGTAGACTTTCAGGTTGTCGATGGATTTGCTGGCGAAAAATACTTGCTCGAAATCGAGGCGACCGCGCTAGGCAGTCAGCGCTCGTAGATTAGAGCAAAGCTATGGTCTGTACGGCGACTGCGCAACTGATCCTGGCACCGGGGACCGAGGGGTTTGTTTGCCCACAACGGAGCGATTAAAATACCCCTGTGGAATTCGAGCGCCGTTCTTTACCCGAAAGAATTAGCGGACTTTGGCAGCTCGCGTTTAACCTCCGTTGGAGCTGGCATAGAGAGGCCCGCGAAGTCTTTCGCCATCTCGACTATCCGCTCTGGCGATTGACCTCACATAACCCGGTGCGGATGCTTCACTTGATAACGAAGCAGCAGCTCAAGCAGGCAGCGCGGGACCCGACTTTTGTCGCACTTTACGATGCTGCCATCGAGGGCTTGGGTCGCGCCCTAACCTCCAAGGAGTCGTGGTGGGCCCGAAACTACCCGGGTCTCCCTCATCGTCCTATAGCCTATTTTTCTGCGGAATTTGCCTTGCACCAGTCGCTCCCTATTTATGCTGGTGGCCTTGGGGTTTTGGCCGGTGACCACTGTAAGGAAGCGAGCGATCTGGGAATTCCGCTGGTCGGGATCGGTTTCATGTACCCGCAGGGATACTTTCACCAGAGAATCAATTCGGAAGGGCAACAAGAAGAGGTCTACGAATACCTGGAGTGGGAACATGTGCCAGTTGAGCAGGTGCTCGCCAAAGACGGCAAGCCTTGTATTTTGTCCGTCACGCTCGCTAATCGGACGGTGCATGTTTCCTTGTGGTGTGTCCGCCTTGGCCGCGTGAAGATTTACTTGCTCGACACGTCGGTTCAGGAGAATGAGCCAGAGGATCGCGAGCTTTCAGCGCGGCTTTACGGCGGTGATCGCGAAACGAGACTCAAGCAAGAGATCCTACTGGGGGTCGGCGGCGTCCGGGCGCTTCGCGCACTGGGCTACCGCCCGATGGTCTGGCATCTGAACGAGGGGCACACGGCGTTCGTGACACTGGAGAGAATGCGTGAGATGGTGGACCGGGGCGAGAGCTTCGATGGGGCGCTTGAGAAGGTGCGCCGGTCGACGATCTTTACCACCCACACTCCCGTGGCCGCCGGGCATGATGCCTTCGATATTGGCCTTGTCGAATCGTATCTAGCGGGGATCTGGGATAACACTGGGTCCCACCGTGATGAGTTTTTGCGGCTCGGGACTTACGACAACGGCCTGGGGCCGATGTTTAACATGACCGCCTTGGCCATTCGCAGCACAAGTGCCACCAATGCGGTCAGTCAAACCCATGAACGGGTCACCATGGATATGTGGGCGCAACTATGGCCCAGTGTCCCTGATAGAGAATGCCCGCTGAAAAGTGTTACGAATGGCGTTCACGTCCCCACCTGGATCGCGCCCGATATGGCCAGACTATTCGAGCGCTACCTCGGGATTCACTGGAAGGACAAACACGATACGGCAAACTTCTGGGACGGCATCGCGTTGATTCCGGACGAAGAGCTGTGGGCTGTTCGCGAGGCCCTGCGAAGCTACCTCATTGCCTTCATGCGAGAGCGCGCTCGCCAGCTGTGGACGCAACAGCAGGTAACAGCCGCCCGGGTCGTGGCCGCGGGGACCCTCTTGGATCCAACAGCGCTCACCATTGGATTCGCCCGCCGTTTTACCGACTACAAACGCCCGGAGCTGATCTTTTCTAACCCTGAGAGACTGGCGCGCATCTTGACGGCGTTCAGGCGACCCGTTCAAATTGTCTTTGCCGGCAAAGCCCACCCGCTTGATCAGCCGGGCAAACAACACCTGCAGAACATTTTCAGTCGTGCGATCGATCCCGGGTTTGGTGGTCGAATCGCCTTTGTCGAGGACTACGACCTTTACGTTGCCCACTTCTTAGTCCAAGGGTGTGATGTTTGGTTGAATACCCCGCGCAAGCCTTTCGAAGCGAGCGGAACCAGCGGGATGAAAGCGTCCATTAACGGCGCCCTTCACCTGAGTACCGGGGACGGCTGGTGGGCAGAAGGTCACACGGGATCAAACGGATGGTTGATTGATGGGGGCGTGGCCTCAGACGATCCGGCTGCTGTCGACGCGGCCGACGCGGACGCTCTTTACAAGCTCCTTGAAAAGGAAGTCGTACCTGCCTTTTATGAGCGCGATGCCAACAAAATACCCCGACGTTGGCTTCAACTGATGAAGGAAGCGATCCGCACGACCTTGCCCCAGTTTAGCGCGCGGCGAATGGTCAAGCAGTATGCAGATTGGATGTACGCCTCGGGATTTTCAGTGGACCCTGCGCTCTAATGCCGGCGAAACTATCTGCTGAGATCGAGGCCGCAGCGCTGCAAAACCGTAAATCAACCCTTGAACATCGAACCCGCACAGCCGCCACCGGCTACGCGTACTCGCGATAGATCCCGTCGAATTTCCCGAGCTTGATGCGCACCATGTACTGTGCGCTTTCGCGCACCAAGCGTTCTTCTCGCGGCGTCTTGACCATACGGGCAATCAATTCCGCCGAGCGTGCCGTGTGCTCCTGATCGGCGACCATATGGACCGTGAAAAAAGTCAGGTCGCGGTCGTCCATGCCGTAATGTTTTCGACCTGCATTCAAGAATTCCTCCGAATAGCGGCACACCATGCTCTCGCTGGTGAGCGCCGAGGCGCGGTTCTGCGGCGGATAGCCCATCAAAGTGTTGTATACAGTTCGCGCCGAATGGATCTGGCACTCGAAGATCTGCGTCGCCTCGATAAAATCTTCATCTCTCAGACCGAGGGCGAGACCGAAGCGTTTGGCCAAATCCGGATGGGTCTGCTCTTCAGTAAATTGGTCCGTGAAGTAGTCGAACATCGTGGGCTCATGTGCGTTTTTGACCATGCCAAGCGCGAACGACTTCAAGATCGCTTTGTTATGGAGATAATGCTGGATCGCCCAGCCCTGCATCCGCTTGATCGAGAGCTTGCCTTGGCGCAACTCGGAGAAATATTGGCTATCCATTAGCCGCTGAATGCCGGGTTCGATGATTTCTTTCTTCACCGAGGCGACCAGTGCTTTGCCGTCCATGTTTGCTCCTTTGTCGCGTTTAGTGGCGATATTCTAGAGTCTAAGAATCCGGCTGGCTGTAGAGCACGCGCTGCACTACTTTCCCGCTAGAACCTGATCCAGCAGCGAGTAGTCCGTTACCGCGGCGACGTTGATCGGGGCCGAAATTTGCTTCTGGCTGTAAGCCAGATCGAAATACTCCTGCATGTCTTTGATGCTGATCTTACCGTCCGGTGTGAGAATCGAAAGCCATTGACGGTAGACGGTCTCGGCGGTTTTAAGATCGAGCTTCCAGCGCTCCCTGATGTAGTTCACCATCCATGACTTTTCTTTGCGGCAGAAAGCGTTGGCCTCGAGCATTACTCGGATTACGCTTTTGATCCGCGCCGGCTCGTTTTTGAGCTTCGCCTCATTAACCACGAGCCCGCTGGTAGGGAAGTGAGTCGGCAGCTCATCGGCCGCGGCGATTTCGCGGAAGCCTTGCTGCGTCATGATGACGTTATGCGGACCCGACAACACGGCGGCTGATACCGCGCCTTGGCCGAGACTGGTCACGGTGTTGGACACCGAACCGGTCTGCGTGAATATCGCTTTTTCAGGATCGGCTCCCTTGTTCTTTAGCATGAGCCGGGCAACCAAATGCTGCAAGCTACCGATGCGGTCGACCCCGATGCGCTTGCCGGTAAGATCATTCGGCCCTCGAATGCTCGGCTCGGCAACAAGAAAAAAGGGCGGCTTACGCAGGGAGATCATAACTCCTTTGAGCGGCGCTCCCCGACCGGTAGCGACGATACCGGTGCTATAACCCGTCAGATAATCGATTTCTCCGCCCGCAAGCGCGGCCACCGGCAGCGGGCCGGCCATCTGGATCAACTCCACATCAATCCCGTGTTTGTTAAATAGACCGGCATCACGCGCGACAAAAAGGTTCAAGAACGAGATGCTGAACGCAGAGTAAGCCATGCGCACCTTTTTGGGATCTTGAGCTCGTACAGGCGCACAGAACGGTAGAAAAATCAGACCGCAGAGGATGAACCCTGCTGCTGCGAATCGCAGCTTTCGTGCGATAACCATGGGGTTCGATGGCCCGCCTGCCATGCGCGACTATATGCAGCGGCCGAAAAACTTGTCAACGCGCGCCGGCGTGACCTGAAGACTACAAGGCCGGGGCTGTTTTTGCCCTGGCCTTATAGAAATGTGAGCGATTCCGGAAAGCTTAGATCTGAGGGATGCGCAGGGTAGTACCGGTCCTCAACACATGCGATCGGCGCAGTCCGTTGACTTGAGCAATCCGCTGCACCGAAGCGCCATAGCGTTTGGCAATTTCGTAAAGAGTCTCGCCGCGTTTCACCCGATGGTGTACGACTCGGGGTTTCACTTTCACCTCATCCGTATTCTTCGCCACGACAACGAGCGGCTCGATAGATCGGTCCGAAGGCAGCTTGACACGATAGCCTGCCGGCACGACTCGTGTCGATGGTGTGAGCGCGGGGTTCCAGCCCAACAATTGATCACGGTTCAATCTGAATGACCTCGCGAGTGATTCCAGCGAAGTGTGGCGCTTGACCTCGACTTCCTTAAACTCGACCGGAGCATCAAGTTCGAGTCCGGGAAAGTAGCGCTCCACGTTGCTACCAATTTCGACTGCAGCAAGAAACTCCGCGTAAAAGTTTTTCGACGGGAATCCCCAGTTTGGGTGGCTATAATTTTGAATCAAGTCAACCAGGTTCTCGGAGCCGACCTCATCGACGGCGCGGGCCACGCCGCCGGGGCCGTAATTGTAAGAAGTGATCGCCAACGGCCAGCTGCCCAATCGTTCATAAGCTTCTGCAAGAAAGGCGGCCGCGGCGCGGGAAGATTCCAGAGGGTCCTTTCGCTCGTCGATGCCGCGACCGATGCGGAGGTATTGCCGGCCGGTTCTCGGCATGAATTGCCACATGCCCATGGCACCGGCCGACGACCGCGCGGTAATCTCATAAGACGATTCCACAATGGGCAAAAAAATGAGTTCCGGCGGCAAGTCGCGCTCCTGAAAAATCTTTCTGATGTGCGCGAGATAACGTCCGGAGCGTTTGATTCCCGCGGCGGTTCTCTCCTTGATCCCGCGCTGCGCCTTCACACGTTCCATGTTGACGCCGTGGGCGCCGGCGATGCGCTCGCGCTCCGCATCAATATAGCCGTTAGATCGGCTTTCCTCGCCGACGTCCGTCACTTCGTAGATCTTGCTCATGTCGAGCGGATCGAAATAGACGAGCTGCGTGGTGCTGAATTCGGTGAATACTTTCTTCCAAAATTCAATCGCCGGTTCGAGGCCGGCCGGTACCGGAAACGGGGATGGCCACGGAACAGTTAAATCGCTTTCAGCCGTTTGGCTCGCATCGGTTGAATCGGTTTCAGCCGATGCGCTCACAACGGAAAAAAGCAGCAAGCTCAAACAAAGCGGGATGAGCCAACGTTGTGCCGTCATTGCCACCTCCAACAAATTGCGACCTGAAAATAGCAACCGTCGTGCCACGATTGGGCTCAGGTCGCGATGCCGCATTCTAGAGAAATTTCTTGTCAGAAACAAACATAATTCAGGTTTCGGAGAGACAAATTCGATCCTGGGGCTCCGTGAGCCATGCGGTTTGCTACACGGCGGCCGGACTAATGGTCGTTATTGTCAACTGGCGTGCCGGATTTGACCATGATGTCACGCGTGGCTATAGTGCGCGAAATTTCCCAACGGGTGCGCGGAAAGGAAAATCCTTGGAACATTCGACGCTGGTGCTGTTTGCCGAAGCCGCACTCCGAGTCGTTCTCGGATGGCGCATGTTGATTAGCGGGTTGAGTAACGTGAGACGTTGGCCCAATCCCGTCAATACCGCGAGTATTCTCTTTCCCGTAGGCGCGACTTTCTTTGGCGTCATCGCAACCTTTCTGATGATTGCCGGCGGGTTCGGCTTAGCCGCGGGTTTGCAGACGTCGATCTCGGCGCTGATGATCATCATTTTTTTGCTGCCGACGTTCGCGCTTCACTGGCATTGGCTTAAAGTGCTTCCGACCATGGCGCCGGTCGTGAAAAGCGCGCTCAGCGATGAGAAGGCCGAGAACTATTTTGGTTCTTTCGATCGGCAAGCCTATCACGCTCACGAGGTCGGTCTGCGCGACAATCTGGTGTTCGTCATCGCGGCTTGCTATTTTGCGACGCGGGGCAGCGCCAGGTTCGGCGTGGATAACTGGTTGAGCGACTGGGTGATCCGAATTTTTTAAGCGCTCAGTTGAACCCGGCGCGGCAAGATAGGCCGCTCTCGAGTTTTGTTGCACGAATCATAGATTGCCGACGAACCGGCCGGGATTGAGCAATCCATGGGGATCGAACTGATTCTTGATCGCTTGCATCAGCGACAATGTCGGCGCTGACTCGCCCCACACATTGATGCCGCTTTTCAAAGCGGAAGGCGCGGTGAAGATGACAGCATGGCCGCGACGCTCCCGCGCCATCTCGCTCAACTGCGCAAAGCGCTCACGCCCGCTTTCTTGGGCCGCGCAGGCAAGCCAGATCGTCCCCATGATCATGTCGCTGGCGATTGCCACGCTGGCCCATCCTTCCGTCAGCTTGATCAGCTCAAGAACTTGGGCAGGTGGGACCGTGATGCGGTAAATCAAACATTTCAACTGGAGCGGAAAATCGCGCAGGGGCCGCCAAAGTTCATCGTGCTTCTCGGCCGTCAAATTTGCGCTGCTTATCCCGCTCCGCTGCGCCATTGCGCCGAGATCGTCAAGCTGGCGCCGGACGCTTTCATGAAAACCTTCGCACCAGACGGCGATCCGGTATTGCTTGGATGGGCCGTCGCGCGCAAGAAAAATCGCTGCCGGCAGTAGGTTCGAGCGCAGGAGTTGCTCGCAAAAATTTTCGAGCCGAGTTAGATCACCGCTGCCGATAAACGTGCCCATGCTTTCGGGGAGCGGTGCTACGCGCAGCGTCACTTCGGTGATGAGACCAAGCGTGCCGAGTGAGCCGACAAAAAGTTTGCATAGATCGTAGCCCGCCACATTTTTGACGACTTTGCCGCCGGCCTTGATTTGCTCGCCATTGGCGAGAACGACCTTCATGCCGATAACCAAGTCACGTACACCGCCGTAACAGCCGCGCCGCGGTCCACTCAAGTTGGCGGCAATAATACCGCCGATGGTCGCCCGCTCCGGATATGGCGCATCGACGGGCACGAACTGCTTTCGTTCCGCGAGCGCCACCTGCAGAGCATTCAGGCTTGTGCCGCACCGGGCGCTTACGGTCAGGTTGGCTGCGTCATGTTCGATGACGCCGTTGAGCTTGTGGAGCTTGATGACGACGCCGGCCTGGGGCGGCGGATTACCAAGCGCCAGCGCCGTACCGCCGCCCCAAGGAATCACGATTGCTCGGGCGTCGGCGCAAAGACGGAGAATCGTCGCGACCTGTTGGGCGGACTCCGGAGTGACGACCAGACGGGGTGTCGCGCCGTCGATCCGGTGCGCGTCGAGTACGTCGCTGGCAGCCGCCACCGCCTCCGGCCCCAGAGCCGAACGCAAACTTTGCATCAACTCATCGATGGATAGCAGCATCGCGGTGCTACGAGGAGGTGCGAGAAGGGACTCGCTCCGGTTGCGGGTTTTGCGCCTTGAGGAGATCTGCCAAACCGGCTGGTATAGCGGCCATCGAGAAAATCTCTCTCGCCTTGCGATTTTCTGACCGCTCTCCACGAAGCTTACTCGCGTGTTCACCTTGGCGCATGAAATCCTTAGGGCTCATAGGCCCGGTCGAGTAAATCGATTAAATGGTAAACTTCGACATCTGGACCATAGCGTGCCGCGCCGACACGGAGCTGCAGCATACAGCCGGGGTTGGGGGCAACGACTGCCGCGGCGCCGGTCGCCGCGATCACCCGCATTTTTTCTTCGAGCAGTCGTTGGGACATGGTGGGGTGAGTCAAGTTGTAAATACCCGCGCTGCCGCAGCAACGGTCGGAGCCTTCCATCTCGACGAGCTTCAAGCCGGGAATCGCCTGAAGCAGATGGCGCGGGTGGCTGCGAACTCGCTGGCCATGCGCGAGATGACAAGGGTCCTGATAAGTAACCGTCATTTCCAACCGGCGAAGCTCGCCGACCAATCCAAGATCAGCAAGAAATTCGCCGACGTCTTTGACCATCGAACTGAAGCGCTCCGCCTTGGCGCGATACTCGGCATCGTCGCGCAGCAAATGATCGTACTCTTTCATCGTGGCGCCGCAACCGGCCGCATTGACAATCACCGCGTCCACCTCGGCGTCAATAAAAGCGTCGATGTTGCGCCGCGCCATTTGCCTGGCCGCCGTGGCCTCGCCGTTATGAATGTTGAGCGCACCGCAACAGCTTTGTCGGGGTGGAACAATGACATCACAACCATTCCGCCGCAGCACACGCACAGTGGCGTCGTTGATGTCGCCGAACAGGAAAGGCATGACGCAACCCTCGAGCAGCGCAACCCGTGCGCGGCGCTTGCCGATCGCGGGCGCTATCCCGGCGTGCGGTTTAAAAAACGCTGCAGGAATCGCCGGCAGCAACTGCTGGGCGTCGCGCAGTCCCTTCGGCACAAAGGGGCGCATCACGCGCTGCAGGCCGGTTTGCTGATAGCAGCGCAAGAGCGCGAAGGCGAAGCGCAGCCGTTGACGGTAAGGGAGCAGCTGGGTGAAAACAATCCTGAGTACACCGCGCGTAATCTCCGAGCCCGGCGGGCCGAGCTGTTCGCGCGCCGCCTCGGCGATACGACCGTACTGCACGCCCGACGGGCACGCGCTCTCACACGCGCGGCACAAAAGACAAAGATAAAGATGATCGGCAAAGCGTTGATTGAGCTCGATCCGCCCCTCGGCTGCGGCTTTGACAAGATGAATGCGCCCGCGCGGCGATTCCGGCTCCAACTGCAAAGCCCGATAGGTTGGACATTGGTTCAGACACAGGCCGCAATGAACGCACTGATAGAGCTCGGGGAGATTTAGCGTCGCCGCTCCAGTCGGCTTGGCTGCCGTTATGTTGTTGTGTGTTGGTTCCACTGACGACCTTGATCGTTTCGAGTTTTATGGTGGCATCCGAAACGCAGGACCTGCGACATGGTTTTTAAATCCACAACCCCGCCGGTACTGGCCCCGGCTGCAGGCGGATTTCGCCGCAGCTTACCGGTGTGGGAAACAGCTTCGCCGGATTAAACCTGCCATCGGGATCGAACGCTCGGCGCACGCGCGCCATGGCCTCCAAGTCCGCTTCACTGAAGAGCAGCCCGATGTAAGCTTTTTTCTCCAATCCTACGCCGTGCTCGCCGGTGATGCTCCCGCCCAGTTCGATGCACGCGCGCAGTGTGGCGGCGCCGGCTTCGACCACGCGCTCCAGCTCGCCGGGAGTACGCATGTCGAACAGAATATTCGGATGCAGATTACCATCGCCGGCGTGAAACACGTTAGCGATGCGCAAATTGAACTGCTTGCTGATCGCGGCGACCCGCCGCATCATCTCAGGCAACTGGCTGCGCGGAACGACACCATCCTGGACGTAATAATTGGGCGCCAACACGCCCATGGCGCCGAACGCGCCTTTGCGTCCTTTCCACAGGCGCTGGCGCTCGCCTTCATCTTCTGCCCGTTTCACATTGCGCGCGCCGTTACGCATGCAGATGTGGTGTGCGCGCTCGATCGCCTGCGCCGTATGCTCGCTCAATCCTTCGACTTCGCAAATCAACACGGCTTCGGCATCGCGCGGAAGCCCGACCGGGGCGCCGCGCTCGACGGCTTCAATCGTCGTTCGGTCCATGATTTCCAATGCGGCAGGGATGATACCCGCGCCGGTAATGTCGACGACGGTTTGAGTCGCGGCATCCATCTCATCGAAGATCGCCAGCAGTGTGCGCACGGACTCGCGTGTGCGTAGCAGCCGCACGACAACTTTGGTAACGATGCCCATGGTTCCTTCGGAACCGACGAAGACGCCGGTAAGGTCGTAACCGGGCGTGTCCGGCACCTCGCCGCCCAGCCAAATGATGGTGCCGTCATCGAGCACGACTTCGAGACCGAGAACGTGATTGGTCGTAACCCCGTACGCTAGCGTATGGGGTCCGCCGGAATTATTTGCCACGTTCCCGCCGATCGAGCAGGCCGCTTGACTGCTTGGATCCGGCGCATAGAAGAGATGATCTTTGGCAACCGCTTTGGTGACATCGGCATTGATGACGCCGGGTTCGACGACGGCGATACGATTTGCCAGATCGATCCTGAGAATTCGATTCATTCGGGCAAGCGACAAAATGATGCCGCCTTCAGCCGGCACCGCCCCACCGGCGAGCCCGGTGCCGGAGCCCCGTGGCACGATCGGCACGTTGTCACGCTTGGCCGCTTTGACTACAGCGGCCACCTGATCGACATCGCCGGGCAACACGACGATTTCCGGCATGACCTGGAAAATCGAGCCATCCTGCTCGTAAACGATGACATCTTCCGGTTCAACGAGCACGTGATGTTCGCCGACGATCGTCTGTAGGCGCTTGATCAGGTGATCCGGGTACATCTTAGTGACGTGTCTTGTATAGGGCTGTCGCTCCAGTGCGCTGACTCAAGAGAGTCCAAGCCTAGCTGACCCATGAAAGAGGTGCAACCGAGATGACCAGATCGGGGAGCGCGATATAAGAACGGTGCTCTGCTGTTGCCACGCATCACCGGTTTATTCGAAGCTGCGGTTGGGATTCCTGGTCGAATCGCCCAGTTGCAGCGGCCAGAGCTTGTTGATCGATGAGGGTTTTCGCAATCAATTCTGGAAGCGTGATCCTTTCTATCTTGCCGCAAAAATACAAAGGTAGGCGGTTGAAAGATGATGCACGTCCAGCGATACGCGACACCGCCCCGATGGTGCCAGTTGCCACCGTGATGGTCTCTGATCAGCTTACGATTTCTTTGCTGTCGCCGGCGCTTGCTGTTCGATGACTTTGACTACTTTGCCCGGATAGGCCTGTTTGTCGTATTGGAGCACGAAGTACTTGGCTTTGAGCGTGTCGCCCTTGTTGTCGAACTGAATCGCACCGGTGACGCCTTTGAAGTTTTTGATGTTCCTCACGGCGGTGACGATGTCGGCGCGGCTCGGCCGCTTGCCGCCGTTGGCTTTTACCCAATCGTATAGCCCCTTGATGCCTACCAAAGTGGCATCGTAGCCGTACATTCCGAAGGACTCGACTTCGCGGCCGAATCGCTGTTTGAATTTCTTGGTGAAAGCCGCGGTTTCGGGATAGGCGTCCGGCGGGCCGGCGACGGTGGTATAATAGCTGCCAGTCACCGCGCTGCCTCCGATGTTGACCATCTCCGGCGAGTCCAAACCGTCCGGTCCCATGAATTTGGCCTTTACGCCGCGCTCGCGAAGCTGCTTGAGGAGCAGCCCGCCCTGATGGTAAATGCCGCCAAAGTAGACGAGGTCAGGGTTGCGCGCCTTGAGCGGAATGATCAAAGGCGAAAAATTCGACCGCTCCTCGGTGCCTTCGTAGCCGAGAATCTTCATGCCGACTTTTCGTGCTTCGGCGCGGAAATTGTCCGCCACGCCCTGGCCATAGAGAGTCTTGTCTTGAATGATATAGACCGACTTGAGTTTCAAATCTTGAGCGGCGAAGCGTGCTCCGACCGGACCCTGAACGTCGTCGCGCCCGCAGACCCGGTTGACGTTGGGATAACCGCGATCGGTTATTTCCGTGGCGGTGTTTGCCGGCGAGATCATCGCCAGCATGGCGTCTTTGTAAACTTCGGATGCTGGCAGCGCGACGCCGGAGTTGAAGTGGCCAATCAGGAGCAGGACATTGGGATCGGCGATGAGGTTGCGGGCGTTAGCGACGCCAACTTCCGGCTTCGCTTGATCGTCGTAGGGGACTAAGACCAGATCATAGCCCAAAGTCTTGAAGGCTTTCACCGACTCCTCGACCGCCAGTTGTGCGCCGAGCTTGATACTTTCGCCGATGGCGGCCTGTTCGCCGGAAAGCGGCGCCTGTATGGCGATCTTGATCGTGCCCTTCTGCGCCCACGCCGGGGCAGAAAAATTCAGAGCAGCGGCCAATACCAGGAACCCGACCAGCTTGGCAATGAAAGACATGTTTGCTCCTCCACCGATTGATTTTTTAAGTGTTCAGATATCCAACGTCCTTCAATGAGAATGTATTGGCTTGATGATGTGTTATCTTGCCGAAGAGAATTTGACACCACCGCAGGGAGCCTCAAATCATTCTACGGCGAGCAGCGACCTTATAGCTTCTTGTGAAGCGACATTGTGAGGCGTCAGGCAATCTACTTAACGCAGTAAGCCGCAGCGAGTCAACCGCGAGAGAGCCATATGGCTGTTGGTTTGATCGACCGCCAGAGAGTTTTCGGGGCTTGAAGAAATGGATCGGGAGTTGATAGGAGTAGAGACCGCACAGGTTGGCGCGATTGTCTTGGAGAGGCATCGAACTCATCGATCATCGTCGAGATACCGCAGCGTCTAGCCAGGTCGAGTGTCGAGTTACCAAACAAGCCGTCTTGTCGGCGGTGCTTCGGGTACGCGGCAGGTAATAGCTGCTGGGAAGAACGGCTGCGGCCCTGAAGCACTAGAG
>DATBMR010000185.1:0-30270 GCA_036554745.1 Binatia bacterium
TCAGCACATACGGTTTGATGAAGGGCAGTTCTCGTCCCGCGCTTGTCAATACGATCTACCAGCTCATCGACAACTGCCTACTCGAACGCACAACGGACGAACGGCCGGTGTTGCGCTTAAACGATGCCGCTCGCGAAGTCCTGCGCGGTGCACTTCCGGTCAAACTCTTCCAGGCCAAAACTAAAATCAACAAGGCAGTCCATGAGCAGAAATCGTGGGAAGACGTCGACCTCGGTCTGTTCGAGCGGCTGCGCGCTCTGCGCCGCCAGCTCGCCGAAGAACGCCGCGTGCCGGCCTACCTCCTGTTCAATGATGCCACTTTGCGCGACATGGCGCGACGGCGCCCCGGTTCGCCCGCCACACTCCGGATCATACGGGGCGTCGGCGAGCGTAAGCTCGACGATCTCGGACAACGCTTTCTTGAGGTGATCGTGAGCTATTGTCGCGAGGCAAGATTGCCTTTGGACGTCTAAGTGGACAGCTCGCTTAGGTTGACAGTTCCGTGATTCGGCCTCTTTTGGACCGCAGAAGCCGTTGACCAAAACTCGCTTGACTCTAATTCTTTGCTCTGACAGTGTTCGGCTGGCTGATGCCTGTTTTGTAGAGGGAAAGATGGAAAACCATGCCTTTATCGAGTCGCTAAAACGCGAGATCATTCAGCCCGGTGTCGATAAGCTGCTTGAGAGCCGATACTTCACTGAGCTGCGTCATGGCAAGCTCTCGAAAAAGCGTCTCGCCGGTTTTGCCATGCAGCACTATCTATCCAATCATGCGATCAACAAGGGGCTTGCCTTCTGTATGGTCAAAAATGCCAGCAATCCGCCCGCGTACAATCAATTTGTCGAACTGTTCGTGGAAGAATCATCGCATCCAGCGCTGATGAAACGGTTTGGCGAAGCCTTGGGTCTGCGCGACGAGGACTTCGAAGACGAGATCATGATTTTCGAGTGCGTTGCCCATACCGCAGCGATCATCCGCGGCATGTTTCTTGGCAGTCCCGCGGAGACCCGCGCCGGGGCGCTCGTCAACGAGACCATGGTTTGCCGCTACTCCGATGAATTTAACGAAGCGTTGGAAAAACATTACGGCCTGGATAGCCGAGCGCGCACTTTTTTTATTGTGCACAGCAAAGTGGACCAGGAGCACACGGCGATGGCCGCCGAGACGATCGCCCGCAATGCCAACACCGATCGCGAGAAGCAACTCGTGCGCGCGGCGGCAGGCAATATGGTGCGCTTCAAACTCGCCAAATTTGAGGGCATTTACGACGCCTACGCGTGATTGCTCCGGAATCTCGGGTTTTAAGTTTTGAGTTTTGTTTGCGGGTTGCAGGCATCGTCCTTGTCCATGCCCGCGCTAAACGGCAGAGGTCAAAACATGAAAAATAGAACCCGCTTCCTGATCTTGATGACGACAGTTTTGCTGGCGGCCCTGGTCCGTCAGCAGACCACGCCGGCGGCCGAGAAATCGTCCAAGCTCACCCCCGTGAGAATCGCTTATGTTTCCCGCAGCATTCTCGATATGCCTTATATCATCGCCCGCGACCGCGGTTTTTTTCGCGAGGAAGGGTTGGAGGTCGAGTTCATTTTCATGAAGGCGATTCAAACTGTTCAGGCGATGCTGGCCGGCGGCGTCGACTTCGGCACGGCTACCGGAACGGCGATCAGCGCGGCGGTTAACGGCGCTGATGTGCGCGTGGTGTTCGCGCTTACCGACAAACCGTCATTCGACATGATTGCCCAGCCGGCCATCACCAGCGTGCAACAGATGCGTGGCAAAAAGCTCGGCATCTCGGCGCCCGGCTCGCTCACCGAAATCCTCGCGCGGCAGATTTTGATCGCCAACAAGATTCCGCTTGAGCAAGTGACCATGCTTCCGTTGGGTACCAGCGATGTCACCTACGTCGCCCTTAAAGCCGGCACGATCGACGCGACCATGCTGCAAGTGCCGCAGACGTTTATCGCTCAGGACGAAGGCTATCGAAAGATCGCGGCCGGCGCGGATGTTTACCGGGCCGTGCAAGGCGGACTCACCACGACGAAGGCGATCATCACCGAACGCCCTGAACTCGTCACGCGCGTCATTCGCGCGACTCAGAAAGCACTGCGGCTGATTCGTAACGATAAGAAATTCGCGCTTGAGTTTATCAGAGGCCCGTTTCTCGATATGGGCAAGGAGCGCAACAAGTACGCCGAGAGGGTTTATGACACTGCCTTGCAGTTTTTCCTGCCCTCGGGAGCGGTGGACGAAAAACTCCAGCGTGAAATGATCGCCACCGCGGCACAGCGGATCAAGCCGAAGGAGGTTGCACCGCCCGAGCGGGTTTTCGACTTCAACTTCGCCCACAAGGTGGCGGAAACACTCAAATGATAGCTTGGTCCGCTCGATCGTTTGGAACATCTGGAAGCCCTGGAACGGTTTTCACTGGTTTCAATTGTTCCAGTCGTTCGGAAAAGGAGAAATGATGAAGTACAGCCTTGACCGCATCCTCACCACCCACGCCGGGGCTTTGCCTCAACCGCCCGATTTGAAGCAGATGCACCAGGCGCGCATGAGCGGGCAATCGATTGATGAGGCCGCCTTCGCCAAGCGCGTCCGTGAGGCGGTGGTGGCGGTCGTCAAAAAACAAATGGCCTGCGGACTCGATATCATCAACGACGGCGAAGTCGGTAAATCGAACTTTTCCCGCTATGCGCGCGACCGCCTGAGCGGTTTCATCGAAAGAGAAGTTAAGCCCGAAGACCGGCCCTCAACCATTTTTGCCCGCGATGTGGTCGAGTTCGGCGACTATTTTCGCAATCGAACTTCTCACCGCGGCGACAATCTCAGACGCGTCTTTTGCAACGCTCCGTTGAAGTACATTGGGCAACAATCCCTCAAGGCCGAAATCGAAGACTTTAAAGCCGCGCTTCAGGGACAAAAGTACGAGGAGGCGTTTCTCCCCGCGATTGCGCCGGGCACGATCGAGCACTGGATGAAAAACGACTATTACCCGAACGACGAAGCCTATTTGATGGCGATCGCCGACGCCATGCACGAGGAGTACAAAGCGATCGTCGATGCGGGTTTCTTGCTGCAGATCGATGATCCCGACCTTCCCGATGGCTGGCAATTCATGTCGAAGATGAGCGTGCCAGAGTACCGCGACTACGCCGAACTGCGGATCGATGCCCTCAATCACGGATTGCGTGATATTCCGCCCGACCGGGTGCGGTTTCACACCTGCTGGGGGAGCTATCACGGCCCGCATAAGTACGATATCCCCTTGCGCGATATCATCGACTTGATCCTGAAAGTTAAAGCCAACACGATTTCCATCGAAGCGGCCAATCCGCGCCACGAACATGAGTGGCGCGTGTGGGAAGCGGTCAAGCTGCCGGCGGGCAAGGTCCTTGTCCCTGGTGTCGTTGGCCACGCCACCGATATCGTCGAACATCCTCAGGCGATCGCGGACCGGCTGGTGCGCTACGCCAAGATCGTCGGGCGCGAAAACGTGATGGCCGGCACCGACTGCGGGCTCGGTCCGCGCGTCGGCGATCCGCAGATCGCCTGGGCCAAGTTCGAAGCGATGGCCGAAGGCGCACGGCTTGCGACCAAGGAGTTGTGGGGTCGATAGAAGGTTTTCTGGTCGAGTTTGAACATCCCTTCGTCGATGGGTGTACCAGCAGTTAGTCCTAAACCGACATTTTTTCGGACTCGCTCGGGCCGGGAGCCCTACGACCGCAGACAATGCAACAGTGCCTCACCGCGGGTGATGTTACAGAACGCCGGGGCATTCCGACAATCGTTACGTTCACGTGCCTACGGCCTCCGGTCTCTCCGCCTTCGCTGACCGCTTAATCAGGTGAGTCATTTGTCGGATTGCGGTTAAGTAACATCGTTGACACAAGGTTGGGCTGGGGATTAGATTGACCGCCCTGTAAGGAGGGTGTCATATGCCTGCGCAATGGTGTGGTGTAATCCTGCTCGGGTTCTGGATATTTTTTGGTACCGCTCAAGCGCAGCAGCCGAAAGCCGTAACGATCGGCACAAATCCGGCTGGGACGGTTTTCTATCCGGTCGCAGGCGGTCTGGCCAGCGTCATCAGTGGCGGCGCGCCCTTCCAGGCGGGGATCCAGCCCTACACCGGCAGCAGCACCTTTTTGCCGCTGCTCGACAATGGCGAGATCGATTTTGGCATCGTTAACGCCATTGAAACCGGCCTCGCATTCCAGGGTTCAGCGCGGTTGAAAATCGGCGGAAAAAATCCATTGCCGCACGTGCCGAACGCTAGGCTGATCATGCGCGGCTCGCCGCTGTCTGTCAGCATGCTGGTGAGAAAGGACTCGCCGATCAAATCCGTCCACGACGTCAAGGGCAAGCGCATGACCGGCGAATATCCGGCCAACGTCGCCATCTGGTTTCACCTCTATGCCGGCCTGGCGAACGGTGGGTTCACTTGGAATGATGTTAAGGTGGTCCCAGTGCCTGCCGTCAACGACGGCGTCGACGCCATCGTGCAGGGACGAGCCGACGTTACCAACCATGCGGTTGGCGCAGCCAAGGTCAGGGAAGCCGATGCGGCGATTGGCATTCGCTACATACCTTTGGATTGTTCTGCCGAAGGAGAAGAGCGCGTCAAAAAGGCGGTGCCGGGTTACTATCTCACTACGATCAAGGCGGGAACGTCGCCGGGCGTGGTCGTCGATACTTGCGTGTTGACCTACGATATCTACTTTGTTGGACACAAAGGGCTCCGCGCCGAGGTCGTGCAAGGAACGCTAAAGGCGATCTGGGATAACATCGAAAAGCTGCCGCCGCTCAATCCGCAATTCAAGGAATGGACGCGCGCGCGCGCCGCATCGGCGGACGTGACGGCAGCCTATCATCCGGCAGCCGTGCAGTTTTACAAGGACAAAGGGATCTGGACCGCGAAGATGGACGAAACGCAAAAGAAGCTCTTGGCGGTCAATCCATGAGCCGGCGACTCAACGACAGGCAATCCAAAAATTTTTTCGCTGGAAGAATGAGGAGATTCTCATGAAGATCGATTTGAACATTCGCGCATTCTATTTAGGTTTACTGCTCACGCCGTTACTTCTGCAAATTTGTTCTGCACAAGCACAGCAACTACCCAAGGCGGTCACGGTCGGCACTAACCCGGCCGGGACGGTTTTTTTCGCGCTGGCAGGTGGTCTGGCCAAGGTTGCGACCGAGGCGACACAAATGCAGGTCAACATCCAGCCCTATACCGGGACCAGCACGTTTCTGCCGCTGTTGAATGGCGGCGAGATCGATTTCGCCATCGTCAACGGGGTCGACATGGGCATGGCGTACGCCGGACCAAAAAAGCTTAAAGTGGGCGGCAAGAACGACTTTCAGCACTCATCCAACATTCGCCTCGTGATGCGCGGTGCACCCCTGATCATCGGGCTGCTCGTCAAGAAAGACTCGCCTCTGAAGAGTGTTCACGACCTCAAAGGTAAACGAGTTACCGGAGAGTATCCGGCGCACCAGGCGGTCTGGTTCAATATGTTTGGAGCGCTGGCGAGCGGAGGGTTAAATTGGAAAGACGTGAAAGTGGTTCCGGTCCCCGCGGTGAACGATGGCGTGGACGCTCTCGTTCAAGGCCGCGCCGACGCCACGATCGGCGCTTTGAATATGGCAAAAATCCGAGAGGCGGATGCCGCTATTGGAGTTCGTCACCTTTCAAATGACTGTTCAGCCGAAGGCGACAAGCGCCTTCGCGAGGCCGTACCGGGTTACTACACTAGGAAGATGAAGGCGGGGAGCGCTGCTGCCATTGTCGAAGACATCTGCACGACCGCTTACGATATTTACTTCGCGACCCACAAGTCGGCTTCCGATCAGGTCGTGACCGCAATCCTTAAAGGGATTTGGGACAACATAGAAAAGCTGAAGCCGATTCATCCCGGTTTCAGAGAATGGACCAAAGAGCGTGCCGTGGACCCTGGTGTGACCATCCCCTATCATCCCGCCGCTGTACAGTTTTTCAAAGAACAGAAGAGTTGGCCGGCAGCAATGGATGAAGCACAAAAGAAGCTGCTCGCGATGAACCCATAAGCGAGAGTGTTCATAGTGAAAGCCAAATCGTCGGACGATTTGATCGAAGGCAAAGAGCCTGAACGAATTAGTTTTAGAGTATGAGCGACGATTTTAACCCAGATACCAAATTCCGCACCCTCAGCGGACCCGCTAAGATTTTGGAGCGGACCATCTTGTTTGCCCTGACTGCGGTGTCGGCCGCGTGGGCGGGTGAAATCCACGTTCTGTTCAACTTGACCTTCTTTAAAGAACAGTTCCTCGGTCTTTTCTTTGCTCTCGGCATGGCCGGGGTGTTTCTGCGCGTCAAAGCAGTGCTCGATGAGCCCACTGAGCGTGTGCCGTGGTACGACTGGGTGGCTTGCTGCGGCAGCCTAATCGCGGGCATCTATGTGACGATCATGTACCCATCGATCGCCTATCGCCTCGGAATCCTTTCCCCGGAGCGATGGCTCTTGGGCGGCATGGCTGTCCTGCTCATTTTAGAAGCGACTCGTCGGGTGGCGGGTTGGGCGCTTGTCTGGGTCGGTGTCTCGTGCATTTTGTACGCGAAGTTCTCATACCTGCTTCCCGGCCTTCTTTATGCCCAAGGTTCGTCATGGCAGCGGATTGCCACCTATCTTTACCTTGATGCCAGCGGGATCCTCGGCATCCCGCTGACCGTCGCCGCCAGTGTTGTCGTCGCGTTTATTTTTTTCGGTCAGGCCCTCTATGCGGTGGGCGGCGACAAGTTTATCACCGATGCCGCGCTGATCGCCATGGGGAAATATCGCGGCGGCCCGGCCAAAGTGTCGGTCGTCTCATCGGCGTTGTTCGGCACAGTCTCGGGTAGCGCTGTCGCTAACGTTGCGGTGGATGGAGCCATCACGATTCCGCTGATGAAGCGAACCGGTTATCCGAGCCATATAGCGGCGGCGATCGAGGCGGTCGCCTCGAATGGCGGACAGATCACGCCGCCGGTGATGGGCGCGGCAGCATTTTTGATGGCGGAGTTCCTCAATATTCCGTACGGCCAGATCGCTTTGGCGGCCGCCGTTCCGGCCGCCCTTTACTATCTTGCGCTGTTCACGCAAGTCGATCTCGAGGCGGCCAAACACGGCCTTGGCGGCCTGCCTCGAGAGCAGATTCCCAAATTGCGTGGCTTGATGCGGTTCGGCTGGGTTTTTCTATTTCCTCTTGGCTTTTTGATCTACGTGCTGATGTTCGATAACTGGGAAGCAGGCAAAGCCGGTATGGCGACGGTTGTCATGACATTTATCGTCGGAGTGCTGCAAAAGGAAACGCGCCCAACGCTCGCCAAGGTCTTTAATTGCATCGAAAATACCGGCCGCACTCTGCTCGACATCGTCGTCATCACGGCGTTGGCCGGCCTGGTCATCGGCGCACTTCAATTATCCGGGCTGACATTCAAACTATCCTTGCTATTGGTCACCCTCTCAGGGGGCAACGTGCTTGCGCTCTTGGGCCTCACAGCTTTGGTTTGCGTTCTCCTCGGCATGTCGCTGCCCACGGCGGTAGTTTATATCACGCTCGCGGTGCTCGTCGCTCCCGCGCTCGCTCAGCTCGGCATCGACCCGCTCGCCGCGCATCTTTTCCTCTTCTACTTCGGCATGCTCTCGCTGATCACCCCGCCCGATTGTTTGGCGACCTACACGGCAGCGGCGATCGCCCATTCGGATTTTTGGAAAACCGGCTGGACCGGCATGCGGCTTGGCATTGCCGCCTACGTTGTCCCGTTCGCTTTTGCGCTCCATCCAGCGCTCATCCTCCGTGGTTCGTTGAGCGACATTCTCTTTGCGGTGGTGGCGTCTTCCATCGGAACCTTTCTCCTTGCCGTTGGCTGCGCCGGCTACCTATTCCGTCCATTCACATGGATTACCCGGAGCCTCTTTTGTCTTGCCGGCTTACTGCTCATGCTCCCCACGTGGCAAGGCGCCTGGCTGATTGCCGATGTCGCCGGCTTCATGCTGGGCGCCGGACTGTTGGTGTGGGAACGTGCCAAAGCCTCACCGGCAGGCTCACGGAGCGCGGCGCCGAGCCGCGCCATCAGGTGAAAACGGAGCTTGCAGCGGATTATACGGACCGCCAACTGCATGGCGAAGAGCGAACGCTCAAACGGACAACACCGATCTCTTTGGCCAACAAATGACGCCGAGAAAATCAGGGCATGCCTGATTTCCTCTCGTGCAATCGCTTTTCGCTCTGCGGCGCTATCTCCGGACTCGGGTGCTCGAAGGACTGGCCTCCTTGAGGTAGCGATAGTAGTCGCTATCCGTGGTTAGCACCAGTACGGAATTGGCGTTCTTGCTTTCTTTGAGATTCTCGAGGGTGCGGGAGAAGGCGTAAAATTCTTTGTCCCGACCGTAAGCATCACCGTAGATTTTGGTCGCAGCGGCGTCTGCTTTGCCGCGCACTTCCTGCACCTGCCTGTAAGCAGTCGAGCGTATCTCGCGAAGCTCCTTCTCCATGTTGCCCAAAATCTCCGCGCTCCGGCCCTCCCCCTCCGACCTGAAACGGGCGGCGATCCGTTTACGCTCGGAGATCATGCGCGCGTAAACTTTTTCCCGCACGCTTTCAACGTAATTGAGCCGCTTAATGCGGACATCAACCACCTCGATGCCGTACTGTGGCGCGATCTTGCGCACAACGGCCAAAATGGCGCGAGTGAGACCTTCGCGTCCGAGGGTGATCTCCTTTTTCAGCTCCTCTACCACCTCCTTCGATGCTTCTTCGAGAACCTCGTCCTTCGGAGTCGTCCACGTCGAGCTACGAACGACTTCCACCAAATTATTGGAAGAGACCAAGTCCCTGACGACGGAATCAATAATGTCATCGAGGCGCGACGTAGCACCGGCCTCGGTTGCGACGCTCTCGAGAAACTTTAGCGGATCGACGATGCGCCAGCGCGCCGTCGAGTCGACCCAGATAAATTCACGACCCGCGGTGGGGATCTGGTTTGGATCGCCATCCCAGATGAGCAGACGCTTTTCGAACCGCCTGACCTCTTGAATGAAGGGGATCTTGAAGTGAAGGCCCGCTTCGGTTACAGGAGTTCCGACGGGCCGGCCGAATTGCAAGACAATCGCTTGCTGTCCTTCTTCCACAACATAGAAAACTCCAAGCAGCGATAGAACAGCGGCCGCTAATAGAATACCTACAGCATACATCGTCGGCGTCTTCATGATTTGGCCTCCTCTTTGACTTCCTGGAGCGGCGGGGGCTTTTTCCCCACATCGGAATCCAGGGAGAGCCATGGAAGCAACGCCCGTTGCTCGCTGTCCACGATGTAGACGGTTTTAGCGTCGGAAAGCACTTCGCTCATAGCCTCCAGATAAAGACGTCGTCGAGTGACATCGGGCACTCTTTGATACTCCGACAATACCGACGTGAAACGGGAAGCTTCTCCGCGCGCTTGATTGACTCGCTCGGTGGCGTAGCCTTCTGCTTCCGCAATCGCCTGTTTCGCTTCTCCCGCGGCTCGAGGAATGACTTTGTTCGCCTGTTCCTGGGCCTGGTTCACCATACGCTCGAGATCTTGGCGGGCTTCATTAACCTCGTTAAAGGCCGGTTTCACCGGGTCGGGAGGAGTTACGTCCTGCAACTCTACCGTGACAAGCCGGATGCCGGTCTCATAGTCGGAGAGGATTTTCTGCATTTCCTCCTTGACTTCGCCGGCGACGGCGACCCGGCCAACCGTTAGAACGTCGCTTCCCAATTTGTTTCCGACTACACGACGCATGACCGCCTCCGCTACAGCCCGAAACGTCTCGCGCTGTTCGCGGACTTTAAAAAGAAAACGGATTGGATCTTCGACTCTGAACTGAACGATCCATTGGACGTCGATGACGTTGAGATCTCCGGTCAACATCAGCGACTCGTCGGAATAATCACCGCCTACGGATCGCGTCTGACGACCCGCCGCCACGGTCCGAAACCCGAACTCTTCTTTTAGAACACGGGCCGTGGGAACCCTTTGGACCGTCTCGATCCCGAGCGGTATTTTAAAATGCAGTCCTGGACCGGCCGAGCGCTGCACGCGCCCAAAACGTTGCACGACGGCGGTTTCCTCAGGCTGGACCGTGTACCAGCTCGACCAGAGAATGAGAACGACCACGAGAATCAACAGCACGCCGAAAATAGATCCCGGATTCCGCTCTTCGAATTGCCGCTGCAACCGTCGCAAGTCATCCATCAATTCGCGGGGCCATTGCGCGTTTGCCATTTTAACCTCCTTTTCATACAGCCGAAGCCGAAGGAAAACCTTCGAAATCCATCCGCAATATGAATAAACGTCCAAGAACGGATTCAACAGCCGTTCGTAACAGGTATTAGAATTTTGGGCTTGATACAACCTGGCGGAGGGAATTTAGCGAGCATGAACAGCGAGGAAACAAACTCTTTCATGGAGCGGACTTTGCCGGCGATGGTCGCAAAAATTTTGAAACCGGATCCGTGCTCCTTTAGTTCACAGGATCGATCGAATCGAGGGATTTTGAACCTGCCGTCGCCTGCATTCCGTGCCTTCTCACGTTGGCAGCATGCTAGCCAAAAGTGTCGCGAGGCCGAGAAAACTGAAAAATCCGATGACGTCGGTCACGGTGGTCAGAATGATCGATGATGACTGCGCCGGATCTTGTCCGAAAGCGAGCAGGATCATCGGAATCACCGCGCCCGACAAACCGGCGGCAACCATCGAGATAATCATCGAGACGCCGATCACCAGAGCCAGGCCGATCGATCGGCTCCAGACATAGACGCCGAGCGAAGTGGTCAGCGCCACAGCGACGCCGTTGAAAAACGCGACGTTGACTTCTTTAAACGTGACGCGGAGCCAATGGCGCGGGCGTATTTCGCGCAGCGCGAGCCCGCGCATGGTGACAGCGAGCGCCTGAGCACCCGTGTTGCCCGATTGTCCGGCGACAATCGGCAGCAGAACTGCCAGGGCCGTGAACTTGGCGATGATCCCTTCGAAGATTCCGACCACCGCTGCCGCCAGGAACGCGGTCACCAGATTGATTTGCAGCCAAGGCAGGCGCTTGCGGACCGCGAACGAAACGTTCGATAACGCTCGCTCTTCTTTGCTGGCACCGACCATGGTCTGGATGTCGGCGCTGGCTTCTTCTTGGGCCGCGGCGATCAACTTGTCGTGCCGAATGATACCGACCACTCTATTATGCGCGTCGACCACCGGCAGGCTCGACAATCGATGCTGGGTCATAAGGTCAACGAGCTCTTCGCGCGTTGCCATCGCGCTCACGCTGACCGGCGCCAGCCGCAATAACTCTTCCAGTCGTTCCTCGCCATCCGCCACCGCCAGGTCCTGTAGCGCGACGGTACCGATCAAATGGCCGTCCTCATCAACGACACAGACGTCGTAAATCCGCCGACGGCCGGCGGCATGCACCGCCTCCAGAGTGTCTGCCACCGTGGATTCCGGCCGCGCCAGGGTCGCGCGCGGGTCCATAAGACTGCCGGCGCTTCCGGCCGGATAGCTCATCAAGCTCTGCAGTTCCCTGGCGAGCCACCCATCCAAAACCGCCACGAAAGCTGCTTGTGTTTCGGGATCGAGGCGCGACAACAGCAATGCGGCGCGATCAGGCTCCAACTTGGCTAGAACTTCTTTTGCCGCGTCCGGGCCCAAGCGTTGCAAGATCTCCGCGGCAAGAGCGGGCAGAATGCGCTCGAAAAGCGCCGCCGACCGTGCCGCTGGTTGCCGCTCGAACAGCACAACGATCTCGTCCACCGGAAGAGTCTCCAACACTCGCGCCGCCTCGCCGGGGTAAAGGCTCAAGTAGGTATGCGCCAAGCTCTGTGCGGCCGGTTCACTTGTTTGTGCCATGCGTGTTCTCCTCGTCTCGGCTCCTGGGCAGCGCTTGTGGAAAAACCGTTGCCGCAAGCCCGGCGAGCATCCCGCCAAAACCGATCCAGCAGAGCTCCCCGAGGCTGAATAAGGCGGTCAGCGATTCATCGGCCGGCCGCTCCCGGGCGCTTTCCTGCTCCAATCTTTTGAGGGTTTTGTAGCGAATCGCACCTAAGAAGACTTCCTGGGAGTCGGTAACCGGCAGCGCGTGGAACTCTCGCCATGCCGGGTGGAGCAGGATAGCCGCAAGCGTCGCACTGGCCGGCAATCTTTCTACGTGTTTGTGCATTACGGTCGACAGCGGGTCCTGCGCGGCTGCAAGCATCAACTCGCGCAGATTCAACACGCCGACCAGCTTTTGATCCTGATTGACGACGTACAAATAATAAAAAGTGTGTTGCGCCGTGCGCTGGACGCGCTCCAAAGCGTCCCCTGCCAGTAACGCCTCCGGCAGCGCGAGCACTTGAGGATCCATCAGCGAGCCCGCGGTCCCGAGCGGATAAGTGAGGAGGCGTTTTAAGGAGGTCGCGCGTCGCTCGGAAACCGTGCCTAACAACCGGTCGCGCTCGTCGGCAGGCAAGCAACGAAGCATTCGTGCCGCGGCGTCGAGCGAAAGCGAGTCGATTACGGCGCCCGCATAGTCGAGCGCAAGGGCGAACAAACAAGCGGCGCCGCTCGAAGAAGTGATCTCTTCCAAAATCTGGGCCGCGGTCGCCGGCGGCATCTCACCGAACAGCTCCGCAACTTCCGTCGGCGCCAGTCTCTCCAAAACCAAGCCGGCCTCGTAAGGGTGCTTCTGCATAAACGCCCGCGCCAGCGAACCCTCGCCGTTCATAGGCTCTCCTTAGTCATCAACACGGATGCGACTTCACTAAAATCCTTCGCCGGCACGAGGACACGGCCTTCCGGACCGTCGAGAAGGACGGCCGTCGGCGTGATCTCCGCGATCCGCCCGTAGAGATCGCGGATCTTGACCGTTTGACCAACTCGGTAAACCTGCCTCAGGTAGTGGGCAGCAATAATGTTGCTCACGGTCGTGCGCGAGCCGAGCCCGAAAGCCAGCGCAGCGCCACCGATCAGAGCGGCGATCACGACCGTAATCGTTAAGGTCAGAAAGCGACTTTCGACGCCCAGTTGGTCGACGCCGGTCACGATCGCAACAAGCAGGATAATGACATAAACCGCACGTCCTAGTAGCTCGTTATACGCCAGGCCCGCTGCACCCGCCGTTACGACAATGGCATCGCGGGCCAAGTTGGCGGCAAACAAACCCGCGAGAATGATCAAGGCGGCAACCAGGATCCGCGGTAGATAATAAGAGACTCCGCTCAGCCAAGTCGCCAGTACCGGCAGGCCCAAAGTTTCGGTGGCCGCCGTGAAGAACACCAGAAACACCAGCCAGAAGACGATGCCGCCAATGACGGTCGAAGCCGGCCGCTCGACACCCAAGCGTCTGAGAAAATCGGTCTTGGCCTGGCTTCGGAAGAAGCCGTCGAGCCGGCTGCTCAACCGGATGATCGCGGCGCGTAGCAGCCGTGCCAGCAGCCATCCGACGAGAACGAGCAGGACACTGCCCAGTATATTTGGAAAATGCTCGGCGACTCTCTGGGTAAAAAGATTGAATGATCGGTCGAGCGCTTCGACCCATCGAACATAATCCATCTCGGAACCTCCCAGGTTCTTGATATGATGACGGAGAAATGTGTGTTCCGCGGATTATAAGAAAAAGGCATGGCTCCCACAACGAAATTCACTCTGAAAGGCTGGGCTTAAACTGTTATTCGCCCCACGCGTTCGATTCTTCGAAGGCAGATTTTCGTCACACCGCTCGGAATGACAGGCTTTGTTGCGCGTAACTAGCACGCCGCGCTTCGCGGAAATTATCGACGATCAGCAATTGCGCCAGCGATTTCAATATGCAACACATACCAGTGCCGGCTGCGGCTTCTCGGAAGATTGCACTGGAGGCGAAATAATGACAGAGAAATCAACGATCATCGGAATATTGGCGCTGCTCCTGCTGCTCGGGGCAGCCGATTCTTCCCTGGCACAATCGGCAAGGTTGCCGCAGTTAAAGCTTGCGGTTTCGACTGCCACGCCTCATAACACGCCACTGTGGGTTGCGAAGGACAAAAGGATCTTTGAGAAATACGGCGTCGATGTGCAGATGATCTTCGTCATGGGCGGGGCTCTGGTCAGCCAGATGCTTGCCGCTGGGGAAATCCAGGTTGCCGCGAACGCGCCGGCCGCGTTGATCAGCCTGATCGCCGGCGGCACTGACATTGCCATGTTTCTCGGTATCAGCAACACGTCACCGTTCACTTTGGTTACCCAACCCAACATCACGACCGCGGGGGACCTCAAGGGAAAGCGGCTCGGCACAGCGCGTTTCGGCGGCTCTTCGCATGTATCGGCTTTGATCGCGCTCGATTATCTGAAACTAGATGCCAAGCGGGACAAAATCATTCTTTTGCAAACCGGATTGGACCCGGAACGCATGGCTGCGCTCGAACAAAAGGCGCTCGACGCGGCGATGCTGCAGCGGCTTGCCACCAAGACCATGCTCGCCAAGGGTTATACTCAGTTGCTGAACTTGAATCAGGCGAAGATCCCCTATCAGAACACGGTGCTCGCGTCACGTCGGGATCAAATGAACGCCAATCCGAAATTATTTGACAGCTTTACCCGGGCAATCGTCGAAGGCTACGCTTACGTCTTCAACAAGGAAAACAAACAGGCGGTCAAGGAGGTCCTGGCGAAAAATTTAAGGCTGCGCAACACCGACGCCGCCGAGGATTTTTATAATGAGGCATTGGAAGAACTTGATCGGAAACCCTATCCGACGCTGGAGGGAACACGGACCGTAATTAAATATGTGACCGAGCAGAATCCCAGAGCCGCGTCGGTGAAGGCGGAACGCATCGTCGACCCAAGTTGGCTCAAGAAACTCGAAGACGAGGGATTTTTCGAAAAGGTCTACAAAGGCCAATAATGCTGAGTCGGGCGTCCAGAAAAATCTTCACCGCGGAGGCGCGGAGTACGCAGAGAACAAGACCTTTTTTACAAAGTCATTATCCAAACTCTGTGAACTCGGTGCTTCGGCGGTGAAAGGATCCTTGCTGCCTCGGCAGCGGCTAGGTTGGCTGTTGGCTTAAATCTCAAGGCTCACAACTTTACTTTTTCCCTCCCCAGAGTTGATCCATGAAGCCGCTCTTGTTCATTTCGTCGAGATAGCGCATGTCCACGATCTCCTGGGGCTTCACCGATTTGGCGCGCGGATCGACCGGGGCGATCTCGTCGAGGGTTGACTGAATGCCTTCGAGCTTGATCTCCAGCCTGGGTTCCAGAGACTTGCTCTCCACATTGTAACTCGCTTCCAACAGTTTTCGGTCATCCACCCGGAGGTATTTCCCGATAACTTTGTACATGTACTCTCTATCGGTGTGCATGATTTTGGCCGCTTCCGCCATGGCGCGCATGAAGCGCGCGATAACAGGACTGCGCTTGGCGATGATCGACCGGCGGGTGCTAAACGTCGTCGCGGCGTACGCGATCTTCAGATCCGGCCCATAAATAACGTAGTGATAGCCCAGCTTGAGGGCTTGAGCATCGGTTGGCACGGTCAAAACCGCCGCGTCGATGCCCTGAGCGACCAAGGCTGCCAACGTCTCGGGCGCGCCGCCGGCCTGGATATAGTTCACCTCGCGCGAGTCGATGCCGAAGCGGCGCAGCGCCTGGACGGCGAAATAATGCGGGTTGCTGCCGATCCGTGATACGCCGATGCGCTTGCCTTTGAGTTGCTCAGGGGTCTTGATGTCCGGCTTGGCGACGATGCTGTGAGTCAGCAAGCTTTTAATGCCGCCGATGACGACGGGGTCCTTGTTGCCGGCGACCACCGGTCGGGTAATGCTTGCTGCGCCAATGACGGCGACCTCGCTGTCGCCCGACAAAATCGCCGCCACCGCCGGAGCGCCAGGGGTAACAAAAACTAACGGCACATCGAGATCATACTTTTTGAAAAGTCCTGCTTCTTGGGCAAACCACGGATAGGACTGTGACATCACACGTGCGGTGTAAATCATGTTGATTTTTTCCGCCGCAAAAGAACGCGTTTCCGGTAGGAGCAGCAGCACCAAGCTGAGGATCAGACGGGATGCACGGAAGCCTGGATAGAAGCGATATGTCATCAGAACAACCCTCCCGACAAATAAAAGATGTTGGGCAGCTAAACAATCAATCCGATCGTTCTTACAACATCTCCAGAACAAAAACCAAACGGAATTTTGCTTTCCGATCTTGGCCGACGCTCTTATATTCCAAACCGTCTTGAACGGAACGCAGCGATAGACCGTTTTGAACGTCTTGAACCCCGTGATGCTTTTCGAACGCTTTGACAAACTCATCGCGCCTGTAGCAACATCATCTGCACCACAAAGGAGGCGGAAATCATGGCCCAAAATATCGTTTCCACCCCAACCCATGTACGTTGTGTCACATCTTATGCCGCGCGCACCCAATACAAACCGGGCGTCGTGCACCCGCCGCACATCAAGGTCAAAGACGCTATTGACATTCACTGCCACGCCCACGAGGGCCAGCAAGATCCTTATGCACTGGCACGCCGTGCTTCGCTGGCGGAGATGAAGGGGTTACTCTTCAAGAGCATTCCAGGCGAAGATCCCGTTAAAGCGACTCAAGACGTTCAGGCGGATGTCAATCGCTGGGCGGAAAAAGAAGAGGTCGAACCAATCACCTGCTGGTCGAGCTATGTGTGCGGCCGGCAGATGGCGCCGATTTCAGCGAAGACTGTGAGCGATATGATCGACCGCGGCATCGCGGCGGTCTGGCTGCCCGTGTTCACGCATGTGATCACCATGAGCACTGTGGGAACCTACGGACGTTTTGTCCACGGCCGAGAGAACACGGCTTGGGTCGGCCCGATTCCTTGGCAAGACGCGCTGCGTGTCGGCCACTACGATCTTGACGAGAACGGCAAATTAAAACCGGAGATTCGCGATATCGTGCATCTCTGCGCCGATCGCAACGTGGCGCTTTTTTTCGGCCACGCCACGCACCAGGAAATCTACCGGCTCGCCGAAGAGGTTGACAAGGTCGGACTCAAACGCGCTGTAATCGACCACCCTTTCAGTCCGTTCCTAAACCTCTCGACGGAAATGATGAAGGAGCTTGCCCCGATCGGAATTCTATTTAATTTCACTTGGGACGAACTCTCGCCGCTTCTCGGCGTTGACCCGCAGATCATGTACAACACTATCCGCGAAATCGGCCCGGAGCATTTCACGCTCTCGAGCGACGCCGGCGAACCGCTTTTTCCAGATTCGGTTGAAGCTATGCGGCTCGTCCGCGGCTATATGGAAGCGTTCGGTTTGAATCGGGACGAGCTTCATACTCTGTGCACGAAAAATCCGGCCAAGGTTGTGGGATTGGATCTCGACTAGTCGAGCACGAAGACCTAGCGGGTAACGCCGCAGAGCATTAATATATCCCTTAGATTTTCCACTGGAAGCACGCGAGAATGAAGCTGTAGCGAAACTCGCTGCGGAATTTAGCCGCAGATTAGACCCATGCGGCCCCTTATTCTGGAAGAATATTTTTGGCTTTGAGCGCCGCGATCACGCTCTTCACATAGCTATCGATCGCTTCGTTGACATTATCCGGATCAATCGTTCGAATCGTGCCGCTCCACACGACCTCATCTTTAGCCACGTCGTAAAGGGTGGTCTCCGAGAAATATACCGAGTACGAATAAATCGTCGGTGGCGTGTAAAGACCGCCGTACCAGGCTGAAGAGTACCAACCGTACAAGCCAAAGGCGGGGTATGGATCATAGTAGCCGGGGCTTACTTCGATGCGCTCTTCAACTCGTGACAGCCGCGTGATGATCACCGCGTCGGCGGTCGACTTTAGTACCGCTTCTTTGAGCCGAGGTTCGGCCACCTTCCCGTCTTCGGGGATGTATTGATAGCTTGGCACAGCATTGACGCGGGTTGCCCGTAACTCTGAAGTGAATTTATCTTCGAAATTACGGCGAATGCTGGTTTGATCAGTTGTGCCGATCACCAGGATCCGTTTGAACGAAAGCGATCGTGCGTTATACGCCGGATTGCTCCATTCGCTGATGATCATTTTTGTCGCGCAGCCGCTTGCGATCAGGCACGAGATGAGCAGCGCTGGAAAAGAAGGCCGCCAAAAAGTGCTTCTCATGATAGATGACCCTATTCCAATGCGAATTTGACTCCGATTCGGTCCGTGTCGATGCGCAAGTACATTGCAAAGCCACTTCTCGCGCTATATCGCCCATTAAGGCTCTCGCATTGCTGAAGAATCCCGGGCCGACCGTACTCGTGCTGCCGTTTCCGTGTTGGCCGTGAGCGATGCGTAGTAATGCGTCACATCATGAATCTGCTGCGGCGTGAGCCGGCGGGCGACCATTGCCATGATGTGTGCGTAAGGCGTGCCGCCGCGGCTGGCTTTTTGAAACAGCGTGAGCTGCAACGCAAGATATTCCGCATATTGACCGGCGAGCTGGGGATAAATCGGATTTCGCGGCGTGGAGCTTGGGCCGTGACAAGTGGCACAGGCCGGCAGGCGCTGGCCGGGAATGCCGTGCATGGCGATCTCTCTGCCGCGGTCGATGGCCTCTAGCAATTTTGGATTTTCGCTTTTGGATTTTGGATTTGGACTTTTGTCAGTCAGCCCGCCGGCAAAGTTCGCGTAATAGCGCGCCAGCTCAGCCATCGCCTCTCTCGACAAACCCGCCGCAACGGGTTGCATGATACCGCTCAATCGCTCGCCGCGAGCGTAGGCGAGCAGCGAAGCGAAGAGATAGGTCGGGCGCTGGCCGGCAAGGATGGGAAAGACGCCCAGTCCTCGACCGGTGCCGTCCCGGCCGTGGCAGCGCGCGCAGCTCTCGCTCACCGCCTGGGGCCGATCGTTCGGACCTGAAAGCTCGTTGATAGCCGCGCCGCTATCCGACGTGCCGCGCACAAGCTCGTAATATTGCTGCGGCGTAAGTTGGGGAAGCTCTCGCAGAAAAGCCACCATCGCCCACACTTCGTCGTCGCGCTGCTGGGACGGCCAAGCCGGCATGCCGGTGAACTTGACACCGTGTTTGACGATGTAAAAAAGCTCCTGCGTCTGCCACTGGGATATCACTCGAGGAAGGTGCGGCGGCGCCGGCGTCATCCGCTGCGCAATCGCGGGCTGCGGAATACTCGGACCGCCGTGGCACGGTCGGCAACCGAAATCGTAATGGGTACCGCCCTTGGCGACCAGTCCCGCGTCTGCGAGCGCCGGCACCTCGGTTCCGAGCGAGTGTGTGACGACAGAGCGGCGCATGGCGAAGTTGAGAAACCATGCGGTAATCACCCAATGGCCGGAGCTGGCTTTGATCGGCATGATTCCGGAAATTACCACCAACGAACCAGCCACTGCAGCCAGCGCGAAAAAACCAGCGATCCTGAACGTCCAGCGCTTCGCCCTGTGCCCTGTTCTTCCGTGCTGCTGCTTGACACGTGCGCGCGCCGGCGCTCGCTGGAACAATTGAAACAGCGCAAGCATTGCTCCGCCTGCAAAGGCGGCAATCAAGACGAAACTCCTAAAGCGCTGCATTGGATGTGCTCCTGCGCGTCAGCGCTGGATCGTAAAGCAGGCGAAGCGTCAGCCAGAGGCCGCCGAGAAGATAGGAGACCCCGCCGATCAGAAGCATGATTGCGCCGCCGAGATGTTGATCGTCGAGCGCGGTAAGTTCGCCGAATCCCTGCATGTGGGCATAAAGCGGCCGCGGGCTCAGGGCGAGCAGCGCGCCAAGCAAGGTCATGTGCATGGCGGTGAGCAGAAGCGCCAGAATTCCCGCGGCACTTCGGCTCGGCCGGCTCAACGGGTCGCCCCCGAAGGCCGACAGCCAGACGAAAACGCCGGTGACAAAGAACATCCCTTGCTCGAGGATCAGTATCGCCGGGTTATGGCGCGCCGCATGGTGCAGGGCGGGCGCGTGCCACGCCCAGACAATCACGAGTTCCACCAAGGACGCTTGGACCGGCGCAAACAGCCGCGGCGCCTGGCGCGCAGCATCGAAACGAGTTCCGCCAACTCCGAGCGCAAGCAGAGGCGCCGCCACCGCGACGACTGCCATGTGCATCAACATGTGCGCGGAGAACGCCTGGCGGGCCAGGCGCGGCAGCGGCCCGAGCCAGACGGCGACGAGGATGGCGAGACCGAGCGACAAGTAAAGGTAGCGACTGATGCTCTGATCCGTCATACCAGCAATTTCATTTCATAATGACCCATCGTTGCCTCGCTAACCGGGTCCTCCGGCCGCACAACCAGATTCGAAATTGACAATCCAGCACAGAAAAATTCACCAGCGGCGCGCATCTCAGTAGCAGTCCCTGATGAAGACCGCGACCAGCCCGGCATAGAGAACCGCCACCGCGCTCAACGCCGAGAGCAGAAAAGTGGCGAAGCCGAGAAAGCGGTGTCGATCCTCTGGCGTGTCATCGTCGTGCGGCAACGTCGCGCTGCCGAGGCGATGTCTCCGATAACCGATCCATCCGACGATGCCGATGGCAACCAACGCTGCCAGCGTATAGAAAAAAATGGCGATCCGGGTGGTCGCGAGCGAGCCGCCGAGTCCCACGATTTTGGCGCACCAGATTGCCCCGGTGCCGTAGCACAGCAGCAGGTGCGCCGCCCAGATCACCGGCGAGATCGTCAGCAGCCACAAACTTTCATTTTTTTCAGGCAGGTGAGTCGCCACAGTCTTGTCCGATTTTGGATTTTCGATTATTCGACAGTTGTCCTATCGAGATGAACGACTTAAAGCTCGAAAAGCCTGGTTACCGAAACTGTGCCCAGCCGAAATCCGACAGCGTTCCCCCATTGTTCCGAGCAATCGAAAATCGCAAATCGAAAGTGGATCATGCCACCATGGGGAAACCGGCGATGACAGCCACCGTGATGACGGTGGTGAGCGCCGCAAAGTGCCAATACAGCGTCACATTCGTGATGTCGATATCGTAGCGTGCGGTCATCCGCCCCGCGACTCTGCGGGCGACACAGTAAAGCTGCATGATCACTCCCACCGCTACCAATCCCGCCGTCCAAATCACCAGGATCCATACCGTCGCGGGATACACGTGGCTCTTCGGGTCAAGGCCGGTGAACCAGGGCCCGGCGAGCAGCGCGGCGCCACCAGCGACCGCCAGCACGACCGCCAGCAATAATCCGGCGTAAAACCCCACGGCCGAGTCATTGCGGTTCCAACCGCGAGCGAGCCACGTGAGTAGCCAAGCTGCCAGAAGCAGAGCCGCAGCCACCAGGGGCCAAAAAACGCCCGGCCCGGAAGCGGAGTCCGGCGGGAAGTCATCGCGAACGGTCCAAAAGAAGAAATAGCCGAAGATCAGCGACATGAAGGCGCTCATCATCGCCATCATCGTAATGAACACCGCCCACCAGCCGACCGAGCTCGACCCCGAGACGTAGAGCGGCAGCGTCAGCCCCAGACCGACATCCTTGTAGTCCTTTTCCGGAATGCCCGCCGTGCCGGTCCAGAGCCAGTAGATGATCACCCACAAGGCGATGAAAAGGCTGATCAGCGCCAGCGTCCACCAATGATAGGTGCCGAAGATAAAAAAACCGCCGGTGGTGAGCGCGGCCCACAACGTGATGAAGGTCGAACTGGGAAGCCGCGCGCATTGGCGCGGTTTGGCGTCGATTACCGAACTCACGATCGTCTCGCGTCTGCCTTCCTCGGCGTCGGCCAAATAGAAGCGGCCTTCATCGACGTCGCGCGTGAAATTCGGTTGATCCCAGAGCGGATAGCGGCTGTCGATCTCGGGAATCGAGCGAATGCCCCACGGCTTGCCGGGCATCTCTTGAGTCCATTCGAGAGTTCCGGCTTGCCACGGGTTGCGCTCAGCATAAGGTTGTTTTTTCTTCGGTCGGACGATGTCCCAGAACACGACCGCCATACCCGCCGCCAAAATAAACGCGCCGACGGTGGAAACGAGATTGAGCGTGTCGAAGCCCAACTCTGGGGGATAGGTGAAGACTCGCCGCGGCATGCCGCGCAGCCCCGTCAAGTGCATCGGCAAGAACGCGATGTTGAAGCCGGTGAATGCCAGCCAGAATCCGATCTTGCCGAGCTTATCCGACAGCATCTTGCCATTGATGAGCGGAAAGAAATAATAGCAGCCCGCGAGGATCGGAAAGAGCGCACCACCGATCAACACGTAATGAAAGTGGGCGACGACGAAGAACGTATCGTGGGCCTGGAAATCAAAAGGCGCCACCGCCACCATGACGCCGGTTAAACCGCCCAGCACGAAGATCACCAGACTGCCGAACGCGTAAAGCATCGGCACCGAATGGACCACGCGTCCCGCTGCCAGTGTCGCGATGAAACAAAAAATCTGAACCCCCGTCGGCAGCGCCACCGCCTGGGATGCCGCCGAGAACAGTCCGATCGAAATTCCCGGCAGCCCGGTCGTGAACATGTGATGAACCCACAGGCCGAAGCTCAAGAAACCGGTGCCGACCGCAGCGAGCACGATCCAGCTGTAGCCGATGATCGGCCGGCGCGCGAAGGTCGGCACGATCATCGCAATCAGCGCGACCGACGGCAGAAAGATGATGTAGACTTCCGGATGGCCGAAAAGCCAGAATAGATGCTGCCACAAAAGCGGATCGCCGCCCCCGGCCGGATTGAAGAACGGCCAGTGAAAGGCGCGCTCGACCTCGAGCAGCATACTGCCCGCGATGAGCGGCGGAAACGCGAATAAGATCATCGCCGCCGCCACCAGCACGTACCAGACGTAGAGCGGGACGAGGTTGATGCGCATTCCCGGCGGCCGGGTCAGCAGCGAGCCGACGATCATTTCGACGGCGGCGGCAATGGCGGCGATTTCGATGAATGAAAAACCCAGGAGCCAAATATCCGCGCCGATGCCCGACTGGTAGGTTGATGTCAGCGGCGGGTACATGAACCAGCCGCCGCGCGGCGCCGCGTCGAAAAAGATCGAGCCGCACAGAAAAATCCCTCCCAGAAGAAAGCACCAGAAACCGAATGCGGAAAGGCGCGGAAACGGCAGGTCGCGGGCGCCGAGCATCTGCGGCAGGAACAAGACGGCGATCGCCTCGAACACCGGGATCGCAAACAGAAACATCATCACGGAGCCATGAACGGTGAAAGCCTGGTTGTACAGATCGGCGGAAAGAAAATCGTTGTTCGGGCGCGCGAGTTGGATGCGCATGAGCAGCGCCAGCACACCGCCGAATAGCAAAAAGAAAAAAGTCATGCCGGTATACCAAACCCCGACGTCGGAGTTATTGACCGATGACCAGTAGCGAAGCCCGCCGGGCGTCTCCCAGGTTTTGAGCAGGCGCTCGGCCTGCGCGCGGCGCACGTTTTCCGGCGGCGGCGCAGTCAAAGGTTTGGTGTCGCGTGATGTCATGACATAAATCGGGTTCAAGCCGTTCAATCGCGTGCTCTCAATCGCTATCCTCCGTTCGAACCCCCTCCTCTTTCCTCCTCCGCGTCGACGCGGGGGAGGATGAAGGTGGGGGCGCCGACGGTTTGAACGGCTTTAACCGGTTGAACGTTTTGAACGTCATTATTTCAGCCCTTCCAGATAGTTTGCGAGCGCTTGGAGCTCATCGTCTGGCAACATGCCGAACGGCGGCATGAGCACCTCCGGTTTGACGTGTTCGGTGCGCGCGATCCAGCGCGCCAAAGCCTCAACCGTCATCGGCAAGGCCCCGGCACCGATGCTCAGCCGGCTCCCGACGTGTGTTAGATCGGGTCCGATGACGCCGCTGGCGGGAGTGCCGCGAATCGTGTGGCACGCGCCGCAACCGTTCGCCAAGAAAATTTCCTGGCCGCGCAATCCGCGCGGCGCACTCGGCGGGCGCGCCGCCGTTTGCTGATGAGCGAGCCAGCGGGCGAAATCTTCCTTTTCGTGGACGACCACGTAGAAACTCATCAGCGCGTGAGCAGTGCCGCAGTACTCGGCGCAGGCGCCGCGAAAGACGCCGGTTTTGCTCGGCGTCAACGAAAGCCGCGTCACACGGCCTGGAATCATATCGATCTTGCCGCCGAGCGAAGGAATCCAGAACGAGTGAATGACGTCGGGGCTTTCCAGGCGAAACTCGACCGGCTCGCCAACCGGCAGACGGATTTCGTTCGCAAGGACGACAGGCTCCTTGCCGGGAATCTGGTAACCTATCCGCCACCACCACTGCTCGCCCGAGACGGAAATTCTGAGGCTGCCTTCAGGCGCGGGCGCGAGCAAAGCCGGCAGCGGAGCCAGGCCGTAAATCAGCATCACAGTGAGCACGATCGTCGGCACGATGGCGCCGCCGCCGATGATCAGGTAACTGGTTCGCCGCTGATTGTGAGCTTCGGGCGGAATCCGCACGGCATAGATCGTCAGCGCGATCACCGCGATCCAAATCACCATGCCCCCTGTGGTCATCCACCAGAAAATCGCCGCAATGTCCTGAGCCGCGCGGCCGGCCGGTGCAAGCGCCGACTGTGAACCACCACAGCCTGCCAAAAGCAGCAGTGAGATCAGCAGGACAACGCGGCGGGAGTCGCGGGAACGACGCCGGCGGTCTGGACCGCATTGAAACCGGATGGAGTAGGCCGTTCGATTCAGATGCCACCCTAGCTGGCTCGTCCCAAAGATGGGAAACGTAATCCAGCCTCGATTCGTTGTTGGGACAACAACCGTAGCCTTTGCGAAAGATTTTCCGCAGTGGCTCCCAGGGCAAGCCGTTCGAGCAATAGGCGTTCCACTTCCTCTTCTGGCCGGCTGGGTTGGTGCTGACGCCATCTGAATGGACGAAACCTTGTAAGTCTCAGATCTTTCGGCGGCCCTGATTTACAGGGGAAAACGCGGTGGCACGGCGCCGTTCGCCGGACACAAAACGGCATACCCATTGCTCATACGCGCACCGAGAGGTGCTGGGTGAAAAGGAAAAATTCCCGAAATGAACATCTCAACAGTGTAACAGCAGGAGCAGGAGCAAGCGGCGAGAAAGTGGCCGCCCAGGCCTTTGCGATTGGACTTGCCCGCGCGTTTGGCGGAGCGCTCATTTTCTCGTTGCCGATTCTGATGACCATGGAGATGTGGTGGTTGGGATTTTCCATTCACACTCTGAAACTCGCCCTGCTATTGCTGCTCACCATCCCGCTTTTGATCGGCCTCTCTCATTACATGGGTTTCGAGGAAACTTTTGGACTCAAGGACGACGCGCTCGACGCCTTTGTCGCCTTAGCCGTTGGCTTCGTTGCCGGGGCGACAACCCTAAGTCTCTTTTCGGTCATTGAGGCCGGCATGTCGGCTCACGAGATTATTGGAAAAATGTCGATTCAAGCCGTGCCGGGCAGCATCGGGGCGATGTTTGCGCAAAGCGAGCTCGGCAGTGACCCACAAAAGCAGGAAGAGAAAAAACGCCATGCCGGATACGGCGGTGAGATTTTTATTATGGCCGCGGGCGCTCTCTTCCTGGCGTTCAATGTGGCTCCCACAGAGGAAATGATGTTGATAGCCCACCAGATGAGCACGTGGCATTCAATCGCCCTCGCGCTAGTCTCGATCCTGATCATGCATGCGTTCGTCTACACGCTGGAGTTTCAGGGAACAGCGTCGATACCTCGAGGAACTCCATTCTGGAGCGTGTTTCTACGTTATACGATCGTCGGCTATGCGGTCGCACTTTTGATGAGCGCCTATATGCTTTGGACTTTTGGACGAACCGAAGGTCTCGCTTTTCAGCAAACAATATCGATTCTGATCGTGCTCGGCTTTCCTGCCGCGGTCGGCGCGGCGGCGGCAAGGCTGATTCTGTAGTCCGGAGTTGACGATGGCGCGGATGAAGCACCAAAGCGAAAAGCAGACGGAGACTTCCAAACCGGCGGCGATCGCGCAACTTCGTTCAGAGGCGAACGCGCAGAACCGACAACAGAGCAATACTATTCCGATATGGGAGTGGATCGTTGCCGGCATCGGACTGGTGATCGTCAGCGGCGTGCTCGGCTTTTTGCTGTATGCAGCCCTCGGAAAAAATCACCTGCCGCCCGATGTGGCACTCTCAATCGACTCCGTAGCGCCAACCGGCAACGGGTATCTGGTGAAAATCACCGCGGTCAACCAAGGCAGTTCAACCGCCGAAGGAGTGATTGTCGAAGGGCAGCTCAAGAATGGTACGGAGGTGCTCGAACGGAGCCAGACCACGCTCGATTACCTGCCTCCGCGCTCAAAGAAACGGGGCGGTCTTTTTTTTTCGAGAGACCCGCGACGGTTCGAACTTCAGGTACGCCCTTTCGGCTATGAAGAACCGTGAAGCTTTCTACCTGACCGGCTCCTCACGAGATTAGCTGGTTGTGAACACCAAATGCTTGATGTTAAGCGGCCTGAACTTCAAGCTACTACTTCAGGCATTTGCGCGCACGAACGTTCTAAGCAACTGCCTGGCGCAACGCAGAGGCAAAGGGAATGGCAGAATCCAAAAAGGCGATCTATGCCGCAATAGCCGGTAATGCCGCCATTGCGCTTACCAAATTTACCGCGGCCGCATTTACCGGCAGTTCGGCGATGTTATCCGAAGGGATCCATTCGCTGGTCGACACGGGCAACGGCGGACTTTTGCTGCTCGGCATACGCGAGAGCAAAAAATCCGCCGACGAAGCCCACCCATTCGGTTACGGTAAGGAGCTTTACTTCTGGACGCTGATCGTCGCGATGCTGATTTTCGGCGTTGGCGGCGGCATCAGCATCTATGAGGGAATCCTACACCTGCTGCACCCTGCTCCGCTGCAAGATCCGACGTGGAGCTACGCGGTCCTTGGACTCGCGATGATCTTTGAAGGCATCGTCTTCGTTATTGCCTTCAGGCAGTTTCAGGCCATTAAAGGCGACCAGAGCACATGGCAGGCGATCCGCGGCAGTAAAGATCCAACCACGTTCACCGTGCTATTCGAGGATTCCGCGGCGATGCTCGGCCTGGTCGCGGCACTGCTCGGAATCTTTCTCGCGCATCAGTTCAATAATCCCTATCTTGACGGCGCCGCCTCCGTTGTCATCGGATTGATATTGACGACGGTGGCGTTTTTTATCGGTTACGAAAGCAAAGGTTTGTTGGTCGGAGAAGGCGCCGATCCCGAGACCCTGCGAAGCATCAAGACGTTGGCTGAGGCCGAGCCAGGGATAAGAGCGGTCGAGCGGCCGCTGACGATGCACTTCGGCCCGGATACAGTCCTGCTGACCATGCGTGTTCAATTCCGCGATGGTTTATCTGGCGCAGAACGAGAGTCTGCAGTCGAGCGGCTAGAAAAGGCCATTCACCGGACGCACGAAAAGATCAAGCACGTTTTTATCGAAGCCAGATCGCTGTCTGAGAATCCGCCGAAGCAATCAGGCGCAAGTTAAGCCCCCGGCGAATTTCGTCTGTCATCGTAAGATCCACGGCTTAGCCGGGGCGGCCGTCGATTCTCGGCTGGGTGAGAATCGGCGTGTAAATGACAACGAAGATCAGAAACCCCAAGACCCACAAGACGCCGCTCGTTGTTATGAGTTGAGAAAACCACTGGGGATAGAAGATCGGCAATAGACCACGCGCTACGGCTGCCAGATTTAGCAACCCGAACGCTCCTGCCATTGCAGTGCCAACAGTCAGCGCGCGGCCGGTGTGCCCCAAAGCCACGCGCGCCATCATGCCGAGGGTTAGCACGCCGATGCCGCCGACGGTAAATGCGTGGATGGTAAACTGAGGCGGAACGATCCCAAAGCCCGCGCCGGCTTTTAAGAGAAATCCCAGAACGATCCAGCCATAGCCGAGATGCAGTACCCAGAGTAGCGGCACACCCCAATAGCGATGAGCGTACCACCCGGCGAGGCGAATGCCGTTAATGCAGGCGGCGAAGGCGGCAACGACAGCGGACCATACCGTGTCGGGAAGAAACAAATCCAGCAACAAGAAAATCACCACGCTGAGCGGCGACAACCATTCGATCGTCGGCCACCGCCTGATCATGACATCCGGAAGCGCCCGTTCCGTGAAGAAAGGGATCACCCTGCCCCCCATGATGACGATCAACAAAATGATGAGATCGAGGCCGAGAAAGATTCCGCTGCGCGCGAGTTGCGGCGCAATACCGAGGACTTCCGCATGAACCAAAAAATTCGCCGCCCATAAGGCAGCCAGTAGAGGCAAGAAGAGCAAGTTTCGCCGTTCACCGCTCCGCACCAGCGGCACACCGATACCGAGAGCTAGCGCCGGCAAGAAGGCGAGATCGATCAAAGCAATGAACCAAGCCGAAAAATCTGCAGGAAACACCGGCAGAATTCTGCCGAAAAGCCAGAGCGTCACCATGCCCGCCAAAACACTGCCAACCGGCGTCGGTCGGTCGGTCCAGTTGCGCACGGCAGTGAGCAGGAAACCGGCGATGACGGCGGCCGCATAACCGAAAATCATTTCATGACTGTGCCAGGCGATCTGGCCGTAATAAGTGTCGAATGCGAACCCCCCGACAAAAACGACTATCCAGGCAGCCGCCAACAAGACGGCGAAAATGCCGCCAAAGAGAAAGAAGGGCCGGAAACCGAGAGCAAATAGTACCGCCATGAGCTCTCTCTCGAAAACCTCGCTCGTCGGTGCGCCGAAGGGGGTTAGCGGTTTAGCTGTTTTATGAAACCGCTGGTTTCCATTTCCTGAACAAAGCTCTGATCGACAAAGATTCTCGGGTCCGCGGCGGCTGCCTTGGCGTTGCGCGGCGCCATGTCGTCGAGCAGAGTTTTGATGCCGGCCGGATCGGGATACGGCACGTCCATCAAGACTGCCGTATAGTTGCGATAGGTGCGCTCGAGCCCTTCCGGGTCTTTCAGCTTTGTGTACTTGCCAATAACCGCCTTGGTCGCTTCTTTGTCGGCTTTTATGAAATGGATCGCCTCAGTCACCGCGCGGGCAAACTTGGTCACCACGGGACGGCGCGCCTTGATGATGCTTTCACGGGTGACCAAACCGTTTCCGTGCAGAGGGATTTTTAGCGTCGCCATGTTGACCAGATCGCGAAAGCCCAGACGCTCGGCTTCCTTGATAAACGGCTCGTTCATGATGGTGAATTGAGAAATTCCTTTAGATATTGCCGCCAGCCTCTCGGGGTTGCCGCCGGCCGGCACGATTTGTACGTCCCGCTCCGGATCGATACCGAGCTTTCTTAGAGCTAGCCGAAGGCCCATGTCGGAGATGCTGCCGAATCGGTTGACCGAACCGATCTTCCCCTTCAACTGTTCGGGGTTGGTGATGCTGGGCGCGCTGATGATGTGGTCGATGAAGGTCGGGATGATCGACAAGACCATGACGGTATCGGCACCGCCGAGGCGCGGATTAACAACATTGGGCGCGGAGGTAACGACGATGTCGAGATCGCCAGCTATCAGTGCCTGCATCGCCGGCGGCCCGGCGCCAAAAAAGATCGGCTCAGCAAGCAAACCCTGGCGCGCCAGCATTCCCTTTTCCTGGGCCACCCAGAGCGGCGTGTGTGACGCGGTCATCGCCGCCCAGCCGACGCGCACGCGGTCCTCGGCCCGACCGGCAGAGGCACCGATGCCGAGAACGAACAGTAGGCTCAAGCTCCAACACAACGATCGAAACATTGTTACCTCGCCAGCGATCGGCCGGAAATCCCCGGCCGGTGGATTACTTGAATTGCGTTAATTTTTCGAAGAAGCCGGATTTCTCCAGCATGACGACAAAGGAGTTGTCATAAAAATCGTCGGGGCTCGCTTTTGCCGCTTGAGGATATTCCTTTCCATCCAGGTAACTGAACCAGGCTTGCAACTGTTCCCGCCGCAGTGAAAAGCACCTCGAATCTAGCAGGTTGATGAAAAAACCGGATTTCAGGCTGCTCAAAAAGATCTCAGAGGGCGCGAAAGAACGCGATGGGCAAAGAGCATGGAGCTAAGAGCCCGGAGCGGGAGCCCTTGCGCTTGGCGCTTAGCCCTTCGCCAATGAGCACGTTGGAGCGACGCGACTGAGCGGAACGACGCCTATGAGTTTTTTTCAGTAGCCTGCTAGAGGTCATCTCCTCTCGCGCTACGGTTTGGTGTCCCGAGCTTCAAAGTCAGTGGAATACCCGTAGGGGGAAGAGAATACCCTGGTTGCACTTGCTCGCCATTCAGACGAACCATTCAGTTAAGATTTCGGCCTAGCAGGTTGATGAAAAACGGTTGCGAATGCTTCGACAAGCTCAGCATGCACGGATTTTCTTCAGGCAATTCAAGCTCTGGTCCGCTCGTCCTGAGCCTGTCGAAGGACTCTGAAAGAGTTTTTCAGCAACCTGCTAG